>JAUZRZ010000053.1 GCA_030949945.1 Sulfurimonas sp. | reverse complement strand
GTTGAAGAACTGCTTCAATCTTATGATTGTTTAATAGTTTTTCTTTTAACTCTACTCGCTTCTCCGCTATCATATAATGCACATCACATTGGTATAATGGCTATACACAGAGAACCTTTTTCAAGTTGTTTCTAAATTATTTAAAATAAATTCTAATTTCTTCTGCATCCTCTTTTGATGACTTATAGGGTGGTTTAAGAACCCTGTATTTGGTTTTGTAAAGATTTACCTCTTCTTTGACTTTTTATCAAAACACAACTACCTTTGATGTAAATTACTTCTTCCATCGCCATGAATAAACATATTTGAACAAACAAGAGTGAGAAATATATCATGCTGCAGTTCTACACCCACAATTTGATTAGACTTTTATTTCTAACTCTTTTTTTCATCTCCTCACTGCATCCACTATCATCTTCTTCATAGCTGAAATAAGAAATCCACCTGTTCCAGTACATGTGTCTAAAACAATACTATCTTTATTTATATTTGCTATTTCAGAAAACAGTTCAGTAATGTGCGGAGGGGTTAATACAATCCCTAGACCTTTGTCGTTATTTGCATATCTCAAAAATTCAATATAGAATTGTCCTAAAGTATCAAAATATTTATAAGTTTTAATAAAATTATTTATTTTTTTGTATCTATCTCATCAATAATATCTCTTAATTCATTTTCTTTAACGGGAAGGATGGTATGTGTTTTAATAAAGAGTATGATGAAATAATATTTTTAATATATTCACTTTGAACATTTGTTAATTTTTCTTCAATTGTGGTAATTAAATATTTTGCTAGTTTTTCTGGACTTTTATTTTTGAAAGTAAGGCAAAAATCATTGTCTGTTAAAGCTATTAACGTACCACTAATGAGTAAACTTCTTTCACTCTCTTTGACTTTTAATGTATGTAATTTGTCATTAAGTGTTTTTGAATATTTTAGCAATTCTTGAAAATCTTGATTAAATTTTCTCTCATCCGTTTGATAAGAAGTTTGATAATCAGACAGAGTTAAAAGTTTGTCATCATTAAAGATAGGGTGAGCTACATTTGTATTTTTTAATTGTAAAAAATGGGAAACTTTTAATTTATCTTCTTCTTCACCACTCACAGCAATAGCCAACACATCATACTCTTTTGACAAAAAAGAACTATATAGTAAGACGCCATCAACTGCATAATCCTTATATCTATCTAAAGTAGCTGATTTATGATTTTTCGTATTCGCTTTTGATTCAATTACTATAATGAAATTTGGATTTTCTTTATATTGGATTATAAAATCTGGGTAACCTTTACCTCCACCACTCTTTGAGGCATTAAGTAAAAGTTTATCAATTTTCTTAGTTTTTGTTGACTGTTTTTCAATAACAATCTTATTGTCTTTATACAATTGATTTGTTTTAAAAAAGTCTCGTACTATGTCATCTGTTATACTTTCATTTGCCATACTAAGCATCCTGTATTAATTTTATAAATTTTATCTCATTAATTTTATTTGACTAAAAAGTATGTCAAACTGACATACTTTTTACTGCATTTATCTTTACTAATCCTCTTTAGGTTTTCTAGCCTTTATACTTATTCTTTTTCCACCTGCTTTTGGTGCACCAAATTTTGCTCGTGGAGTGCCATCGTGACGGTGATTTCTATCACCACTTTTTCCTGAAAACTTTGCTTTTCCATTTTCATCATCACCGAGGTACATATTTTTTCCTTTTTTCTTTTTCGCCCACTGTGCTTCCATCTCTATTGTTTTATCTGATTTTGTTGCATCTTCATGGCGTTGTTTTGCTATTTCAGTGATTTGTGATTTTGTAAGTTTTTCTTTGCTCGTGGGTCAAACTCTTTAACAGGAGCTACTTCGTACATAAAACCCTCTAGTGCTTCTTGTTTTATAGCACGACCAAGTAGTGTTTCTATAGAGTGGAGTAGTTTTTGTTCGCTCTCATTTAAAAGCATAACAGCTTTTTTTGATGCACGAGCTCACTCTTGCCATATAAACAATCGCTTTTACAGGCATATCAAAACTGATAAGAAACTCACACGCTAACTCTTTATCTTTTACAAGTTCTCTATCTTCAACAACTCTTACATCTTTAGAGTCTATAGCTTCTTTTAGTACAGTTACATCAGTAGAACACACTACAACGATATCAAGCTCTTTATTCTCTTCTATGAGTTTATTAACAAGGTCTGTTTTTTTTTCATTTTGACATTGGTAAATACGATGATTTCCCGCTTTTATAGTGATTTTGTTTTCTGACATAAGGTATCCTGAATATTAATTATGAAATTATATCCATTTAAAGCAAAATTTATGCTATTATAGATGAACAACTGACCTCATAAACTGTAGTAACAAACTAAAAATGTTTTTATATCTTTAGGGGTTGCAGGGCATAGTGTCCCTGCCATTATGAGGGCTTGCCATTATAATGCGTAAAAGAACAAGGAACAAAATGACATTTAATGATTTAGGACTTAACAAACTCCTCCTCAAAGCAATACAAGAACAAGGCTACACTGAACCAACCCCTATCCAAGCACAAGCGATACCGGTAATACTTCAACGCAAAGATATCCTAGCAGGTGCACAAACAGGAACAGGAAAAACAGCTGGATTTACACTCCCTATGCTTGAACTGCTTCTGCGTTCAAAACATGAAACTAAACAACATCAGGTAAAAGCACTTATCTTAACACCAACACGCGAACTAGCACTTCAGGTTGAAGAAAATATCGCAGCCTATGCAAGACATACACCCTACAAGTCTGCTGTAATTTTTGGTGGTGTAAAAATCAATCCACAGATTGTAGCTCTTCGTAAGGGTATAGATATAGTTGTAGCCAACTCCAGGACGTCTACTAGACCATATCTCTCAAAAAACAATAAATCTCTCTCATGTAGATTTTCTTATCCTTGATGAAGCGGATAGAATGCTTGATATGGGTTTTGTAAATGACATCAAAAAAGTCATAGCAGTACTTCCAAAAGAGAGACAAACACTTCTTTTTTCAGCAACATATTCAGACTCTATCAAAAAACTCTCTACTCAGTTTTTAAAATCCCCTACTCTTATAGAAGTAGCAAGAACAAATGCCTCAAGTGAGACTATAAAACAAGCTATCTACCATGTAGATAAAACTCGTAAACGCGAGCTACTTACACACTTATAAAAGAGGGTGATTGGCAACAAATTTTAGTTTTTACTCGTACAAAACATGGAGCAAACCGTTTATGTGGACAGCTTGAGACTGATGGAATAACATCAGCGGCTATTCACGGTAACAAAAGCCAAAATGCAAGAGTTAAAGCTCTAGCAGATTTTAAAGCAGGAAAAATCCGTGTTCTTGTTGCAACAGACATAGCAGCACGTGGAATTGACATAGACCAACTTCCTCATGTTGTAAACTATGAACTTCCAAATGTGAGTGAAGATTATGTTCACCGTATAGGACGAACTGGTCGTGCTGGGAACAAGGGTGAGGCTATTAAGTCTTGTCTGTGTTGATGAAGATGAATTTTTAGCAGGTATTGAAAAACTTATTAAAAAAGATATTCCAAAAGTATGGCTCAAAGGTTTTAAACCAGACCCTAGCATAAAAGCAGAACCTATCAACATGGGCGGTAATCGTGGAGCGAGAAACAAACCTCGTGGCGGTGGAAGTAGAAATAGTGGTGGTCGAAATGGTGGTGGCGGTAGCAGAAGAAGATAAAACTAGCTAGAATTACTCTAGCTAGTCATTGATGTACGAGACTATAATGAGCAAAGCTTACTCTGTAATATCTAGTAAAATTGACTCAAAATCTTTTTGTGCTTTCATAAGTACAGCTTTTGCATCTTTATCTTCAATCTTCGCAGAACTTAACCAGTTATAAACAGCTGGAAAACCTACAACAATTTTATCTTCATCTTTTTTCTTATATAACCATAGTTGTACATGGTGCAAACGCAGAAGCTTCTGGACGAGACTTTGCAACTGTATAGATAACTTTTAGTTTACAGATAGAGTATGTGTCATAAAAGTCATATGGACTCTCAACAGTTCCCTCTTTTGTCAACTCTTCGTTAAGATCAAGAAATGAAGGCATTACAAAACCAAAAGGCTCAAAACCAGCTTCAAGGTTCATCTCAAACTCCTCTTTCATCTCTTCCCAATCTTCACCATCTAAATCCATCTCATACTGTGTCACAAGGTTTCTAGCCTCTTTTAGACTATCTTCACTAAAAGCAAACTTTGCTGTAGGAAAACTCTTTTTAAAAACAGCCATTAACTCAGTTTCTATTTTTTAAGTATAGGAGTCTTAATTCCTAAAATCTTTCCTTGAGCCTCAGCTGTAAGTATTGAGACATGTAAAGTGTTTTCATTAAGCCCTTGATAAATACCAATTCCCATAGGAGTTATAACACCTGCTTGAGGGTATTTCTTCACAAGTTCAAGTGCAAGTGTATTGTGATGAAATGTCATCAATGTAAAGACTTTAAAACTTGTCTCTTTAAACTGTTTTGTAAAAGGAAGATTCATTTCACTGTTTAAATCAACTGCAAAGCCATTTGCTACAAGAGCATCTTCTATACTAAGAGGAGTTACTGCTCCACTTTTGTTATCAATACTAATTAAGTGTAAATCACCTTTTGCTTGTAGGGAGATTGTACACATTAGTGCAACTATTGCGATTATTATTTTTTTCATTTTTTTTCCTATGGTTTAATATATGTCCAACCGGACTTCACACTCTCTAGCAGTTCAACCACACCGGCTGTTACAACTACAGAGCCTTCAACTAGGTCTTCTTTTTTGATTTTATATGTTTTCATTGTGTTACCACAAGCGACAAACTCTACATCTATTTGCATAAGTGCATCAACTCTAGCTGCTGTGCTTTTATTCGTTTTATAGAGTAGTTTTAGCCCTTTAGAGTAGGCAACAATTTTCATGTTGATATTATCAGCACCGTAATACTTTACAACATTACTTGCAACACTCAAAATATGGTTAAAAGCATGCTCACTATCCTCTGTAACCGAAAAGACTACAAGTCTAGGATTATCAAAAGATGGTATTGGCTGCGCATACTCTGTTTCCCCAGTCGCTATGATACAAAAGCTTAGTAAAATTAGTATAAAATTTTTCATGTTTACTCCTCCCACTCTAACATTCTATATGCAGTCTCTACATTTTGTCTATGCATCGAGTCATATAGGTTTATGTTTTTAAATTTATCCATAGTGACTGCGTTTACAACATCACCTATCTCTTCACCCTCATCCATAAGTCTTAGAACTTCATCTCGTAGAGTTTTAAGATACTCGTATGTCATCTCAACACTCTTTCTTGTGACTATTGTACCATGTCCACCTACAATATAATCTACATCAAGTAAAAGTACATCATCAAGTGCCTCTAGCCAACTTTTTAAATTTCCATCTCTTATAGAAGGGAGTCTATCGTTAAATACAAGATCTCCAACAAAAACTATTTTTTTACTTGGTATATAAATTGTCATATCACTATCGGTATGTGCTTTAGTACCAATGTTTTGAAGTATAACTCTTTTATGATCTATGTAAAGTACCATCTCCTCATCAACAAAAAGTTCAGGATGCACCTGTGTTGTTTTTCATATGCCTCTGGGCTTATCCTGCGTTTCATTCGTGGCATATCTTCTATCTCAAGAGTCTCAAATGCAGATGAGCCTATTATCTTTGCCCCTTGACTTTTATAGTAGCCATTTCCGAGCCAATGGTCATCATGTACATGTGTATTTATAACATACTTTATTTTTAAGTCAGCTATTTTTTTCATCTGATCGTATGCCTGCTGGGCATACTGATAAGTTGGACCACTATCTATAACTAAGTAGCTATTTCCCATATTTACAAAACAGGAGTTAGACATATTTCCATTATTTTGTTTATTCATAACTTCTGAGAGTCCGAAAAAACAGTGTACAGAACTTGAGCCAATTTGCACAGGTTTAAGATGATAATCAAATGAGAGAAGAGATAAGGGTAGTAATATGAAAGTATAAAAAAGTTGCTTCAAAAGTTTATCCTTTTAAGGGATGATACATGAAGTTTGTAAAGATGAATACTTAGGGGTTGAAGGCTTTGTCCATGCCACATAATGGGCTTTGCTTATTATGGTGTTTAACAGCTATAAGCCACCATCTCTTAAAAGATAGCTGGCTTATAGGGAACAAGTATGTTTTCACATACCAAAGTTATGCTCGTCAGTCATTTTGAGAGACCACTTAGAGTATAGTGGTTCAAGCTATACTCTTAGTGGTAGAAGTTTGTAGTTAAAAGAAAAAGGAGAGAATGAATCAAACAAACTCAAGCATCATGACATCAAAGCACAATTACATTTATAAATATGTTCTAGAACATATAGTTTAGTTCAACACGATACTCATTATATGAATCATTTATTTCCACTCACTTTCTCTATCTCAGCAGCAGTTACTAAACCTATACGAATTTTTGCATATAAGTCAGGTGTAATAGTTTCACGTAAATCCATATGCAGGATATTACTATCAGCTTGTACACCAGCAGCTTGTTTTGCTTCATCAAAATCTTGCATTGCAAAACGAGCTAATGCACTAAACCCATGAACTAAGCCAGCTTTACCAAAGTCATAATTTACTTCAGCACAAGTTGTTTTAGTACCTGCATACCAGTTATACTGAGCCATTGCACGAGTATATCCACCAGTTGGAAAACCTCTCCATGGAGCTACGATATCCGCTCCACTTCCAGCAACTTGTGAGTAAGCAATTTGTACTTTTAAAGGACCTTTTTTAAGTGTTAAACGAGCCATTGCTAGTTGAGAATTTAAAGAATCTATATTAGAGTATCCTAAAGCACTTCCTGATTGACCTGCGAGAGTACCCTTAAGTGTAGCTCCACCGATAACACCACCACCATCATCCATTTGATGCATATAGCGAACACCAGGAGTTAAAGAGTAACCAGATGGAAGAGCTATTTTATAATTTAATTCACCTGTGATAGAAGCAACAACATTAGGTACTGAAGCATAAGTCACATCAACTTTAAGCCCATTAATAGACTTATTTCTTACATCAACAACAATAAGTTGATGATTTACATCTGCCCCAGCATTTTTAAAGTTATTGTAAGATAAACCTTTATGGATAGCAGAATCATCATTGTTACCCCAGCTATCGCCATTACCATCTTTAAATGTAATTACATCATGAAATTCAGTATGATCACGTAATTTTTGTGCAGTAAAAAATGCTCCACGGATTCTTGTTTTAGGAATATCTTTTATCTCTAAAACAGCACCCTCAAAAGTATTCGGAATCATTTTTGTATCATTTGATCTTGTAATAAATGACTCAAAAATTTGACGACCCGCAATTAATTTTGTTTTTGAGTACTCATACTGAATATTTGCTTCAGCAAGTACAGCCATACTATAGTTTCCAGAGTTTTTCACATTATAACGACTAAATGTATCTTTACCAGCTTTTACTGTACCAATATCATCTGCATGCTATACGTAAAGATTCAATTGGACTATCAGTGTAGTAAAGTCCAGCCATAGCAC
Source organism: Sulfurimonas sp. (assembly GCA_030949945.1). Classification (GTDB taxonomy): domain Bacteria; phylum Campylobacterota; class Campylobacteria; order Campylobacterales; family Sulfurimonadaceae; genus Sulfurimonas. Next base: position 18,286 of record JAUZRZ010000053.1, on the reverse strand, counting down.
TTACACCTTTAAACGATGCAGTTTTATAACGAAGACTACCTCCAATACCAAATGCATGATTATCTAGGTTGTTTAGTTATCATCAGCCCAGTCCCACTTAAAAGAGTTCATTCTAAGTCTTCCGTAAAGAATCCCCTCGCCAAACATCTCACTAATATTATCAACACTTTTTGGTTTGATGTTTGTAACAACAATCATATTATTTTTAAAGTGACGTTTTGGTTTTGCATCCTCTGCATATACTGCAGTAGAGAGTAAACATGCCGCAGCAGTTACTAAACTTATATGTAATTTTTTCATTTTATTTCCTTGTATTTTTATTAGTATCTTAAAATATGTTTGTTTATATTTTAACATATATCAAATCAGATGGTAGCACTAACTACCATCGGCCTCTATCAAACTAACAGCTACGAGAGCCTTTAACCGGACAACCACAGTCATAATCAACTAAAGTAACATTTCCCGCATTACTTACATCAACTACACCCTGTCTTTTAATATAGTCACGAGTTACATCATACACTGCACGAATTTTATCTTTTTGAAGATTTTCTCCTGCGTTTTGTAAGTTACCACCCCATGATGAAACTATATAAGTTTTCTTTAAGTCTATAGGCTTACCTCCAATCATTAGTTTTGAAATTCTCTCTCCAGCTTTTGCAGCTACAGCGATACTGTAAGTGACACCACCAAGGCGACTCATATCGCCACCTTGTTGGTAAAGTGGATTTGCATTAAAAACATTGTCGGCAATATCTTCTAGTAGGTTAGCAATCTGCTTTCCTTTTAACTCAAATGTATATACACTTGGATATGTGATACCACACATCTCATATACATTATCCATTAAAATATCATCTCCTGCAAGAACTGTTGTTCCCCATCTATACCCAGGAGTAAATGACATGTCACATTTCATCTCATCCATGATAGCATCATTAATGAGCTGATCAAAAGTTGAGAAAAATGTATCACGCTTATATAAAGTGTTTTTTGTCTGTCCTAGTACTTCGTACATCTCTTTAGCATACGGAGCATAAAGTTCATCTACAAGTTTCACACCTGCAGGGTCTGCTGGAATCATATTTGATGCGATAGGAGTAAGTTTATACTCATAATCAATCACTTTTCCATCCCTAGCATCTATATCTAAACGCCCAATATATTTACCATGACTACCAGCGATAACAATCACTGTTCCATTGATAACAATAGGTTGAGGCGAAGGGTCATGTGTATGACCACTTAAAATAAAGTCAATACCATGTACCATACGAGCCACTTCTTGATCAACTGAAAAGCCATCATGAGAAAGGACAACAACACAGTCAACCTTATGCTCATTTCTAAGTTCATCAACATACTCTTGAAGTGTATCTGGACGAATACCAAAACTCCAACCCTCTGTAAACTCTTTAGGATTTGCAGTTGAAGTAAATGGAAATGCTTGACCGATAATACCGATTTTTGCACCACCACGTTCTTCTATAGTATATGGTTCAAATATTAACTCTTCATACTCATCTTCAAATGGGTCGTTACCTATAATGTTTTGAGAGATAAACTTAGCATCTAACATCTCAATAAGCTCCATAACTCTCTCTTTACCATAAGTAAATTCCCAGTGTCCTACCATTACATCTACACCAAGATAGTTCTGCGCTTTTACAATCGCTTCACCTCTTGTTTTGAGTGCAACACCAGTACCTTGCCAAGTATCACCTGAGTCTAAAAATAGAACATTACTAGCTCCGCGTTCTTTGCGAACATGGTCTAGGTATGTTTTTATATGAGCAACACCACCCATTTTTCCAAATTTTTTCGCAAGAGTATCAAAGTCCATATGTGTATCAAAATACGCATCTAAACTTGATGGCTCAAGACCGTAGTGTTTAGCAAAAGCCTCACCACATAAAAACCCTGGCGTACCAACTAAGTTTGGAGCAGATATCAAAGTTGATGGCTCTCTCCAGTATAGTGGTTTAAGGTGTGCATGAATATCACACATATGCAAAAGAGTAAAATTACCCTTTGCATTAAACTCATATATATCTTTTAGACCAATGTTAGCTGGAGTTTTTGAACTAGCCATACCACCAGTAGTAGCACCTAGTCCTAAAATCGCCGCAATGTGCATAAAGTCTCTTCTTGAAATATCCACTTCCCTAACCTTCTATCTTTTTAAACCAGGTACAGCTATCTCAGCACCTTTGGCTTCACTTGTTAAGTATACTTCTAAGGCAACCATCTCAGGTGAACCAATAGGAATAACTTTGAGTAGTGCATTTTTCATACAACCCTGAAAACGACGTTGCAGTGTTCTAAGAGATGACTTTGTCATTCTATATGCTGGCCAAGTAGCTGCAACTGCAACACCTTTAGCACTTAAATCTGGTAATGGTTGTGTTCTTAAAACACTACCAATAACAGCATCAGAGTGACAAGAGTTACAAGATAAACCTCTACCACCACGCTTAGTCATGTAAGTTTTCTTACCAAGAGCATATGCTTCTTTCATTTGAGGGTTAGCATTTACATCTATGTTTGACTTCTCACCATTTGCTAAAGACTTAACATATGAGCTCATATCGAACATATCTGAACTTTTAAGCTTAAATGGTTTGTGACCATTTTTACTCATAAGACCTTGAAGGACTTGATCGATTCCTACAACTTGTTTGAACTCTGGTAAGTAGCGAGGAAAACCTGCTAGGTAAGCTGGTAGGCTATCTTCACTCTGATTAAGAAATGCAGCAATACCTTCGTCTCCTCCACAATACTCAGCTAAAAGTTCTTCACCATTAGCAACCATTAAATCTGCTGGGTTGTTTTCTAACATCTCAGCATACATTGCACGGTCAGCATCACTCATCGCAAACTGCTCTCCACCAAAAGATAGTGTAGAAAGAAGTGCAAGAGATAAAGCTATTTTGATTCCTGTTTTCATATGACTATCCTTTTGGTTTAATCTTTTTACTTTTCTCATTTACTTCACCAGTATTATCTGTGTAAGTAACTGTTAATTTACCCTTACCATTTATTTTCATATAAGTTGTAAATACTGGGTTTGTAGATAAAGCTTCCCAAACAGTCATGTTTGTGATCTCTTTTCCGTTATAGTTAAACTTAACACTATTTATAAACTTTGCTGGAATAAGTTGTTTAGTTTTTTTGTTTTTTGTTGTACCTGTAGCCATAGGGTGCATTACCATAAAACTAACTTTAACAATTTCACCATCTTTAAATTTCTTTGGTTTGATTTTAATCAGTGACTTTCTTGCTTGTGCCATTTTCTATCCTTAATCTATTATTTTTTTATTTCTATGTCTAAAGTTTGGGGTTAGAATCAACCACAACCACCGATAGTTACTTTAATACTTTGAGTAGCAATTAAAAAATCACCATTACTTAACTCAACTAATGCACTTACTTCTTGAGTACCACCAAGTTTAATACGAGTTGAGAACATTGCTTTACCATTTGCTGGTGTAAGGTTTACATCAATACAACGAGCATTAAAGTTTTTAGAAGCTAAAATATGAATAGCTTTTACATAATCACTTGAAGTCATTGGAGAGTCAACATTTACAGTAACAGGTACAACAGCACCATTTTCAGCAATTTCTGGAACTTTTAGTTTCACTTTTGCTGATTTTTTTGGAGTTTTACCACCAGTTATAGCATTTAAAGCTGTTTCATATGACATTGCATTTTTACTTTTTGGCTTATCGCTAGCAAAACTCATTACTGGAGCTACAGCACCAACAGCTGCTACAACACCTAATTTTTTGAAAAAATCTCTTCTTTGCATCATTCTATTTTCCTTCTATTTTGGAGATACGATATATGAAGTAATATCACATATTTCTTGTGGAGTAAATAACTTAGTAGTTAAGTTAACGGTCATGTGTGTGTCTTTGTTGTCAATACGAGGATCAGCAATTTTTTGAAAAACAAACTTGTTATCTCTTGCACCAGTATCTATAAATGTTAGCTTTGTAACCTGTTAAATCTGGACCAATATTTCCAGCACCACGAGCACCTTCAATATTATGACAAGCTATACAGTTACCGTATTGTTTGTTTTTTCCTTTAGCATTTTTTCGAGATAAACCTTTTGGTGGGTTCTTCTTTGCTTTTTTACCATTTAAGTTATGGAATATAAAAGCACCTCTTGCTATTGACTCTGGGTTTGTAGTTACACAACCAGCAGGCATTTTAAATGCTTTAGCAGGTGCTAACAAATCTTTTTCAATCAGCTTACTTGCATTTGGCTTTTCTATAACACCGCTATAATCAGCAGCGAAAACAGAAGCACTTACTAGTAGTGACATAATCAAAGTTTTTTTCATTCTCGTTTCTCCTATGTAATTTCAATAGCAAGTATAACTACGATTTGTAAAATTTATGTAAAATTAGATTTTTTTATACTGATTTGTAAAATCTTTCTGGAAATATGTAGAGAAACTGTGTTCCCTTCTTAGGTTCTGACTCGATTTGGAGATCGATATTTTCTTTACTTATAATAGATTTAACTATGTTTAGACCTATTCCAAACCCTCCTTTTGAGGCATCTTCACGATAATACCTAGTAAATATTTTTTCTGTTTGCTTAATCCCAACACCATAATCTTTAAAACTAAGGTGACATCTATTATCTTTCATATATAGACTTATATCTATACTTGAATCTTCATAAGAGTACTTAATAGCATTAGATATATTGTTATCTATTAGCCTTTGTAACTGTTTTTCATTCATATATATACTCTCGCACTCTTGAAGTTCACTCTTTATAATGATTTTTTTCATTCGAGCTACCTCACTAAAGTACTCAATTCTCTCTTGCAAGAACTCTTTTATATTGATTTGAACTTTTTCATATGTTAGTCTTTCATGTTTTATCAAATAATCCATATCATTATAAATATTTGAAAGTACTTTTGTAGCAGCCTTCATCCTCTGCATATATTTATTCTCTTCATTTTTTCTATTATAGAGGTCAATATTGACATTTATAATAGATAGAGGAGTATTTATCTCATGCACAGAGTCTTTAATAAAGTTATCAAGTTGTTTGTTCATTTTCTGAAAAGGTTTAGCAAAAGTACGTAAGAAAAACAGACTTAAAATAAATACTAAAACAACTATAAAAAAGAGAATCATTAATATTTTTTCATATACAGAAGCAAAAGAGATACTATTTTTAACTATAAGATATTTAGCACCAAAGTATCTTCTATTTGGAAGTTTTACAATAAGATAGGCATGATTGCCATCAAGATGGTAACCATCTTTAAAATACTTTATATTATACTCAAGCAGTGAAAAGATAGGTTTGAAGCTTTCATCATATAAACCTGATGTAAAAGTCTTATACCGAGGATACTCAAAAAACTCTTCATCTTGGTTATAGTCTTGCATCGCTTTGACTATCAAAAGAGACTTTTCTTTGAGAAGTAACTCATTTTGAATTGAATGAATATGTTTCATATATGTAAAGTAGTAAAAAAGTGGTGCTAGTAAAATAAGTGTAATCAGTGTTGTATATACTAAAGCATACTTTGTAGAGTAGTTACTATCGTTCAATAATATAACCTAATCCACGCCGATTTTCAATTATAGCACTTGGAAGTTTTTTCTTTGAGTTATTGAGTTGCACTCGAATAGTCGCAGGTTCAACATAATCTCCCCACACTTCATCTTGAAACATCTCCGTAGAGACTATTGCATTTTTGTTTTTTATAAGCACTTCTAGTATATCTTTTTCCGTTTTACGTAGTACTATCTCTTTGTTATCAAACATTAACTGAGAGCGTTTTAGATCATAAGTTAGATTTTCACCTATTGTTACAATGCTACTATCATTATTAAGATATTTAGCTAATGCTTGGTCTATACGAAGCTCAAGTTCCACTAAAGATCAAAAGGTTTTCTCATATAGTCACAGCACCCGCGTTTATAACCCTCTTTAAGGTCATTCACATCTGTCATAGAGGTTAAAAATATAGCAGGAATTGTAATATCATCACGACGTAACTTCTGAAGTAACTCAAATCCGGTTAGAGTTGGAACATTTACATCAAGTAGTAGTAAATCATAACTTTTATCATAAACAGCATCGTATGCCTCTTGTCCATCCATAAAACCATCAACCTCATAGCCTATCTCTTCTAAAAACTCTTCTATACTAATACGCAAAGAGTATTCATCCTCTAAAAGTAAAATTTTCATCTAATTCTCCCATCAACTTTTTTCACTATTTTTCGGTTAAGCATCATCTGTATAAGCTCATCTTTAGAGTACTTATCAAACTTACTATAAGCCTCATCAAAAAATATCTGTCTATCTTCTTTCTCAATCACATCCTGAAAGTACAACAGAGAGTTTGCACTAAAATCATTATAAACACTATTTTCATATTTATCTTGTTTAACAACATCATACAATGAACTTCTCGTAACATTAATTAAAAAACTAATATCATCATCTGGATTTCTAAAGTAGTCAAGATAACGCTCAGGTAGAACAAAGACAAACCCTCCAATCACTTCAGAACTTCCATCATACATATTTTCATAAAAAATATACTTATTATCTTTATGTATCATTCCATTCTTTTTTAGTGTTTTCATATCTATTGCTTTAGTGTTTGAATATGCGAGTAGTTATAGTTTCTATTTGCTATAACACTCTGTAAAACTGAAATATTTTGTGTCATAAGCACTGCTGAGTCCATATGCCCAAAGTCAAGTAAAACATATAAGTCAACACCAAGTGTGCTAAAAAACTCAGTGATAGATTTAAAAAATGAGATAACCTCAACATAACCTAAAAACTCTCCATCTTTATAGATGGGTACAGTTGCTTTTATACCTAAACGCCTACCTATCTCTATACTACTTCGAGGTTTTGTATGTGTTTTAAAGTACTCTAAGTCAGTTCTATAGTCGCCTATTGGCATACCCGCATAAATATCATCCCAACTACGAGTAAATATGTTTAACTCTTTAGTAATAACCTGTGCTCTAATATGAATGTTTGTATTTAACTCTATAGTATTTAAAATATCAGATAAAATAATATATCCTAAATCCTCATCATCATTTTTTAAAGCATTTATAAGTGCTTCGTTTTTTGAGAGGGCTATTGCAGTTTTGAGGTCGTCCATTTTATGTGTTTGGAGCTTATTTTCTAGTGTAATAGAGAGCTGATCCATAATACTATCTATCTTTTGCTCTTTTAGCTCTTTTTTAACATAAAATGTTGATACAAGTATGGTAGAGATAATTACAACAAAGGCAAGAATTATTTTTTTTAACAAATATGCTCTTTTATCTTTTAAGTGCTTCTAAGGTTTTTATAAAATCTTTTGCTTTTTCACCACCATTTACTCTTTTTAAAACTTTTTCATTTGTGTCTAAAAAATAAAAGCTTGGAGTAGCAAAATACTCTAAGTTTTCTGGTATAAAATCCTCTCCTACATCTAACTCAACAGATATAAAACCCTCGTGTAGTAGTTTACTTACCTTTTTGTCCTCAAAGACTACACTCTTCATATACTCACAACCTGGGCAACCCTCTCTTGAGAGCATAACCATTACAAGTTTGTTTGATGCCTCTGCTTCATCGTAAGCATCAAACATATCTCGCCACTCTACTTTTGCAAAAAGAGATGAGGCTAATATAAGAAGTAGAATAAGTGTTCTTTTCATATTTTTTTCCTTTTTTAGAACTTTAGGGGGTTGTAGGGACAAAATTTGTCCCTGCGACTATAATGGGCTTCTGTACTAAATGCCGACCACTGTCACTAAAGTGTAAGTGTGGTGTTCTAAATTATGATCAGTAAACCTAGACTGTGCTAAAAGTCATCTGGCTCTATAAACCTACAATAGTTTTTGCTTTTTGTACTTCTGAATTTTCATCAAAGAAAATAAGTACAGGAGGTCCAAAAACACCATACTTTTGACTTAAAGCTTTCTCTTTATCACTGTTCTTTGTAACGTCTGCACGAATGAGAACAAACTCACTCATCTTTTGAGCTACTTTTTCATCCGCAAATGTAATCTCTTCGAGTTCCCTGCATGATGTACACCAGTCTGCTGCAAAATCAAGTAAAATCTTTTTCCCTTTGTTCTCTTCTAAGAGAGCATCTAACTCCTCTATCGAGTTAATCACAATAAAGCTTTTCTTTTGTGCCTCTTGACTTGCTACTCCTTGAACTATAAGGGGCTTGTTTAAAAAGCCAAGTGGTTGAAGCATACTAGACGAACCAGCTAAAAAACCTATAAAAAGAGAACTAGAATAGATAAATAAAATCACCGCAACACTCTGTTTAAAAAATGATGATCATTTTTAAATGCACCAAGATATAGTGCAAACCCTATTCCTAAGATACTATACATAACCATTGTGATAGATGGGTCTAGTATTTTCTCTAGCATCCAGATAGCAACAGCTAACATCACCACACCAAAGATAGCACTTACCATAGTCATCCAAGCACCTGGTTTTGGCATAAACTTACCTGCACTTACACCCACTGCAATAAGAGGAAGTCCCATACCTATACTCATAGAAAACAGAGCCATTCCACCAAGTACTGCATCACCAGTCTGACCGATATAGACTAAAGCACCTGCAAGTGGGGCTGCTACACATGGACCAACAATTAGTGCTGATAAAAAGCCCATAATCGCAACACCAACATAACCGCCACGCTCCTTTCCTGAGCTTACTTTTTCGACTAAAGCATCAGGGAGTTTTAACTCATAAAAACCAAACATACTAAACGCGAGGGCAACAAAAACGAAAGAGAAGGAGTAAACGACCCATGGTGTCTGTAGTGCAGCTTGAAGATTTGCACCAAAGAGTCCAGCAAGTACTCCTGCTGATAGTATAAGCAACTGCCATGGCTAAGACATACACAACTGACAACATAAAAGCTTTTCTAGTAGTAAGACCCTCTCCTTGAGAGACGATAATACCTGATATGATAGGAATCATAGGAAAAACACAGGGAGTCATCGCAAGTAAAAGACCAAAACCTAAAAATGTCAAAAGAACAATTCCAATATTTCCTGATTTTATCGTATCTGCAATTGCATCTGTTTCTGATAGTTCTGGTTTATCTTCTACGAATGTTTTTAGGTTCAAGTTTTGAGAGATCAACAGAGAGTGAAAATTCTTTTACATAAGGGTTATAACATAAACCCATTTCTGAACACCCTTGATAGGAGAGAAGAAGTGTAAAGTTTTGTACTCCACTTAAACCCTCAGGATTATCCAAAGTCACAACGAGCTCAGGTGAACTTGTGTAAACTTGCTCTCCTTCATGGTCTGTTGAGAGTGGTCGCTTAATCTCTTTAATCTTTAAAGATGTTCCCTTAAGCTCTACATTCATTTTCTCTGCATAAATGTATATATCTTTACCAAGTGTTACACCTGCTTGAATCTGAGCATTTTCATTCACTTTTACATAAGGCTTAAATGCCTCATCAGGTTGTAAAAAATCCCCTGCATATAAACTGTTTATACTTAATGTTAATAGTATAAATAATTGTATTATATGTTTCATATATTTCCTTTTAATTTTATTTAGTAATAGTACTATAAAAAGTGTGTATTATCATGTGTAAATTCTAAAGCAGTTTAACTTTTAGATATCGTTTATACTCTTTTTAATACACTTTTGTCTAAAATCAATACGTTAAACTTATGTTAAAAAAAGAGTAAAAATGATTGATTTAAACACAGAAATATGTGCTTGTAACTCACTAACTATAGAAGATATTGCAACTTGTATTAAAGAAAATAACTTTAATACACTAGATGAACTTTTAGAAAATAGCCAATGCCCTATGGGTGATAAATGTGAGTCTTGTAGAGATGAGGGAATAAATAACGATGGCTTAAATATTCCATTTGTTTTAGCTCGTGTAAAACGCGGTGAGCTTTAAACGAGCAAGCTCATTTTAAAGCACTTCATCACTTAAGCAAAATATCATCAAAGTTTCCCTACTCTATGTTTATAACAGACTCTAAGGGTTTTTTTTAAGAAAAGTCTGTAATACTAGCTTATAAACTGAAACAAAGAGAAAATATGTCAAATAGATTAGCAAACGAAGATAGTCCTTATCTCCAACAACATAAAAATGATCCAGTAAATTGGTGGCCTTGGTGTGATGAAGCATTTGAGGTAGCTCAAAAAGAGAATAAAGCAATATTTATAAGTATTGGCTACTCCTCATGTCACTGGTGTCATGTGATGCAAAAGAGTGTGTTTAAAAATCAAGAGTGTGCGGATATACTCAACCGTGATTTCATCTGCGTAAAAGTTGACAGAGAAGAACGCCCTGATATTGATAAATACTACCAAGAAGTACATCAGTTACTCAACCGTCGCAATGGTGGTTGGCCAACATCTATTTTTTCTACACCTCAAAACAAGCCATTTTTTGCAGGAACTTATATCTCTCCTGAGTCAAATGCAGGAAGTATCGAAGGAATGGGTTTTAAAGAACTGACTACTTTAATCGCAAGTAAAATCGAGGAAAATGATGAACAACTCTATAAAAACGCAGATGAAGCTGAGGATTTTTTAAAAAATGTTGTACATCCTACAGAAGCTACAGTTTTAAAAGAGGATTTTAGAAAAAACTTTATGCTCCAAGCAAAAAATAACTTTGATACTAAAAATGGCGGTTTCACTCTCAAACCAAAATTTCCTCATGCTTCAACACTAAACACTCTTCTAACTATAGATAGACTTTATGATGATAAAAGTGCTAAAGCGATGGTTGAGACAAGCCTAAACGCTATGAAAAAAGGTGGTATGTATGACCTTGTTGATGGTGGTTTTTGTCGCTACTCAACTGATGAGAAGTGGCTTGTACCACACTTTGAGAAGATGCTCTATGATAATGCTCTTTTATCAAGTGTTTATGTTGATGCCTATCTTGCTTATGATGATGTCTCTTACTTAAACATAGCAAAAGAGTGTGTCGATTTTTGGTATAACTTTATGAGTGAAGATGAACTTTTTTACTCTGCAAGTGATGCCGATAGTGAGGGTGCAGAGGGCAGCTACTTTATCTATAGTTATGATGAAGTTTTTAAGATACTCAATGATGCAAACATAAAAGATGTTGAGCAAAAACTAGCGCAGATGTCCCTAACACAAGAAGGAAATTTTGAGGGAAAAAATATTATCCGTTTTGAGGATGGCAGTGTTCCAGAGTGGTTTGAAGAGGTCAAACAACTTCTTGCACAGATTCGCTCACATAGAGAGTATCCTTTTATAGATAAAAAGATACAGACTTCATGGTCTGCTATGATGATAAACGCGATGTTTAAGCTCGGAGCTATTGACTCAAAGTATAAACAAAAAGCGATTAAACATCTTGATAAACTTCTCAACACTATGTTTATAAACTCTACACTTTATCATACAACTCTTATTCATAAAACACCAAAAGTAAAAGCTTTTTTAGAGGACTATGCCTTCCTCTCTCAAGCCCTACTCACCGCATACAAACAGACTCAAGATGAAGTCTATCTTGTTTATGCACATAGGTTTGTAAACAAAGCACTCGAAGAGTTTTATGACAAAGGTGTTTGGAGTTTTAGTGCTGGTGATTTTGTCACAAAAGCTGAGATAAGTGACAACACCTATACAAGTTCTGTGAGTGTTATGATAGATACTCTTTTAAGCATTGGTACACTTCTTGAAGATGATAAGTACACACACTTTGCCTTTAAAACGATGGAGTATAACTCTTATGAGTTGGGTCGTAAACCTATCTACTCTCCCTATATGTTAGTACAAGTACTCAGACATCTAAAAGGCGACAGAGTTATCAAAACATCTTTAGAAAACATAGAACTTAATGCTTTTACACTAGCTAAAATCGACTACCCTTTTATCTTGCTCAAAGCAAGCCAAGAGGATGAGTATATGATATGTGGAGAAAAAAGTTGTTTTGCACAGACTTCAGATGCAGCAGACATTAACTCTCTGGTATCTAACTCTTTATAAAGGAAAATATTATATGAAAAAAGAAGAAGTAAACCATACAGATGGAGACAGAGTAGCTGTCTGGACAAAAAAAGAGACTCTTGCTTATGAAAATGAACTGCACCGCCTGCAGATAGAACTTCTCAAGATGCAAAACCATGTCAAACATAGTGGGCAAAAAGTACTTATGATTTTTGAGGGACGTGATGCTGCTGGAAAAGGTGGTACTATAAAACGAATAACAGAACATCTCAATCCCCGTGGTGCAAGAGTTGTTGCACTTGATAAACCGAGTGATGTGGAGCGTTCTCAGTGGTATTTTCAGAGATACACTCAGTTTTTACCCTCAGCAGGTGAGATAGTCCTTTTTGATAGAAGCTGGTATAACCGTGGTGGGGTTGAGCCTGTTATGGGCTTTTGTACACAAGAAGAACATAAAGAGTTTTTACACGAAGTTCCTGAGTTTGAGAAGATGCTTATCAACTCAAATATTATTATCTTTAAGTTTTACTTTTCAGTGAGTAAAGAGGAACAAGAGAGGCGTTTTAATAAACGCAGAACCGACCCTCTTAAACAGTACAAACTCTCACCTGTAGATGAGAAATCTCAAGACTTATGGGATAAATACACCATAGCAAAGTACTCAATGTTACTTGCTTCACATACAGACCATGCTCCATGGACAATAATTCGCTCAGATGACAAGAAAAAAGCTCGGATTAATACTATAAAGCATATACTTAACCATTTTGATTATCCAGAAAAAATAAGTAGTAAAAAACTTAAAGCAGATGATGAAATACGCATCTTTGCGAATGATGAGATAAAGATAATGGAGTCGGAGATGACTCTAAGAAAAAACTAAAAAGGAGAAACAGTGAAAAGTTTAATAATTATGACAATTATTGCACTCGCAACAATGAGTGTCTTATCTGGATGTGAAAAACCCGACTATCAGCACCCAGGTTACAGAAGTGGCAAAGTAAAGTAGAGAAAAATTAAGTACTTTGTTACTGTTTTTAGCTATAATTTATCTTTATTAAAAGGTAATATATGCTAAAAAATTTCGGTCTTAAAAATGTTGGTAAATTTATATTTATGGTTGAGCTTGGGCTCAGATATGTTCACATCTTCAAAAAAACTTTTTTTCATCCCTTTATAACACTTAAACCAGCCTATGAAACACTCTCAAAAGAGCGTCAAAACTACTCTAAAGAAGTTTTAAAGTATCTTAACATTGAAGTAAAGGTTCATGGCTCACTTCCGGATGAAGATAAAATTCTCTATGCGATAAATCACCGTTCTCTTTTAGACATCATGGTTATGGAATCTGTTTTTGCACAAAAAGTAAAAATGGTACTTGGATAGCTAAACAGGAGCTTTTTGAGTCACCTATATATGGTAAATTTTTTGAGTATAGTGGTTGTATTAGTGTTGATTTAGATAACAAACGCGGACTCCTTACTTTTTTTAAAAAAATCAAAAAAACATTTAAAAAAGTAAATAATATGAACCTCTATATGTTTCCAGAGGGAGAACGTTTTAAGGGTGAAGGCATCACATCTTTTCAAAGTGGTGCTAGTAAAATTGCTAAGGCAAACAAGCTCACTATCATACCTATCTGTATCTCAGGACAAAACGAGAAGGTATTTGAGGCTGCACCTTATAAAGAAAAAATGAGTATTGACGTCCATATAGGTGAGCCTGTAGAGAGTCAAACGCTAGAAGAAGAGTATAAAGAATTTTATAAAAGTATTGAGGCTAAATAGATGCAAAAAATGACCCTAGGTGTAAACATAGACCATGTAGCAGTTCTTCGTGAAGCACGCAGAGTAAATGACCCAGATATTCTTCAAGCACTTTACACTGCATGTGAGGCAGGAGCTGACCAGATAACTATACATCTAAGAGAAGATAGACGCCACATTCAAGATAGTGATGTCAAAAACATTATGGCTCACTCAAAAGTGCCCGTGAACTTAGAGTGTTCTATCAATAAAGAGATATTAAATATAGTATCTACTATAAAACCCCATCGTGCGACTTTAGTCCCTGAAAAACGCGAAGAAGTTACAACAGAGGGTGGACTTGATGTGTTTAAATACGAAGAAGAGATTCGTTTTGCCATCGAACAACTTCATGATAGCCTCATTCCTGTATCACTTTTTGTTGACCCGACTATAGAAGCAATGGATAAAAGTAAAGAGCTAGGTGCAGAGATGGTAGAACTCCATACGGGTCTATTTGCCAACCTTTGGGCGATGCTAAACTCAAACCTCCCCTCTTCAAACCACTCTATAAAAGAGTTAGAACTCCCAAGACATGAGCTAAGTGAGAGACTTGAAAAAGCCATACTAGACATAAAAGTAGCAGCAGTTCATGCACAAAAGATAGGTCTTGAAGTAGCAGCAGGACATGGACTCAACTACCATAATGTTGGCGAGATGATGAACATAGAAGAGATAGTAGAACTAAACATCGGACAAAGTATCATAGCTCGAAGTGTTTTTACTGGATTAAATGATGCTGTTAAAGAGATGAAAGAGCTTACTAGAAGGTAGCACATGATGTTTCAAAAGTCAGTACCAATCCAACAGATAAAGACTTTTATAAGCTATTGAGTTATGCAACAAATTTTATGGCGAAAAGTAAAATGATAGAAATATATATGAAATAATGCTAAAATAATACAACACTAAAATGAGGTCGATATGTATAAACTAAATAACTTATCACTAAAACAAAGAGAAGAACTTTTTAGACAACTTCGTATCTCAATCACTCACCACTCAAATGCGATGGAAGGGACAACTCTTTCTTTTGGAGAAACAAAAGAGTTGCTAGAAACATGGGAATACTGCTGGAGATAAACCACTACATGAACAGCTTGTAATCTTAGGCTTTGCAAAAGCTTATGATGTCATAGTTCGTGAAGCTACAAACAGAGAAAATATTATTGATAGTAGTTTTATAAAAGATATTCATGCAATTATGTTTGAAGATGCTTTAAAAGTAGCACCTCAATTTGTATCTAAACCTATTGGAGCATACAGACTAGATGAAAGATACATTAAAGGTGTAGATATAAAACTTTCACTTCCTAACAAAATTTCAAATGATTTAGAAAATTTACTATATAGATTTAATAGTAATAATATGAGTTTAGAAGATATTGCAGAGTTTCATATATTATTTGAAAGAATACACCATTTGCCGATGGTAACGGAAGAGTTGGAAGATTGATAATGGCTTTTCAAGCTATACAAAATAATATTGTTCCACCTCTAATTGAAAATGAACACAGAACAAAATACTTAACCGCTATTAATGACAAAGATGAACTTTTAAAGTTTATAGATGAGAGTATTCAAAACAGTATGGACTTACTAGACTAAAAATACATTATCTGGAAATTTAAATCAGTTATTAAGCAATACAGATGGCAGCCGTGCTGGATGTCTTTTAGCTTTTGCTATAATGATATTATTAAATCACAAGAGTTGATAATGCAAACTTTAACACTTAATATATAAGATGGATTTATATGCAAGATTTTTAACTATTATAAATCATTATAAAGATAAAATTTTAGATAATGGAGTAATAAGATGCCAAGAAAATTAATAAGCTTCGATTGGGCAATAAAAAGAATACTAAGAAGTAAAGCAAACTTTGAAATCTTAGAAGGTTTTTAAGTGAACTTCTAAAAGAAAATATAACTATTTTAGAAGTTTTAGAATCTGAATCAAATCAAGATTTAAAAAATGACAAATTTAATCGTCTTGATATAAAAGTTAAAAATCAAAAGCAAGAGATAGTTTTAATAGAGATTCAATATGATAGAGAGATGGATTATCTACAAAGAATATTATATGCTTCAACTAAAGCTATTTCAGAACATATGAAAGAATCTGATTCTTATTCAAAAGTAACTAAAATTATATCAATATCAATTTTATATTTTGACTTTGGAGATGGAGATGATTATATTTATAAAGGTACTACAAACTTTATAGGACTTCATAATCATACACAATTAAAACTCAATGAAAAACAAAAAGAATTATATAAAGTCAGACAAGTGTTGAAAATATTTATCCTGAGTATTATTTAATAAAAATAAGAAACTTTAATGACAACTCAAAAGATACATTAGATGAATGGATAAACTTTTTGAAAAATGAAGAGATACCTGAAAATCCAAAAGCTAAAGGACTACTAAAAGCAAAAGAGACTTTAGACTATTTGAAAATGGATGATAAAGAGAGAGCAGAATATGAAAGTTATCAAAAATCACTTCATGACCAAGCTAGTGCTTATGAATCTACTTATGTAATCGGGAGTATTGAGGGAGCAAAAAAAGAGAAGTTAGAGATAGCTAAAAATTTATTAGATGTGTTAGACAAAGAAACAATAGCTTTAAAAACAGGTTTAAGTTTACAAGAAGTAACAAAACTAACAACTACAAGGAACGAATAAATTATCTAGTGGAACTCATGGGCATTGGGAAATAATTTAAAGATTGGAAAATAATATATGAAAAAAATTGCGATAAGTGTCGGCGATATTAACGGTGTTGGTATTGAGATAATTCTTAAAAGTCATCAAGAGATTTCACAACTTTGTGAGCCTATCTACTGTATAAATCAAACTATGCTAGATAAGGCTGCTACACTTTTAAAAAAAGAACTACCACAAGATATAGAGCTTTAGTGAGACAGGAGATTTTGAGATAAACACAGGTGAGGTAGATGCACAAAGTGGTCGTTATGCTTATGACTCTTTTATGGCAGGTACGTCAAACTCTGTGAAGAGAAAAAGCGGATGGGGTTGTTACTCTGCCTATCCATAAAGAGGCTTGGATGCTTGCAGGGCTTGAGTATAAAGGGCATACTGACCTTCTTCGCCAGCACTTCGATGCTGAGGCTATAATGATGCTTGGGTGTCCTGAGATGTTTGTCGCACTTGTGACAGAACATATTCCCCTCCGTGAAGTTACACAAAAGTGACATATAAATTTCTCAAGCAGTTTTTGCTTGACTTAGATGCCTCACTTCTTCTTGCTCAAGAGTGGAAAATAGTGTTTTGGGTATAAACCCCCATGGGAGACAATGGCGTTTTAGGACATGAAGATATGCGAATTCTAAAAGCTATAAAAAGTGCAAACAAGAAACTAGGACTTGAGCGTTTTGTGGGTCCTATCGTTCCTGATGTTGCGTTTACACCTCATTTTCGAAAAGACTATCATTATTATGTTGCTATGTATCACGACCAAGGTCTAGCACCACTTAAAGCGCTATACTTTGATGAGAGTGTAAATATCTCTTTAAACCTACCCATAGTAAGAACTTCAGTTGATCATGGTACTGCATTTGACATCGCCTACAAGGTCAAGCGAAGACTCTTTCCTCGTATATAAACGCAGTAAAGAGTGCTATACTTCTACATAAAAGGAAAATATCATGAGTCAAGAAAAAACATTTAAAGAGGCAATGGCATTTAGACATGCTTGTAAACTGTTTGATGAGAGCAAAGAGATAAGTGCTAGAAGATATGCACTCCATACTTGAAGCAGGGCGAAAATCACCCTCTCTCTTTGGTATGGAAGCTTGAAGTTTTTAGTCATCACAAATGATGCCCTAAAAGCAAAACTAAGACCAGCTTGTTGGGATCAAGTGCAAGTTACTTCTTGTTCACATCTTGTAATAGTTTTAGCAGGAATAGACTCTCTTAAACCTGGAGAGTGGACCGAAGTGGAAAAAGATTTGCTCGTCGTGATATGCCTCAAGAAAAACTTGATATGTACCTTGGTCTTTATGCCTCCGCCTTAGAAAACACTCTTAGTGATGAAAATATCTACTCTTGGAGTGCAAGACAGACTTATATTGCGAGCCTCGCAAATATGATGACTCAAATGGCTACCATGGGAATTGGATTCTTGTCCTATTACGAAGGGCTTTGAGAAAGAGAAAGTTGAAGCGATACTGAACTTTGATAGCTCAAAGTATCAACTCTCTATGGTTTTACCTTTTTGGGTATAGACTAAACGAGCAGTCAAGTCAGTTAAGACTTCCCTTTGAAGAGGTCGCAGGGTTTATAGAAATAAACTCTCTACACTTCTACTTTTTTTGAAGATAAGCAGTGTCTTATCTTCGACGGTGTCATACAGAGAAAAAGTCTGAAAGTTTTTCTACAAGTTTTAACTTCTCTAGCTTTGAAAAGTTTTTATCTTATGTTGTTGATTTTTTTTGTATTTTCCACCTAATA
>JAUZRZ010000052.1 GCA_030949945.1 Sulfurimonas sp. | reverse complement strand
ATCTCTTTTGAGATTATATAGTAGCCACTTCTCTTCATCATACACTTTACGAGGGAGTGTTTTATCTTTTTATTTGATGCAATTACCTGTATACTTTCAACTCCATAAGGTGGCTCAACTGTAAATTTACCTAGACTCATCCACTTGTTGGCATCCTCTGCATTTATAAACTTAACAAACTTAGAGTCTCCATGACCCTCACTCAGTTCTAAAAGATAGGAAAATGCTCCCTCTTGTTTTTGAAAGTATATCCCACTATGTAGAGATAACCCATCTTGTTAAGCTTTACAAAGAGTTCAATCTCATCATCATCCTCAAAGAGTAAATTTTCACTTCCTCTGTTTGAATTAAGAGATACTTTTAAATTGCTCGAACTTATAACCCTCTGCGTCTAGAAGAGCATCAAAGTCTTGGTGTTAAGAGGCTTAGCTTGTAAGTCTTTATATGCTTTTGTTTATGTTAAGAGTTTTTGAACTTACTACTTCATTTGTAACTCTACTCAGCAACTCATAGTTAAGTACCATCATATTTTTAGTGAGTGTGTGCCCACCTACTAAATATATGAAAGCATATTTTGACTGAAGGAAGTCGTTTGTAGTTTACTTTTTAACTCCTTGGAAAATACTGAACTAAACTGTGTTGCAGTTGTAGAGTTTTGCATAAGAGGTGGGTATAAATATATATTATTTTGAGTAAAAGCTTTTGCTAAAAGCGGTTGTTGCAAACAATATAGAGTCTATTTTAGAGCCTAACTTTACAAGTTGTACTTTAACTTCTGCTTTTGTGATAGATGGAGACTGTTGTATCTTTGCACCAAGTACAAGAGCCACACTTTCATAACGCTCAGTACTCTTTTAATAAGGAAAAGATGTCTTCATATAGTGTTAACTTTAAAGAGGGAGACCTCGGACTTTTGTATCATTTTTAGAGCGGAGTCTATTTCAAAAAGTAAATATTTAAGCTTCTTCGTGTAGAGTTTAAGAACTTTTTTTTGACTAAGGACTACTGTCCGCTTTTGCTTCTAAAGGTGTATCAAAAAAAGATGTCAGCTCCCCATTATAGGAAGGTTTGAGCTTATTTTTATAGTGGACTTCGTAGAAGAGCCTTTATTAGTAGAGTGTGACTCTATGTGTGAATAGACTTCACTTTTTATCACCTGACTTAAATCACTCAGTGCCTCTTTTTTAGCTTCTTTGTGTGTCTCACCAAATCCTGTTCCTCGAATATCTCCACTCAAAGATGGACAAAATAGTGTCCCTGTTAGAAATAATACAATTATAAGTTTTAAACTTTTCATATTTATGCCCCTAAAACATTTATATCAGTATTACCTTCTAACGCTGCTAATATTTTAGTATCTACATGAATAGCCGAGTCTATTACGACATTATGCAGTTTTGAGACTATGGTTATACTTAACGGTCGGTTTCCTCTGTTTTGGTTTATGAGACCATAGAGCATATCTAGTACATTTGGATTTGCATCGAGTCTTACTGAAAGATTTATAGGTACTGGTGGTGCTTCTTGTACCTCTTTTTTAACTTTTTTTGTCTCGCGTTTTGCCTCTTGAAGGGTCATTATCTTACTTATGTTTATACGAGGTCCAAAGTCTGTTATGGTAATGCGACCCTTAAACGCGATAGGTTCTTCTTGATTCATCTGCTCTAGTTTTTCGAGTTTATCGCTAAAAAGCATTATTTCCATATTTCCATGAAAGTCCATCAAGTTTACTATACCAAACTGATTTCCTTTTTTACTCATCTTAGTGACAACCTCTTCTACCTTACCGATAAAAATCGCCTGAGAACCATCTTTTATATTGTCAAGTTCTGAAGAGAGTGTATAGTTTAGCTCACTCATCTCTTGGCGGAAGTTATCCATTGGGTGACCTGAAACATAAAAGCCTAAAGTATCTTTTTCAAACTCTAGTATCTCTTTGAGTTCATACTCCTCTGAGTTTTTAAGATGCAGTTCTACAGTAGTTATCTCTTCATCATCTCCAAAAAGACTTCCTACTGCGTTTTTCTTCGCTTCGCTAGATTTTTAGCAGTATCTACTATAAGTTCTATCTGATCAAGGAGTGCTTTTCTCGCAAATCCAAATCTATCAAAACCACCTGACTTTATGATAGCCTCAATAACACGCTTATTTACCTTCGATGGCTCGATACGATTTACAAAATCTTGCCAATCTTTGTAGTCACCATTTTTTTCTCGCTCTTCTAACATCACTTCGATGGCTGCCTCACCTACCCCTTTTATTCCACCAAGACCAAAAAGAACGATGTCTCTACCCTCTTTTGTAATAGCTGAAAACTCGAGTTGTGAGTCACAAATGTCAGGGGGACCTAGCTCTATTCCCATGCGTTTTACTTCATCAATGTAGCGAACAACCTTGTCTGTGTTGTCCTTATCTGAAGTTAAAAGTGCTGCCATAAACTCATTTTGATAGTAAGTCTTTAACCATGCAGTTTGAAATGTAACCATCGCATATGCGGCTGAGTGAGACTTGTTAAAACCATACCCTGCAAACTTTTCTATGAGTTTAAACAAGTCACTTGCTAGCTTATAGTCCAGCCCTAGTTTTTGTGCACCCTCACTAAAGAGTCGGTTATACTTCTCCATCTCTTCAACTTTTTTCTTACCCATAGCACGACGAACGATGTCAGCTCCACCAAGGCTCATACCACCGATTATTTGCACTATCTGCATAACCTGCTCTTGATAAACAATCATCCCGTAAGTGGGTCCTAGTGTATCTTTTAGTAGGTCAAAACTAACCTCTTCAAAAGGATAAAATACTTTTTTACGACCATGTTTACGCTCTATAAAATCATCTAACATCCCCGATTCCATAGGACCTGGTCGGTAGAGTGCAAGAACGGCGATAAGGTCTTCAAAGTTATCAGGTTTGAGTCGTTTGTTCAAATCCTGCATACCACTTGACTCTATCTGAAACATCCCAACAGTCTCACCTGTTTGAATGACCTCATAGACTTTGGCATCATCAACATCTATCTCATCCCAGTTCACATCTACATCATAACGGCGTTTGATGAGTTTGACTGCATTTTGGATAACATCAAGGTTTTAAAACCTAAAAAGTCAAACTTGATTAAGTCTATGTCTTCAAGATAGTTTAACGAATACCGCGTGACAAAAGTATTTTCACCAGATGCGGTTTATAGATAGGTGTTTT
>JAUZRZ010000051.1 GCA_030949945.1 Sulfurimonas sp. | reverse complement strand
ATATTAACACATACAAATGATGAAGTTATGCAGATATATTCACTACTTCTAGAAAATAATATAGATGCTCGATATATTATAGAAAGGGAAAAATTTGAATTAAAAAATATGATAGAACTTGTAGAGTTTTGTCATGTACTTGATAGCTTTTTACTAGATGAGAACTTCATATAAAGGAGTACTTTAATAAGGCACTAGGCATTATTGAAGAAAGGTATTCAAATCATCCAATCTAAAGTATTGCAAATTGTAGATAAATTTTTGTAATTGACAACTATTATATTTCACAATGGGATTCTTATATTTTGAAATTAAATTAGAAGATTTTGAGAATTACAAAAAAATATAATTGTCTCAACTATTCATAAATCAAAGGGTATGAGTTTGAGAAAATTTTTCTTTTAGTCAATCAAAATCCATCAACTGATGAAGAAGAAAAACAGCTCTTTTATGTTGGAATGACACACGGGCAGAAATATGAACTAGATATTTTAAGAATAGGTCAAGATATAGCAAAGAAAAAGAGTATGTAGAGTATCATATAGATAAAAATAACTACTTTTTAGATAATAAAATATTTTTTACCTATGAAATGAGTTTATCATGATGTTAGTCTAAGTTTTGATGTAGATTTTTCAGCTCATAATAGTGACTTCTTTGCATCGAATTACCTAAGTATAGAAAAACGACCTAAGTTTAATAATTTATGTTTAACTTATAAGAATAAAGTAGTATCTACATTTTCAAAATCATTTCAAACAATATTAGATTTAAAATTTAGCAATGCTTATATTGTAGGACAGTATTGAGTTAAGAGCATGTAGTAGTGTGGTTTAGTCCTGAAAAAAATAAAAATATTCGTCATTTACTCTGTAAAATAATTTTAAAAAAGTAGATTAAATAGATATACTTCTTAAATTGAGGCACAAATACAACATTACAAGAAGAAGTAAAAAGAATATGACTATCTTGATCGAAGTGCCATTAGAGAAAAGACATCTCGGATGACTCTTTTGAGTATGATGAAGGTAGGAAATGAAAGAGAATGCTTGAATAACATTCTTGGACTTAACTTATCGTATTGTGATAATATATCTATATGATAAAAATCTTTTTAAGTGTAAGTACTCAGAGCAGCTTTTTAATGGTAAAAATCAGAAGAAAGTTTTCTCAGGCTGTGAACAATGTTTGGAAAAGAGAAAACTAGATATGCTTAAATGCCTCCTTTGACGAGAAGTCGGACTTACGAGTTCCACCATCAAAATCGGTTTGAGCATTTAAAAGGTAACTTAAAAGGTTTTTGTAGCATTCGAATAAATGAGAACAGTATCAGAGTTATATTTACTTACGAGAATTCAAATGCCTATGATGTATATATTGATGACTATCACAAATAAAGGAAAAAATATGGAAGCTATCAGACCAAGTACTCATCCTGGAATTATTTTAAAAGAGGAGTTTGCCATCCCTTTGAACTTAACACAAGCAAAACTCTCGACAGACTTAAATGTAGGTATAAAGACTCTAAGTGAACTCTATAACAAGAAGCGCGGTATCACATCTTTAATGGCATTAAAACTCTCTGAATACTTTGGTACTACTACCTCAGTTTTGGATGAACTTGCAAAATGCTTATGATTTGTATAAAACTTATGAGAAAGAGAAAGACAACTTAGTAAATATGACTTCACATTGTGCAGCATAGGAAATATAATGATAATTTTTAAAGAAAACGAAGAGATACAAGAAGTAGAGAAGAGTTTGACTACTTAAATGAAGAGCCATTAGAAGAAGATGATTCTAATGACTCTTATGAATATGACGAAGGTAGAAATGAAAGAGAGTGTGAGTACTATATTTACTAGTTTAATTTTGGGAGTTGTGTATGCGTTTAGATAACTATCTCGTAGAAAAAGAGTTTGTTGATAGTCGTAATAAGGCACAGACTATCATAAAAGAGGGACTTGTTTTTGTAAATGAGAAGCTTAGTAAAAAAAGCTCTTTGAAGATAGAAGAGGGCGATGAGGTTAGAGTTACTTCGTATAAACAGTATGTCTCACGGGCTGCGTTTAAGCTCTTAGAATTTTTAGAAGAGATTGACTTAGATGTAAAAGATAAGGTGGCACTTGATATTGGCTCTTCTACGGGTGGATTTTCTGAGGTGCTACTTGAGAGAGGTGTGAGGGAAGTCTCTTGTGTGGATGTTGGAACGGCGCAGTTACATAAGTCTCTTCGAGAGGATGCTCGCGTTTATGTGTATGAGTCTTGTGATATTAGAGTTTTTGAGTCAGATAAAGAGTTTGACCTAGTTGTGAGTGATGTGGCGTTTATCTCGCTTTTACATATACTTGATGATGTTGATAGGTTGGCGTTTAGAGATATTATTTTACTATTTAAACCACAGTTTGAAGTGGGTCGTGAGGCTAAACGCGATAAAAACGGAGTAGTGCTTGATAAAAAAGCGATACAAAATGCTATGATAAAATTTGAAGATGCTTGTGGACTTAAAGGGTGGCAGTTGATAGAAAAAAAACCTTCAAAACTAACAGGAAAAGAGGGTAACTTAGAGTACTGTTACTACTTTAAAAAGTAAGAGTAACTACAATGCAGTCACTTCCCATAGATGCTGTTTTAACAGATGTGCAAGAGAAGTTAAGACAAAACTCTACTCTTATACTCCAAGCACCTCCTGGGGCTGGAAAAAGTACACGAGTTCCACTTGCTTTAATGAATGAGTCATATCTTGATGGTAAAATCATCATTATGCTAGAACCACGCAGAGTTGCTGCTCGAATGGTGGCAACTCAGATGGCTCGACTGCTCGGTGAAGAGTTAGGTCAGAGTGTTGGGTATCAGGTAAAGATGGATAGCGTTCAGACTAAAAAGACGAAAGTACTTGTTGTGACTGAGGCGATTTTAGTTCGTATGTTACAAGCGGATGAGATGTTAGAGCGAGTGGGGATGATTATCTTTGATGAGTTTCATGAACGCAGTATCCATAGTGACCTCTCCTTAGCCCTTACTCTTCAAGTCCAAGAGTTACTAAGAGAAGATTTAAAGATTTTAATCATGTCTGCTACACTAAATGCTTCTGCTTTAACTTCTCTTTTAGGGGATGTTCCTGTTGTGACTTCTGAGGGGAAGAGTTATGATGTAGAGATGCACTATCTGGACATAAAAACTCCTGCACCAAATCTTAAAACGATGAATAGAGAACTCCTAAAGACCTTACAACACTCCCTCAAAGAAGATGAGGGTGATATACTTGTGTTTCTTCAGGGTGTAAAAGAGATAAAAAATCTGCATAAGTCTTTGAATGAACTTATAAAAGATGATGCTATTCTTATCTCTCCTTTGTACTCGGCTTTGAGTAAAAAAGAACAAGATAAAGCACTCCAAAAATCTAAAATGAGAAAAGTAATACTCGCAACAAATATCGCACAAACTTCACTTACCATAGAAGGAGTACGAATTGTTGTTGACTCTGGTTTAGAGAAACTATCACGATTTGCTTATGCAAACTCTATGAACCATCTCGAGTCTAGTTTTATCTCCAAAGACTCAGCAGTACAAAGAGCAGGTCGTGCAGGTCGAATGAGTCATGGAAAGTGTTATAGGCTATGGCATAAGCCAAAGATTTTGATGCAGAGTACTAAGCCTGAGATACTGCGTTCGGATTTAAGTTCGCTTGTGCTTGACCTTTCACTTTGGGGTGTTACTTCTTTTGATGAACTCAAATGGTTAGACCTACCACAAGAAAACATCCTAAATGAGACACGAAAAACACTGATGCAGTTAGAAATGCTAGATAGCAAGTATAAAATTACTGCGTTTGGAAGAGATGCTATAAGCTTAGGAGTGCATCCTCGATTTGCATATATGATACTCAAAGCCAACACTATGGGTTATGCAAATGAAGCGGTACTCCTCTCAAGTATGTTAAGTGAGAGAGATATTTTTAAAAATGCTCGTGATGAGAGTGACCTACTAGCACGTTTTGAGCATTTAAAGAGAAGAGACTTTAACTCGGTTTATGTAGATGTTTATGTGGCAAAAGAAGTTCTCAAACAAGCAGAGTATCTTTTTTCAAAACTAAAAAAACTACAAAAAATAGTGATAAAAAAAGAGGCTTACAACTCTGATATGATGGCGGTACTCCTTTTACTCGCTTATCCTGATAGACTCGCTAAACGCAGGGTGAAAAATGACAATAAATATAAACTTAGTAATGCAAAAGGAGCGATGCTATCTCTTGAGGATAGACTTTTTAATGAAGAGTATTTGGTTGTGGCAAATCTTCATGCAAACGCTAAAGACTCTTTTATAAACCTAGCAATGGCTATAGACTTGACAACAATAGAGGAGCATTTTTCTCATACTATAGAGATAAAAGAACAACTTCTTTATAACAAAGAGAGTAAGAAGTTTGACCTAAGAGAATCCGCTCACTTTTTGCATCTTGAACTCTACTCTAAACCTCGTGCTCTCAGTGCCAAACACGATATGACAGCACTTCTTTTAGGACTGATAAAAAAAGAGGGTTTAGGAGTGCTTACTTGGAGTAAAAAAGCAAAAAGTTTGCAAGAGAGAGTGGCATTTGTAAATCTTCACTTAGATGAAGCTATGGAGTCCTTGAGTGAGGAGACTCTATTAAACTCTTTAGATGTTTGGCTTGAACCTTTTATGCTAGATGTAAAATCTATGAAAGCTTTAGAGTCCTTAGATATTTACTCTATCTTACTAGCGATACTTTCATGGGAGAATCAACAAAAACTCTCCTCTCTCGCACCTGAGAAAATAACTGTTCCTAGTGGCTCAAATATTTACATAGACTATAGTGACATAAGCAAACCAGCCCTTTATGTAAAACTTCAAGAGATGTTTGGCTTAGAAAATACTCCTACAATATTTAATGATAAAATAGCCCTACAGATACAGCTACTCTCTCCAGCACTGCGACCTATACAGATTACTTATGATTTAAGTAGTTTTTGGAAGAACTCTTATGCTGAGGTTAGAAAAGAGTTAAGAGGAAAGTATAAACGCCACTACTGGCCTGAAAATCCTTATGAGGCAGTGGCAACTACAAATACTAAAAAACATATGATGAAATAAAGGAAAACTTTAAAGATTTATTTTATATTTTGAACAAATAGTAACATTATGAAATAATTTAAGAATTTTTTTCTATTTTTTTATTATAAAAGGATTTGTTTTTTATAAATTAGCTATACTTTAGGATACTTTAATGTATGACAAAGGTAAAAGATGAAAAGCAAGCCTAATCTAAACAGTATAATCAATCATATTCCCCATGCTATAGCTATGCTCTCTTCTCAGGGAGAGTTTCTTTTTGTAAATACAAAACTTCTTGACTTAAAAAACATTTCAGAAAAAGAGATTCTTTCGCAGACAATATTTGATTTTTGTACACAAAATGATACAGAAGGTTTAAAAAAACTTTTTAAAAATTTAAATGAAGGTTTAGAAGATAATTATATTTTTGAGTATACATATAAGAACAGAGAATTTAAAATAGAACTTACAAAAGATGATAATAGTGATGTCGTAGTCTGTTTTTCAGATATCACTAATGAAAAAATGTTAGAAAAACAAGTTCAAGAAGATAAAGAAAACCTCAAAAGACTAAATGATGCAGTAAAGGGTGCCAACATAGGTGTTTGGGACTTTTTTCCTCAAGAGGGTCGAATTTTAGCAAATGAAACATGGGTCGCTCAAAAAAAGTATAAAGATGAAGACTTTAGAGAAGGAGGAGCACTCTTTTGTGAAGTGAGAGATGATTTAAAAAAGTGGGCTTCTATAGTACATCCTGAGGATTTAGAACTAACAGGTGCATTAATACAAAAGCACCTTGATGGAGACTCAGAAGTTTATGAATCTGAGTTTAGAATGATGTGTGGTGATGGGAAATATCGATGGTTTTATGATGTAGGTCAAGTGTTTCAAAGGGATGAAGAGGATAGAGCTATTAGAATGAATGGTGTACATATTGATATTACACATATTAAAAATTTACAAAAAGAACTTGAAGTAAAAACAGAAGAACTTCAAGTTTTAGCTTCACTTGATCCTCTCACTAAACTTTACAATAGAAGATATTTTTCTGAAGCATCGGAGTATATATTTAATCTTGCACAAAGAGAAGCAAGAAATTTATCTGTCATTATGATAGATATAGACAAGTTTAAAATTGTTAATGATACATATGGGCACAAGACAGGTGATAGTGTTATCGTTGAACTAGCTTCTGCACTAAAAGAACTCAAACGAAATTGTGATATAGTTTGTAGATATGGAGGTGAAGAATTTTTAATTTTATTGCCAAATACAGATACACAAGGGGCTATTAGTATGTCTAAGAAGATAAATAGACGTATTAAGGAGATTAGAATTAATAGTGACAATAAAGTTCCATTCAAACTTACTGTAAGTATGGGAGTATCCCAAGTGAATTTACAAAAAGATAAAACAATTGAAGAAGCAATACATAGAGCAGATATAGCACTTTACCAAGCAAAAGATGCAGGTAGAAACAGAGTTGTTGTTCATGACTTTTTAAGTACATATTAAATCTATAAAAACCTATAGTACTAGGTAAATCCCACGAAATATAAAACAAACCTTATAACAAAAGACAAAGATGGAAGAAAAGTTGCTTATACTCCTAAAAGAAGGAGTTTATCATCGAAACAACAAGAAAAAAAGAGTTGCTAAAGGCTTTAAAAACTATCCCTGACTATAGAGTAGATACAGGTAAAATAGAATACCCACTACATGAAGTATTATTTATGACACTGTTTGCACTGCTTAAAGGCAATACAACATTTAAAGATATATTGACATGGATGATATTCAATGAAAATAATCAAGTTTTAAAAGATGTTTTTGAAAAAGAGAAAATTAAATATACCTTCCAAATCAACATATCATCGCATATTAGTAAATACAGATAATAATGCCTTGGAGCTTGTGTTTCGAGAGTTCTTCTTCCCATATACAAAGCAAAAGAATATTGCAATTGATGGAAAATGGCTCAGAGGTAGCGATGTTAATGGGCAATACACCCAAGAGTCACATAAAGCGATACTCAATATTTTAGACAAAGATATAAAAATTGTTTTTGCTCACAAGTTTCTCAAAAAAGATAAAAAAGTGAAATTACTGCACTCAAAAGAGGTTCTTCAAGAGAACCTCTTTAGCGATGAACAACAGATATTCTCATTTGATGCACTTCTAACTCAATCAGAGATTCTAAATACTATTAATGAGCAAGGAGATAGATATTTAGCTAAACTCAAAAGATAATCAACTGCATCTCAAGGAGAAGGCTATAGAGACCATTGAAGGGTTCAATGAAGCAAGTGATACAGTTGATGATAAAGATAGCTATATCAATGAAAACAACAAAAGGGTATCTCGAAAATAGAAGTTTTTCAAAACCAAAGCACCAATCTTGTTATGCATCATGAAAAG
>JAUZRZ010000050.1 GCA_030949945.1 Sulfurimonas sp. | reverse complement strand
TTAAATTAACACTAGTACCACTCCCACAAACTAACCCAAAAAACTACTCACTCAAAGGCTTCCCTCTATAAGTCCATTTAAAGGGCTTTGCCATTGTTTCATTAAAATAATCTATAAAAGCTAATATCTTCTCTTTTAGATTTTCTTTAGATGTAAAGGTTCCTCTTGTAACTACTTTTTTTCATTAAAATACCAAACCAAATCTCAATCTGATTTAGCCAAGAGCAATGTTTTGGAGTGTAATGGAAAACAACCTTGTGTTCATTATTCCAAAGATAATCTTCTCGTGTTTGCATAGACTTTAAAATACCTGATTTACCTTTTTCTCCTAAGTCTTGCTTATCACCAGAATATTTAGCAATCAAGCGTACTAAACTTTCTGATTTATGAGTATTGAGTTGATCTAACACAAAGTGATATTTTTTGTAATTTGGATACTTTTCTATAGTATGTTCAATAAAGTTTGAGAAATCTTCTTCTGTTCTAGTATCACCACAGATACCATAGGCTTCACCTGTTGTGACATTGAATCCTGCTATTAGTGTTTGTGTACCATGTCTCTTATATTCAAACTCTCTAGCACATGGTTTACCTGCTGACATAGGTTTGTCTTCTGCAATTCTCTCTAATGCTTGTACACCTGTCATCTCATCAGTACTTATCGTAAGTTCATCTTCTTTTTGGCTGATATTGTGATAAACATCACATACATCATTAATTCGTTCATCTTTCTTCTCATCAGGTTTTTCATTTAGCCAATAGATACTTCGGTGTGGTTGTAATTTTTGCTTTTTAAAAAGTCGCCAACATGACTTTGGGATATAGTTTCAACAATTCCTTGTTTAATAATCTCTCTTGTTAATGTAGAATGACTCCAGTTTGTGAGAGGAACACCATGGTTCTCAGGTTTTTCACATGCTAATGCCATAATCTGGCACCATTGTTCTGGCGTAATTCCACTTGGTCTGCCTGAACGAGGGTTGTCTTGTAATCGTTCCAGATTGTCTTTAATGTCACTTCTCTCTATCCATCTCTTTGTCCATTTGGTAATATCACAACTACCTATCCCTAAAGTGCTAGCTATAGATGTATAGCTCTCTTTAGCATTATTAGTAAGAAGTATTATTTTTGCTCTTCTTGCTATATTTTGGGGAGTAGATTGTTTTTTAAGAAGTTTTTCTAGTGTCTCTTTTGCTCTGGTTGCAGATTGATTTTATATTTTACTTGTCTCATATTTATCTATTCTAATAATGATTTTAACACTACTCAATTATTAAAATAGTGTCATTATCTCTTAAAAGCAAATATTAGTCCATTTTTGTTGAAGTTTATGGGAGTGGTACTAGGTTAGCGCGGATTATAGAAGTACTTGCTGTTTTATTTTATTAAAAGGATTATAAGTGCCTAGTTTAGGGGGTTTGTAAGTGGTGGGTCCTATGTGACTCGAACACATGACCACTCCGTTATGAGTCTAACGGCTTAAGTTCTTTATAGTGCTTTTAATCGCTCTATAAGTCTTCTAAGTTGTGGCGGAATTCTATCTAAAGCTTTCTTAATATATACTTTCACCACTAGAGTTGGTACCCAAGTTGGTACCTTTAAATATAAAGTAGGGATTATATTATGGCGATTGATAGGAAAGAGTATCCTGTAAAAATAGAGACTGGGTTATGGAGCAATAAGAAATACACTGTATTTTTGTATAGATTTACTTATGAGCGAAAAGAACATAGTGGGCTGATAGACTTGCATGATAAAGTTGCTTGGGGTAAAAAGGACAAGCTTGTTTATGCTCGTTCAAAATTGATACAGATTAAACTTGATAAAAAGGATAGAGTGCTGCAAGATGGGATTAGTCTTGATAAGTATATGGAAAAGCACTTTGAACACCAGCCTGATACTCCTTATACAAAAATACGTAAAAGTCATTATAATAGATATGTGAAGCCTATATGTGGAATGAAAAAGCTTGTAGATGTTAGGCAGTTGCATATACGCAACTGTATAAAGTCCCAAGAGAAAAAAGGTCTTGCTCCTAGAACTATTAAACAAACACTTGAAGTTCTTGCGCCAGCTTTTAAAAGTGCCATTGCAAATAGAGTGATTAGTTTCAATCCTCTTGATGGTATAAAAATAAAACTTCCTAAAACTAAAAAGATTGTTTCGCATGCTTCTTTAGAGTTGAGTAAGATTCACAAAGCTATATATTCTCAGTTTGGAAGTGATCCTTTTTATCTTGCTCTGTTTCTTTTTGCACTTCAAGGAAGACGTAAAGGTGAGATTCTTACTTTGAAGTGGGAAGATGTAGATATGGATAATGAATATTATGTACTTCGCGATACAAAAAATAATGAAGAACAAAAGATATTTTTACCAGCAATTATAAAAGAAAATTTAGTTCTTATCCCTCGTGTGAGTGAATGGGTTTTTACATCTCGTATTACTGGTTCTCATCTTGTAGATATTCGCAAGGCTGTGGGAAAGTTAAAAACTGCGCTTGATGATGAAGATTTTGGAATACATTATCTTAGAAATGTTTTAGTAAGTGCTATGGCTGAGCAAGGCTTTGATAGCATTCATCTTAGTGGTGCATTAGGGCATAATGACCCTAATACTATTAAAAAATATCTAACTATGAACTACTTAAAAAGTAGTGAAATGGCTAGTGGTGTTATTGGTGGGATTGTTGAGAAATAAATAAACTTCTCAACTTCTCATGTAACTTTTTTGTAGCTTGTATATCGCTAAGTGCTTCATGTGCTTTTATGTCTATGTCGAAATGATTACATAATGTTTCTAGCTTATTGTTTTTCGTTTCAAAGAGTCTAAAATATTTTAGATTTCTCACGAATGATAGAATATCTACGGTTTGATGACCAAAGTAGTCGTTGTAGCTACAATCATTACGAGAATCTTTAAACCACACTTTTATAAACTCAATATCAAACTCTACATTAAAACCAGCGACCATGAACTTATCGTATTTATCTTCCAAGTCTAAATATCCTTTAATGGTTTTTATGAACTTTAGATTTTGGCTTTGCGAATCTTCATACTCTAAGAGTTTTTCTTCTGTGACACCCATAACATCTCTAACGTAGTTGCTGAGATATTTTTGTATATTGTATGTTTTTGTGTTGATATATAATAAACCTTCTTCTTTTACTTCTCCATCTATTTCGATGATATAGCCTACTTCTCTTAGTCCGTGTATATTCGCGTCAAGCCCTGTTGTTTCTGTGTCTATCCATATTACTTTTTGCATTCTTGTTCCTTTAGATGTGTTTTTTTTCTTCTCTCTCATAGCTTCTACGCTATTTACGCAAGTTTCGCAGAAGCCTACACATGATTTTTTTGTGCAGTTCCATCGTTCTTTGAAATCATGCACAAAACAATCCTTTATCCATTTTCTATAATCATGTTTTGCTCGATTGTGTATTTTAGTCTACTCAGGCGTGTATCTTTTTTTTATACCTATGTTTTTTATAAAAGCGTTTGCTAAATTTCGAGAGTGTTGAAGATAGGTAATCTCATCAAGTGCTTTTTCTTCAATACAACCATCTAAGCTATTGATAGCACTTATAAGAGTCCTTTCAGTAAAGAATATGTATTTGTATGGATTACTTCCTAGAGAGTTATGCAGTGCTGTTATTATCTCTCCTACGGATACTTCGTAGACTTCATCGTCTCCTATATCGTTCTTTTTTGTTTGATTCCATGCGTCATAGGCAATATTGTTACAATGCGTATGTAATTCTTTATCTAGCTTTGATAAACCGTGTCTTATTTGCTTTATAAACTTATCTACTTTTTTTGTACCTTTTTCTAATTTAAAGCAGAGGTAATACATAACCATAGTAACCATGATGGCTTCTTTTTTATCCATTGAATTTCTTTTTAAGTTCAGATAATTCTTTTTTAACTCGCTGTAGTTCACCTTCTTCTAAATTTAGTTTATGTTCTTTTGTAAAGACTTGTGGAAACTCGACTGATAATAGCGTGTATATTTCATTTGCTACATTACGAATTTCTGTTTGCGCGTGTGCGTTGAGTCTTAGTTTAAAGAAGTCGTTCCATGCTTGTAAGTTACCTGTTGCGTTCATCTTTGTTGATGTGTTTGCTGGAAGTATTGCTCTTGCGTCTTCTTTTTTAGTGCCTAAGTTTAAAATATTTTGATAATCATGCAAAGCCTGATCCCAGCTTTTTTTCATTGTAATTGCTGAAACTTCATCTATACCGATTGGCATGATAAATTCAAACTCACCTTTATCTGCATTTACGTATCTTTTTGACTGAACCATATAAGATAGGTGTGGACTTCTTATAAATTGGTTTTGACAAGCAACTGAGATACCTTCTATGCTTAGAGTCGCATAAGCAAATCTAAGTGAAGCTAAGTGACCATTTCCATGTACGATAGAAGATGTTATGTCTTTACCGCCCTCTGCGAACTCTTTTGAAGCGTAACAAATTTTCGCCATCTCGCCTATTTGTATTTCGGGTGTACTCATTATTAGTTTAACTTTCATTTAGTAGTTCCTTGTTTTGGTAGATGTTTCCGATTACTTCTAAATGCTTATCAGTATCTTTATATGAGAATCTTCCAAATTCAAATATATGACCATCTGTTTCTTTTTTACAGTTTTTATGAGTATCGAAATACCATAATATTCTAAATTGCAAAGATGGAAACAATTCAACTTCTGCTATCCTATGAAACGACTCACTTGAATAAGTGTTTGCGTGACCCCATTTCACTATATCGCCCTCAAAAATTTCAATATTATTTTTATCTTTCAAGCCAGTAAATTGCATACAAATATAATCTTCATCACTTGACAAGCACTGGCTAATAACATTGCAATTTGTAATATCTAAATCATCTCCGATAATCATTTTGCTTCTATGATTATCAAAAAATCTAAACTTAATCTCTCTCATATCTCTTTCTCCCATTCATCGCCATAAAATCTTTTACAAGTGCCACACTCATCAGGGTAATTGTCTATACCTTCTCGTTTTGGTTTGTGAGTGCAACCTTCGCAAGGGTTTCTGCCTTTATCAAATGCACCCTGTTGTTCAAGCATATCTAGTGCAGTTTGTAATCCTTGCCACCACATATAAGGTCGTTCTTTAACATATTGACCTAGCGTGTATGCTCCAGTATCGAATAAATCATTTCCATATTCTTCGCTGTGCTCCATAAAAAATGTAATCACATTATGAATATTTTCTATTGCATAGGGAAGTTCAGTCATGTCAGGTTCTATCGTATAACCTTCCTCTAATCTATCTTGAATAAACTCTTCCCACTCTTTAGCAAATAGGTCTGAATCCCATCCATTAAGTTCATTGTCGTTACAGCTCACTAACTTTGAGAGCACATAACCGAAACTATTAAAAGTTCCATAGGCTAATATATGATTATTTTTGTTATTCCAATTGAATGTGGCATTCCCATAATCTCCTTGAATATGCAAAGCTCCATCAACATAAACAAACTTCATCGCACCGTTTGATGTGTCGGGGTCTTCAAAAGTAATAATACAATCGTTACCAGTAGGTAAGTTTTGCAATGTAGCTTTATGTTTTTTTGAATGTATCCATATTCTCATCTTTATATTGTTGGAAACTATCGTAGTTATATATCTTTTTCATCTGTACTCCCAAACCCACCAGTCCTTTCTTCTTCTGTATCTATTCCAAATAAATAAGCCTTGTGTTCTAGTAGCGTTATTTGTGCGATTCTTTGACCTTTTATAATTGTCACTCTATTATTTGTAAACTCGATATCTGCGTATTTGTTTACGTCCATAGTTTCCGTAAAAAGAACTTCTGAGTTTTTCTTTATTGAATTATGAACTCTAATCATAATTTCACACTGATTAAAGTGCTCACAATTTTCACATTTATTTTCCATAACAATACCTTTTTTTATTTACAATGTTTGCGATTAGCGACTGTGAACATTTATATTTTATAGATAACTCTGATTGAGTTACACAACCTTTTTTTATACTCTTCGCATATTAAAAGAACATCTTCTTCATTAAATTTACTTCTTGTTCTTCCAGCCTTTAAACTTCGTTCTTTATCTTCCATAAGATGCAGTTTAAGATGTTCCACTTCGGTCATAAGTTGAAGATTTTCAATACTATTATTTTGCTTGTCTCTGTCTATATGATGGCAAACTTCATTATTTTTATTTTTAAATCCATAATATTTTAATGGTCTCCCAATATGATTTTCCATTACTAATAAGTGTTCAAATACATACCAAGCATGATTAGCTCTTGGATGTTCAGGTATATAAATTAAAACATACCCATAAGTACTAATTTTTCTGTGTCCTTTAAAACTAGCATTTCTCTCGCCTTTCACTCCATATTGATGATTAGACAAACCAATAGTGTGCTTTGAACGATTAATCTTTCCACATTCTTTTGAACATGCGAATCCCCACCCTTTGCTTTTTTTAATAGCTGAGGGTCTAATATACATGTCATTACCACATATTACGCACTTATAATTTGGTGTTCTTTTGCACTCTTTAGACATAATTTTCCTTTAATTAATTCGATGATATAGCATCATCTATAATTCCTTTTGTTTAGGCTTAAATCCTTTACGCTTCCTATTATGTAGTGCTAAATTCAATTTGCAAGATGGAATAAAATCCATATCTATAACGCCTACACCATTAGCAATAATCAAGTCTTTTGATAATGAACTTCTTAGCATAAGCTGTAAATAGTGAGACTTCAAAAACATTTCAAAGACTGACTTTTCGTAGTTGCCAGCGATTTTAATGTATGACTCTTTTAGTTTGTCAAGATCTATACAAACTCCTAAAGGAATAAGGACTGTTTCTCCAGCTCCTATCGTTACATCTTTGTTTGCATATAAATCTACACATGCAGAATATTTACTTCCTCGTGTTGGTAGTTTTCCATTGTTTATTGTCTTAAACATTTATTTTCCTCTAATAATTAATATGAATCCATGTGTGAATCCTAATACTATTGTTACTGCTAACATAAGTTCCATCATCTGAGTTTCTTCTTAAGAGAATGTATAATCCCTTTTGTTTTTTTCAACTCAAAACTTTTTCTTTCATACTCGTAGTCTGAATTCATTATGTTTTGTAACTCTTTTTGATGAAAGCCTATAAGCATTATTTGTACTTGGTTTTTTAGTTCTTCTTCGCTGTATATGCTTAACTTGTCTGAAAGTAGAACTCCTTGAAGCTTTGGCTCTTTGAGTAAAAACATATTGAACTCTGTTTGATGGTAGTCAAACATTTCTATGCCTATATGCTCAAGAACTATACTTGCAAGTGTTTCACTTTCATTTGCTGTTTTGATGATATTCATCTCGCTAACGTTTAGCTGTATCTGCATTGTTGGTACGTTTACTTGTACGCTTTCTTGCTCTATGACTACATGCACTTGGTTTATTCCTAAAACTTGCGCAACATAAGGCTTGTACTCATCTTGGATGAGTGGGTGCAATGTTTTTAAGTACTCACCTATCTCTTTAAGTGCTACTTGCTTGTCTTGTGGAACATTTAAACTATACTTTGAAGATATATGCTTGATAGCAAACTCTATAAGTGGAGTCTTT
Source organism: Sulfurimonas sp. (assembly GCA_030949945.1). GTDB lineage: Bacteria > Campylobacterota > Campylobacteria > Campylobacterales > Sulfurimonadaceae > Sulfurimonas. The sequence goes on along the minus strand of JAUZRZ010000050.1, from coordinate 42,281 downwards.
TGCTTCATAAGATTACGAAGTTCTTCGATGTCTCCATCTTTAACCATATCTGCTGGGTCTTTTCCCTCGGGAAAAATTACAACTCCACCGTGTATATCATGAGCAGATAGCAACTTGCTTGCTTTGAATCCAGCTTCAAGTCCAGCCTTGTCGCCATCAAAACATAAAAGCACTTTTGCATTAGCTTTTTTAATGGTGTTACAATGAAGCTCAGTAAGTGCTGTTCCCATTGTTGCAACTGCTGTTTGTATGCCAGCTTGATGAAACATAACAACATCTAAGTAACCTTCCACTACTACGAATGTTCCTTTTTTATAGATGTGTTCTTTTGCGATGTTGTATCCGTACAAGTTTCTTGACTTGTCAAAGAGTGCTGTTTGTGCTGAGTTCACATACTTAGCTTTGTGTCCTGTTGTCGTTCTCCCGCCAAAACCGATAAGTTTGCCAGTATGATTACGAATAGGAAAACTAATACGCATTACAAGTCTTGAAAATACGTTCTTTTTTTCATCTACTGCAAGTACTCCACACTCTACCGCGTCATTTATGTTGAACTGTTCTGCTTTTAGTGCTTCTACCTGTTCCTTGGATGAGAGTGCGTGTCCTATCTCAAAAGTTTTTATACTCTGTTCACTTAAACCTCTTTGTAGTAAGTAGTCTTTGTGTTGTTTAGAAAGACTCTTTATGTAGTGTGTGTTGGCAAACTCCATAATCTTTGAGTAGTCTTTTTGATTTGAATTTTTGTCATACAATAAAGTATAGTTCATGTCGTTTGCTATACTCTCGACTGATTCTATAAAGCTAAGTTTTTTATATGCTTGCACGAACCCTATCGCGTCAGAAGAATAACCACAGCCGAAACAATGGCATATCTGTTTAACTGGACTCACCACAAAGCTACCACTCTTTTCATCGTGAAAAGGACAGTTTGCTTTTAAGTTTGCACCCGCTTTTTTTAGTTCAATATGGTTAGATATAACATCTACTATATCTATTTGAGATTTTAAAGCTTCGAGTGAACTATTTTGAATCATAAGGTTTTACCGATGTTAGAAAAACGATATTGTCATGCTCTACATAAAATTCTAAAGGGTCTTTACCCTCGGTCACCCATATAGAATGTAAGGCACTTTCTTTGTCAAAAAAGCCTTGCGTCATATACAATCCATTTTTTAAAACACTAAAATCTTTTTCTTCTTTTTTTATTGTGTAGTCTGTTTTTTTCATCTGCTTTTCCTTTTTATTACGCTTTAAATATATAGCCTGAGCCACCGCTTTTTAGAACCATTGTTAAATATGCTTTTAGATATTCAATATCCATTGCCCAATGTTCGTAGTCTTTTTCTTTATAGATTCCTATGAGTTTCCACATTTTTATACTCCTAGTAGTTTTGCATTTTGTGGTGTTCCAAACATTCTTATTTTTATCCAAGTGCTATTTTTCTTTTTACGTTTTGGTCTTTCTTTGTTGAGCATGTCTAACCAATAATCGTGAAGCTTTGTGTTGTAATACTTACTTGCGTCTTCTCTGCTCATAGGTTTAGGTTTATCTGGTATGTACTCTTTTTTCCAAACACCATTTTCTAAGTGCATAGAATTTTTCTCTTGCACATACGCTTCACCATGTGTCATTTAGACCTCTTCTATTGTGATTTTGTAGTTTGCATCATTGCTGTGTTTTATTTGTTCGCCGTTGATTTCTACTTTAAGACTTCCATGAAGACCACCTTTATTTATAGCAATGAAGCTTCCGAGTTGATTTTGTGTACCAAAGCCATAGCAGACTATCTTTTGTTTTCCTTCTCTTATATCTCTAAACCCATCTTTCTTAGTTGTCCTAAAACTTTTAATATCATCACGCGTGATTTCACCAGCTATATATTTGTCATACACTTTTTTTTGAAAGTGAGTTACTCTTGAAATTTCATCAAGAACAGATATAGAGATATTATGCTTATTCTCTTCCAAGTCATGGATGATTTCACTATCAAGCTTTAAACAACTAAAAGCCTTGGATACATAGCTAGGTGATTTACCAAGCGTTAATGACAGATAGCCTTTTGTATTATAATTTCCACTTGCCCATAGCTTGCCGATATGCACCGCTACTTCAAAGTCTGTTAGATCTTCTCTTTGAATGTTTTCTATGAGGGCTAATTCTAAAACTTTATCATCGTCTACTCGAATAATATTTGCTTGGATGGTTAAAAATTTACCCTTAACATGCGCTCTATATCTCCTCTCTCCACTTACTATCATGTAGCCAGCATCTCTTTTTACTACGACAATAGGTTGCAGCAAACCATCTTGCTGTATAGATAAACAAAGTTCTGTGATTTCATCTTCACTAAACTGTTTACGTGGCTGTGCTGGATTTGGATACACCTTGCTAAGTTCTAGTTCCATAAATGAACTTATACCTGTAGTGTTTGTTTTACCAGCGGTGGCTTTGTTGATTTTAGATAAGTTCATCTCTAAGACCTTTTATCTCTTTTTGTGCAAGCTTGTTCAGGTTTTTAAAACCGCCCTCTAAGTTCATACTTGATTTGTAAACTTTTCTACTTCGTATGATTGTGTCTAGTAGTGTTATATTTTCATTTGAGATTGCTTCTTTGATGATGTCAAAGTTCTTCGTGAGTGGGTGAATGTTGTTAAGCACTAAACAAAGTTTTGCATCTGTGTTTATCTCTTCTAATATCCCCTCGAATGTCTTGAAGCCTAGAACCTCAGTTAAGCTATCGCTTACTGGTATGAGTACTTTGTCGCTATGAGATATTGCGATTCTGTTTATGTCGCTGTCAAATCCACCTATGTCTATTATAAATATATCTGCAAGACTTGTAGTGAGTATGTCAATAAGTGCTGCTGCTGTTTTTGGTTGCAAGACATTCATGTGTTCGCCACTTATTATATTGACGAAGTATAAAGTTTGTTGAAAGTCTAAGTCTATGATTGTGACTTTCTTGTTTACTATGCTTTGTGCTAAATGCCAAGCTAAAGTAGATTTTCCTACCCCGCCTTTAGTGTGCGCTACTGTTATTACCATCCCTAACCCCTTAGTGTATGTTTGAGTGCATTATATTAATATGTTTTGCTCTATGTGGTGGTTCTATTTACCCCACTTAAAAACTACCATGCTCTTTTGTTTTTCCCGCGTGAAATTTCATCGCTTGTTACTGTTGCGTAGCGTGCTGTTGTTGCTATGCTTTTATGTCCTATATCTTGTTTGATATGCTGTAGACTATGTCCTACTTGATGGGCTACTGTTATATACCCTGCCCTAAAACTATGTGTTGAGTAAAGTTCTCCAAGTACCTTTTGTATAAACTTATTCATCATAAATTTTAGAGATTCCACATTCATCGCTTCTTTAGAGTTGTTTCGCTCAAAGAGACAGCCATTGTTAAGTGGGAGTATCTTTTTCAAGAACTCTATTTGCTCTTTGTTTGCGTCAAAACTTATAAGTCTTGTTGCCTTTGTCTTGGTTGCATTTGTGAGAGAGTATTCATTCTCATCAATCATCTTTTGCACATCATTTGAATGAAGCTTTGCTATCTCGCTGATTCTGCACCCTGTTAGATACAGAAGTGTAAAAGCACGTGTGAACTTCATCTTTGTTGTAGACTGCAAGTCAAGACTAGAGTTTACTGCCCGAAGCAGTCTTTCAAACTCTTTTTTCATGATGGGCTTTTTCGCTCGTGTGGTTCCTTTTGGTCGTGCCATTTGTATACTCCTTTTTTAATGCCTTTTTTTTAAGTCCTACTTTAGAGAGACTTCTGTATACTTTGTCTATTCTTTTTTAGAATAGTTTATTAGCCATTACTAGGGTTGCGTCTTCAAACTTATCCCATAATGTGCTAGTTTTTTTTTATGAACTTTGCCATTTTTATTTACCTCCAGCTTTATGTTTTAAAACTTCACTCATATTTTCTTGTATTATTTGGATGTCTTTTACTATATTCCATAGAACAGCAGAAACCCCTTGTTGGATTATCTCTTCGCCTTGGGTTTCAATATCACCTACATTTTTTTTCAACTAATAAAATCAAAGAAGAGATGTCACTAAGACTATCTCTTGTTTGAAATAAAACTTCTTCTTTTGTTTTCATTATCTTCTCCTTTTAAAATTAATCTTCTTTGTTTGATTCTGAATTTAAAAATGTTTTCACTTCACCTGTTTGGAGAAGTTCTTGTTTTTGTTTTCTCATTCTCTCAAGTAGTCCAAGTGCTTCATCATAATCTTTTGGTGAAATATGGTAGTAAGAAAAAACACCCATTCGCCCATTGAGTTCGGTATAGACTCTTCGTACTGCTTCGCCCCAGTTATAGTCATGGACTTCTGCTAATGGTTTAGTCGCTCGCATAACTGCCTTTTTAATCTCATCGAGTTGAGCAGGACTAAGAGCATTCGCAATTTGTTTTTGTTCTTGTTTTAAAATCATCTCGATCATGTTGTTTTGAGATTCCATCATTGTGCTCATCATTAGCACGATGTTTTGAAGTACTGGTGTAAGTTGTGTGAAAACTGCTTCTGCTGATGATGGCTGTGCTAAGTGTTTTTTCTCCATAGAGATAAAATACTTTCTAGTCTCCTTGCCTTTTGCATTGTTCTCAAGCATAGAGAGTTCTTTTGCCATGTCTAGGGTTACTATGTAGTCTTTGGCTTTTCTTCCACCTTTTGGGTTATGCTCATTTTTGAGCACAACTATATAATCTACATTTTCTAAGAAGTCATACTTCTTTACTGCTCGTTCTATCCATGTATCAAATCTTGTCTTCACTCCAAGATATTTATGTATCTCTCTTGCATCTACAGAGTTTCTTTCCTCTGAACCTATCTCGTGTGGTGTAACTTTGATTAAATGTTTCAATTCTTTTCCTTTTTCATATACTTGTTATATATAACAGCTTATGTAATTTGAATTATTACATGTAACTACTTAAAAACATATTAAAACTTGTTACATATAACTATTATAATATGTTTTATTGTTAAATATTGATTTAGAGGATATAATTTTGTATGAATGAAAATCAGATAACTAATAAATATATTGCAGATAACATAGATAAAAGTTTAGATACTGTTAATGGATGGAAACAACGCCAGCCAAAACTACTAGAGCTTGTAAAGCTAGGTGCATTCTGCAAAAAGAATGACTTAGATATAGAAAAGATAAAAAAGCTTGTGGAAGTGCAAGAAGCTGTTAAAGGGGTTTCGGAATGAAAGAGTATGTTTTAAAAGTTTTCTTCGCAATAGCCTTGCTTTTTATCCTCTTCCTATGGTCTGGTGGTATTTATGAGTACCAGAATAAAGGACTTAGATTTAATAAAATCACAGGAAATATAGAGCAATATAGCGGTAATAACAACACATGGAGAGCACCTTAATGAATAGAATACTTTTAGGAATAGCTGGAGTATTATTACTATCAAGCGTATTATTTGCTGATGAATACGTGAAATACGAAACCTGTCACGATATTTTTGAAGAAATAAAGATTTTAGAAAAGATACAAATAGAACGAGATGCTGGAAATTATGAGATGCTACAATACCTCATGACTGGGTTAAGCGGTCATATCACTTCTGCAAATATGAATAATCACACTGGAATAAGAAAAAAAAGAAGAACTCTTAGGGAATTACGCAAGGAACTAAAAACTTGTAGCCCATATTAAACTGCATTTCCTAGTAAGACCACACATTTCCATCAATCAAGGGAAACTAATGAACAAAACAATACTGATCATCACCTTAGCATCTATCATCACTCTAAACTCTCATGCCATAGACGATTTTAACTGCGCACGACCTATGACAACGGTTAAACCTACGTCAAACTATAAAATCAAGCAGTATAATCAGAACTCTAGTAACTATAAAGCTTGCATAGATGACTATATACGCGTTCATAAGCAAGAGCGAGACAAACATAACAATGCCGTGCAAAGAGCCATTAGAGAGTGGAATAGCTATGTGAGAGGTGATAAGCCTAATGATAAAGATACTTCACAGAAGTTTCACGGAGCAACTGCTCCAGCTAAAGGTGGAAGTGTAGTTGGATACTCTGACCCAACTCAGATATTTACCGACTTTAGCTTCTAAGTCTCTGCCTTATTCCTCAAATCCTTTCAACAAGGTACTTTCACACCTCTTCGCTTAAGAAAAGTCCTTGTAGGGCTTGTATGAGTCGCTTTTCAACGAGCAAAGCCCACAAAATAGCCACTTAACGCAAGAATCAAAAAAATCTCCCGACTTTCCTCCACCACCAAAATCGCCGCCATTTGAATTTTTTTTTGAGGTTCTTAGAGTATTTCGGTTTTATTTTGAATCAACGAGATTTTAAGGGGAGCAATTAAATAAAATAGTTGAAGTTGAGAGTATGGAAGCTTGAACTCCGTGAAACTTCACGTTTTTACGGAGGAAATGCTTGGTGAGTTGGTTTTTTAGATTGGGTTTCGGAATGTTCGGGTTTCGGGTTGGTGGATTATTGCTTGGAATCTTTTGGATATTGGTGGTTGGGTGAGGGGAATTATTCCTTTTGTGATGGAATCTTTCTCCTGGGGAATTGTATTGAATTGGTTAAAACATATTTTTATATTTATTTAAATGCTTTTTTGTTTGCCTATTTTGTGGGGTTTGCTCTGTTTGTTTAAGGTTCGGGCTTGTTTTTTGGTGGTTTTGGCTTAAGGTTGGTGAATATTTGCTTGGATAAGTGAATATGTGTGCATGAGATTATTGATGTATCAAAGTAAGTGTAGTTATGTGTGTATGTGATAATGGAACTACTGGTGCATATCTATTTATGTATGGCTTATGCTTATGCCCTGTTTTTATGGTTTGTGTTCCTGGGTATCGGTGGGTAGGGTCATTCCCCAAGTGCATCTGTGTCTGAACTATATATGCGATATATGCCATATGAATATATGATATTTAGTTGATTTAGATATATGCCTTAATAAAGTACCTATTTTAGGGCTTTAATTTAATCAAAATTTGATAAAAAAAATTTCAAATGGCGCAGATTTTGGAGATGGGGGGGGGTGTTTTTTTCATTATTTTTGCAGTAAATATATCACTAAAAAATTTTCAAATGGCGCAGATTTTCTCTTAATTCCTTTCGGGCAAATTTTGCCTAAAAGAGCAATTCCTTTCGGGCAAATTTTGCCCACTAATATATATACCTATATCTTTTATTCTAAAAGATATATATAGCAGCTCTTTTTCTTTCTCTTATAGTTTTGAAATGTGCATGTTTGCAGTTACTAAACCTATAATTCTAAAGTCTTCACAGTCTGCTTTTAATTGTGGAAATATTGGATTATCTGAATTTAAAATAATGTCCTTAGTTTTTGGTTCTATAAAAAGCCTTTTAATATAAACTTCTTCACACAAATAAACAACATATATTTTTCCATTGATGGGATCAGTTTGGTTTTTGTCTATAAAAACGATGTCTTCATCTTCTATTGTGGGAGTCATAGAGTTCCCACTTACTCTAATGGCTTCTATCTTCGTACTAAAGCTAGGGAGCATATCTTTTGATATGGTTATGTTTGTTGCTTCACACTCACCATTTATACAGCCATGACCAGCACTCGCATTAATTTCACTATAAAAAGGGATAGTTATATTATTGTCAAGCATGTTACTAATTTGCTGCACATTTTTTAAAAGTTCTTCATTTTCATTTATAAACATTGGACCAGTACCTGATTCTAACCAGTCATCAGAAAAGCCATAATTTTCACTTAAAAGAATTATGTCCGTCCTTTTAAGACTTTTTGTTGCACCTTGTTCAATGCCCTTTATCTTCCCAACATTGCATTTTAAAATATCCGCTAAACCTTGCTGATTGTTTAGCCCTAGTTTCTTTCTAACAAGTTTAACTCTATCTTTTAAATCAGTCATAAAATTCCTTTAATGTCTATTTAGTTCTAATAATTTCTATATTAAGCTTTTTTCAAGCTAATAAACTCTATGATTACGGAAACAAAAAGACATATTAGTCTTATTTGATATATATTATTATATCTTAAATGACATAATAAAACCATAACAATACGGAGCTTACGAGAATGTCTAGTAATATTTTTACACTTAAAGAAGTCCAAGCCATTCTTAAAATGTCTGAATTGGTCGTAAGAAAGCTTGTTAATGCTCAAAAGATAGAACACTTCAAAATTAATGGCAGAATTAGAATCAGTGAAGAACATTTAGATAGATTTTTAGAATCAACACGTATTCCTGTAAAAACTCAAATGGCGCAGAATTCATAATGATATATAATTTATATATAAATCAAAAAATGTGTGAAGATGAGAAACTGTCTTTTAATGCTGTACTTATTTTTGGAGTTTTAAAGCAGTTGATGGTTCTTACTTATGTACATAAAAAAATTTATGATAATGCTACGTATTTTATTTTGCATAGAAACTACATTTTAGAGCAGATACCTTTTGCTTCTATCAAAACACGTACACTTACGGACGCACTCACAGAGTTAAAAGAAGCTGGCATGATACTAAGTGATGACGCGAGGAAAAATCCAGCGTATGCGTTTACAAGTAAGGCTGATAAATATATATCGTCTATAAAAACAAATGACGCGGAACAAAAGGAAGATAAAGAACGGGCTAAACCACTCTTTGAACTTCCTAAAATGACTGCTATTGTTAATATTAGTCCTGAGTATTATCAACTTTTAGAAAAACATTGTCTTGGTATGTGTAAAACTAAAAAAATTCCTACTGTTGAGTTTGATAATTTTATAGCACATCATGGTTCTAAAGGAACTAAATTTAAAAATTATATCATGGCTTTTGCCACGTGGTGCGCTAACTATAAAAAGTTTAACCCTCAAACAAATGGCGGAGATAAAGATAATGGATATCTAAATTCATGATGAGATTACTTGATAATCTCATTGTTCTTAAAGAGATTGATTCCTTAGACTTAGGGTATAGCTCTGCCGACCTAAGAGAGAGATACCCTCATAAGATAGTTGTTATACGAAAAATATCATATATTTATAAAGATGTTTTATGTGATGAAGCTAAGCAAAAAATAACAAGTCTTGATGATTATATTCAGATGGGTGCATTAGCTGAAGTTGCTTCTATGGAAAAGGATCTCTTTAACACTCGGATAATGTTTAAAAAAAATAACCCGAATGCTTTTGCTTTTGATATGTTTGAGTATATAAAAGTATGCAACATTATTTATCTAAAAATAGATACCGATTTTAAATATCTACTAAAAAAACTACCAACCTTTTTACGCAAACTTAAAAAATGAGAATTTAGTAGGTGTCAAGCTACTAGGTGATTTAAAGATAGGATTTTACTAATGACTGATGAAAAATACTTCAATACACAAACACTTGAAGAAGCACTTGGAATCTCTAAGAAGTCACAAGCTAAGTATAGAGCAGATAAAAAGATTCCATATTCTAAAATTGGTGGATTCGTGTTTTATAAAAAAAGTAGATATTTATAGTTGGATAGATAGCCATAGTATTTCAATGGAAGGAGAAACGGTATGAACACGATAGAGAATATTAGAACATTAGTACTTTCATCTATTTTAAGTGCAAATGATTTTGGAGAGATTGACTTAAGAGCAGTCTTTGCAAGTGGAATTAACAAAGACTACTTTGAAGACCAAGACCAAAGAATTATGTTTGAGGTTATAAGTGTTTGTGTTGATGGAGATATTGCCTTTGATGATAGCGTGATACTCTCTTACATGCAAAAAGCTGGAGTACAAAACCCTCAAAACTTACTTTTGCATGTGATGGCTCAAAAGCAAGTACCTCAAAGTGTACTTTTAGAGCAAATATCTTTACTTAAAGAAACGTATCATAAAAAAATGCTTAATCTCTTGCACTTAGAAATATCTAAAATGCTGAGTGATGAAAACACGAGCGCAGAAGCTATCTCTCAAATGGTACAGAACTCACTTGATGGATATGAAAAGTTAAATAAGACTTCTTCAACTACTCGACTTTCAGAAGTTAGAAAGTTGCGTAAAGCACAACCACCAGTACAAAGAATAAAAACAGGCATACCCTTTATAGATACTGTTTTGACAGATAAACAAGGGAATAAAGGTATACGAAATGAGGGTTTATTTTTTTATAAGTGGACTTAAACAGAGCGGTAAAACCTTTGTGCTTACGCGTTTGATAGAAAACCTTTCTAAAGAGTACCCTGTTATGTTTGGGAGTATGGAGTTTGGCGAAGATTTATATGATGAGAACGTAGAACAACAACAGCTTGATGGTTCTTTTGATGGAAACATAGACAATATATTTACCTTTGATAGCATTTATGATGTTGGTGCAATTATTGCAGAGATACGACTCCAACATAAGCTTTATGGGATTAAACTCGTAGCACTTGACTCTATGATGAGAATGACAAATAATAACCCTGACTTAAAAACAGATGAACGCAGAATATCTGAAATGTTTTCACGACTTGGAAAACTTAGTAAGGAGTTAAAAATACCTATCATCGTTGTTGTTCAAAGTTCTAAAGAAGATTTAAAATCTAGCATAATTAGTGTTAAGGGTTCTATGAATGCAGACCATGAAGCCTATGTATGGTTTCATCTTATGAAAACTAATGGTAAAGATAATGAAGATGAAATGCGTACTGTTATCTGGAATAAAAATAAAGATACGCATAAACACCCTAAACAACATTTGATGTTTGTACCTGAGACAAGTGACTTCTATAGAGTTGAAATAGATGAGCATGGAAATGCTTGTAAGCCACTCGATAAATATAGAAGACCAAAGGCTAAGGTAATTGAGACTGCATATGAGACAATACCAGCGACTACAGAAGAAGAGTCTGATTTTAGTATGCCGACATTTTAGAAACTTTCCCACGGGAAAAAAGGAAAATAAAATTATGAAATCAAGTGAAAAACAGAAACTAAGAAAAAAGCGTAAAGCTAGATTAAAAAAGGAGAAGTAGAATGAATATAAAAAAAACAAATTCATATACGATAGAGGTTAATGGTAAGCAATTATCATTAAATGATAGTGATTGTATAGTTAAAACAGCTGGTACTGATTATTACATACATAAAAATAAAAGAGATAATAATTTTATTCTTTCAGAGTTTAAAAAACTTAAAATGTTTAAGCTTATCGGTGGTTTTCATTATGGACTTATCCCTGAAGATTTTAAGGCTATTAATAATATTAATGAAAAATCAGCAACTAAAATAGCTGGGATTAATAACTATTCAATATGGGGCAAAAAACATCGACCTAAGTGTAATCCAGAGGGTATGGTATTTATTCCTAAGCTTAAAATATGGGTAGATATTTATTTACTTAATAGTGAGCATAAAGATAATGGTACATCAAAAGCAAATCTAAGCATAGCTGCTGGTAATAATTACAAGGGTAGAAAAATACCAGTTGATGAAGAAAGTCTTAAAGGTGATGTAGTTGATAGAATTGCTAAGTCACACAAAAAACGCTTATTAACTCAAAAAGAGTTTAGAAAAGCTATGTATGGAGTTAAAGAAGGTGTAAGTGCTGAAGATAAAGATGATGGAATTATCAAGCATATAGAGGACTTTACATCAAGATATGGGATTGAGCAAGCTACTGGTGTTATATGGGTTTGGAGTAAGGACAAGCACAATAGCCAAGATGATTTAGCAGTGATATTGGGTGGGCACCGCGCGCATGGTGTGTATGCCGGTTCTCGTGCTTCGAAATGGAGCAGTTACGTTTGGAATTCGGATTGGAGCATTGGTTCTCGTTTCGCTTGTGACTCTTGGAACTTGAAAAATGAAGCGAAAGCGAAATTTAAGAAGGAGAAGTAAGATGGCAAATATAGGAACAGTTTACAAGAGTAGTTATAAAAAAGATGGTGTTGATGTGCCTTTGATTATGTTAGATATTCGTACTTTAACACAAAGAAAGAAACTTACGATTTCAGTAAATAAGGTTAAGTATCCTAGTGGTGCTGTTACTGGTGCAATTGCAGATGGTAAGAGTGAGTATCCTGATTATCATATTTGGGCTAACTTTTCTAATCGTGGGGAGTCTATACCATCAGTGATTGTTGGGAATATTAAAGATGCTGTAAGCGATGGTGGACTTAAATATAAAAGAGCTAAGTTATTTGACCCTTTTGTTTCTAAGGAAAATATCTATTTCACACTTTTTAGTGTAGATGATGACGCAAAGTTAGTTAATCCTAATCTTTTATATAATGTTGTGGCACAGCCTTATAGAAAACCAACTACGCAAGACTCACAGTATCAGCAGCAAGCTAATCCTACTTACGATACAGCTAATGATACGAGAGAAACCATTCCAGCTACGCAAACACAAGCTATTGATGTTGATGAAGATGAGATTCCTTTTTAACTTATGAGTGATATAGCAAAGGCTCATGCCAAGAAAAAAGCTGAGCCTATTCGCTTAGCGATGTGTAGAAAAGATTTGCTGCATTACTCGCGCTATATATTTGAAGAAGAGTATGAGACTCCACTTTTAGAGTCATGGTACCATACTCTTTTATGTAAAGCACTTATGAAGGTTGCAAGTGGTGAAGTTACTAGGCTTATTATAAACGTACCTCCAGCGTATGGAAAAACAGAATTTGCAGTACGTCTTTTTGTTTCGTGGTTTCTTGGGAATGCACCTAAAAAAAGAGTTATATATACCTCTTACTCCGATGACCTTGCCACTAAAACACCAGCCGAAGTTAAGGAACTTATAACTTCCACTTCTTATAAAAAAGTATTTGAGAATATAGCACTTGGTAGAAAAACAGCGGATAAAGAATGGTACTTAGAACAAAAAGGTGGCATGTTTAGTACTACTGTTGGTGGTGGTATTACAGGTTTTCACGGAAATGTTGTCATTATAGATGACCCAATGAAAGCTATAGAAAAGAACTCTAAGGCTACGCGTGACTTGGTTAAGAACTTTTACAAGGGTTCTATCTCTTCACGACTTAGAAAAGACGACCCTAACTCTGCCATCATTGTGATTATGCAAAGACTTCACGAAGATGACCTTGTAGGCTATCTCTTAGAAAATGAACCCGACGTATGGACACATATAAATCTTACAGGTATAGAAGACAAGGCTATTGACTACGACTTCTTTGACTACCATTACTACCGCAAAGCGAATGAACCACTTAATAATCACTTTGAGACAGTTGAAGCTTTAGCACGTCAGAAAAATGTTATGAAAGAAGATTGGTACTCTCAGTATATGCAAGACCCTCGTACTATAGAGACTGGCTATGTAAAAGATGAAGACTTTACAAGCATTGCTTCGTGGGAAATATCTAGCGATAACAAGTGTATATCTATTGACCCAGCACAAAGTATAAAAGAGACAAGTGATAATAGGGCTATAAGTCTTGTTGGAGTGAGTTTAAGTGAGCAAAGAATAGAGTTGTTTAATGTTTATGGAACATGGTTTGGCAAGTGGTCCAATGAAGAATTTATACGACAGATTATAGAAGTGATGATGAACAACCAAGGGGTTCCTGTGTTTATGGAGTCAAGCGGTGGTGGTATTATTACTGAGCAGTATCTTAAAAAAGAGATACAAAGAGTGAATTATCGCTTGAAGAGTGAGGGTAAGCCTATACTTACAAATAGAGTGGTTTTGTTTAATCCTAAGACTAAGATTAGCAAGAACCAAAAGATAGACCAAAGTATCACCTGTTTAAAAAACCATCAAATACGCTTTGTCGTTGGTGGTGTTGGTGCTGAACAAGTAAAGATTGAGTTTCTAGGCTTTCATCCTGAGAAAGATTCTAAACAAGATGACTGTATGGAAACCATAGCTAATGTTGTTGTGAATGCTTTTGTATCAGCTAAGAGTACGAAGAAAAAAACTTCTTCTATTGTCTCTAATGTTAGAAGAAATATACATAGAGGAAACTCTTGGAGAATATAAAACATATAAATACACCCCCCACTTAGTCAGATTAATGTAGCTAAAATCGTTCTTATAAAATTCATAGAAGGTATTGTATGAGAACGGTTACACTAACTATTGCTAAACTAGGTTTATCTATAGAAAATACTATTACTCTACAACTTGTAGACTCATTAGGTAATGTAATCATAGATAATACTGGCTATTTTCTTGATGAAACCATCGTACTTGATACAGATATTTTTCAAATAGAATTAAAAGAGAATAATTATATAAATATTCTCTCAACATATAAGCTTACGCTTCCTAATGGACTTAATTTTAACTTTAAAGTCCATACTTCTTTTGCAAATACTCCACATGACCTTATATCACTACTGCAAATTGCTTGTTATGCTGGAATAGTTGAGATCAAAAATGAAGATGAAATATCGCTTAGTGCCTCTTTCGTGGAAAAACTTAATATTTATTTCACTGGGGAAAATCCATACTTTACAAATACTGAAAAAGACTTAGTAAATCTTTACGAATACTATGCAGACGAAATAAAATATACAACATCAACCATCGACATAGTTCGATTGATGGATGAATATTTAGCAACACTAGGAGTAATATAATGGAAAAAAGTTTAATTGAGAATATTAATGCAATCGCAGAAAATATAGAAGTAATTAAAAGTTCAATAGCATTGTTTGATACTGATGTAGTACTTAGACTTGAACAGTTGGCATCTATAGATGTTAGTTTGATCACGCAAGATTTAATAAAAGGAAACTATCTAGGTAATAGAAAAACAGATATTGACCTTGCTTTAAATAATCAGCATCTCACAGAAGAGGTAACGTATCATAGTGCTACGATTACGCTTAATGGTGGGATTGTGGTTGTGATTGACTTTACTACACTTGATGTAGACCAAAATGTAATTATTGAAGAAGTAGCAAGCTGTACAGCCCTTTATACAAAAATCACAGAGGGAATCACTGCGTATAATACGAATGAGGCAGACCCTCAAAAGCATATAGTAAATTATGAGATAGATATCATTAATGAAACTATAGAATCTCTACCTACTTTGTTTCGTTTACGAGATGTAGATGGTAGTGCTTGTAATATTGACCGTATTGTTTTAGCTGTTTATGGTGGTGGTTTACCAGTAGTTCAAAACCCATCGTACTTTTGGACGCTTACTACCTCGGCTCTTGAAGTGCTTGCAAATCGTGTTGGAGATATTATCGCGCTTGGTGAAAATATTGATAAGATTATCGCTCTTGCAGATAAAGAGACTGAAATCCAGTACTTATACAATACGCGAGCGACTATAGAAGCATTACATCTAAACATTCAAAAGGTTATTGATGTTGAGGCTTCACTTATATCAATAGAAGCTGTTAATGCAAACAAGATAAATATAAATGCAGTTAATGCTAATGAAGCAAATATTAATGCAGTGAATGCAAATAAAGCCAATATAGATGGGATTATTTCTGATTTAATAGGCATACTTGGTGTTCATGCAAATAAAATAAACATAGATAATGTAGCATTAAATAAAGATAATATTGATTCAGTTGTTATCAATAAACCAAATATAGATGTAGTTGCTTCAAATATTCAGTTAATAACTGATGCACTAGCTAATGCACAAGCTGCAGAAGATTTTTCAGTATTGGCGAGTGGATTTGCAGGTGAAGCACGAGGATTTAGAGATGAACTTACTGCTTTAAATGTAATATCAGTTCAGCTTGTAAGTACAGAATCACCAAGTGTAGCTTATAATAGTCTTAGCGGAACACTTACTATTGGAATACCACAAGGACTCAAAGGGGACATTGGTGAAGCCTTTACTGTTAATGCACAGGGAACAATCTTAGGTCGAGATGCTTATGATGGAGCAAATAAAGATTTCTCTTATTTATCTACAGATGAAGCTCCTAATATGATTTATTTTAAATTGAGTATTACAGCTGGAGACTGGAGTGTAGGTTCACCTTTTGGTCAAGGCGAGACTGGTGCTACTGGTGCTACTGGTGTGTCTGTAACATCAATCATAAGAACTACTGGAGATGGAAGCTCTGGGAGTACTGATACTTATACGATTACATTTTCAAACTCAGCTACTACAACTTTTGATGTTTATAATGGTGCAGATAGTGCGGTACTAAGTGTAGCTGGAAGAACTGGTGCGATAGTTTTAGCTAAGACAGATGTTGGACTAGCAAATGTAGATAATACTACAGACCTCGCTAAACCTATTTCAACTGCAACTCAAACAGCTTTAAATGCAAAGTCAGCTAGTACTCAAGTTTTAACACCAGTTCCAGCTGGTGCAGTTTTTACTGATACTTTAACAATAGTAGCGGATGACCTCTTGTCTATCTCTAGCACTTCGGCTCTATCTGCAAACCAAGGTAAGATTCTTAAGGGTTTAATAGATTCAATAAACACAATTTTAACAAGTGATGATATAGCCCTTGATGACTTGCAAGAGCTTGTTGATTTTATTAAAATAAACAAAAGTACTTTAGACGCTCTTAGCATAGCTTCAATCGCTGGGTTACAAGCTGCACTTAATGCTAAAGCTCCTCAGATTACAACGTATACAAAAATAGAAGTGGACAATGCAATAGCGGCAATACCAGTAGGGTCTTCTGGCATCCCCCTCCCAACAAAAACAGCAACAGCAACAATCTTAGTAGATGGAACTTCATTGACTGTAGTAACTCCAGTCGCTGGAACAGATTACTTTTTTAGCAAAACAGCTATTCAAACAGTCAAAGACGCAGATACTATCGGTGGGTTTCATTATGGTTTAACTGCTATAGCAGAAGCACCAACTGGTAACAAAACGGAAGCTGATATGGTTGCTATTCGTGGGATTAATGCTCATAGTATTTGGACGAATTGGTTTAGACCAGTTGCTGAAACTAGTGGCATGGTTTATATTGGTGGTAAGTGGTATGACATTTATTTACTTAATAGTGAGCACATTGCAAATGGTAGTTCTAAAGCAAATCTTACTATTGCTGGTGGAGTTTCTGACGCAAATGGTAGAGCTATTCCTAAAATACCTTTAGAGTATGGCGGAGATGGTACTGTTACTTATGGAAAATTCACTTGGTTTCAAGCTGCCGAAATTGCTAAGTCCCATTCAAAAGAACTTATCTCTTATGCAGAATTTGGAAGCATAGCTTATGGTGTAAATGAGGGTAAAAGTTCTAGTACAAATGGCTATGAAACTGTGGTTGGAAAAGTTGAACATTATTCTGAGTTAACTTCTAAATATGGAATCGAACAAGCAACTGGTGTTGAATGGATTTGGGGTTCTGACCTAATGAATGGCTATGGAAGTGCAGATTGGGCTTGGCGTTCAAATGCTGATGGAAGAGGTAATATTTACTCAACTTCTAATTCTCCTACAGCAGTGCTATTGGGTGGGCACCGCGCGAGTGGTGTGCTTGCCGGTTCTCGTGCTTCGAACTGGAGCAATTACGTTTGGAATTCGGCTTGGGGTATTGGGGCTCGTCTTGCGTGTGACCACTTGAAGCTTGTGTAGTGTAGTGAAAACGGAACGGGACAGCTAAGATGACTGACAACGGATTGATAATTGTTGAGAAATATGATGTTTTCATAAACTACATCTATCCTGTACTGCAAAATATATCTAGAAAACATGGAATAGTGAAAGAGAGAGTTATACAGCTTGTATTTTTGCAAGTTGAATTGTTCTATAAAGCTTTGAAATCAAATCAAAAATCTAAGCTTTATGAAGCGGATGCAAATTTGGCACTGATTCGATATTATCTGCGGTTTTTAGCAGATACTAAACGAAAACTTATAAGTCCAAAACAACATCAAACAGCCTCTATCTTAATAGCTGAGTCTGGAAAGATATTAGGCTCGATGATAAAGGGCAAGTAAGACAACAGTGATATTGGGTGGGAACCGCGCGAATGGTGTGAATGCCGGTTCTCGTGCTTCGAAATGGAACAATTACGTTTGGAATTCGAATTGGAATATTGGGGCTCGTCTTGCGTGTGAGTATTTAATCATAACACTCATGTAGCTTATTGCTATGTGGTGCGACTACAAGTAGTCAGTTTATTTGTCCTGCGGTGAGCAAAAAAAGTAATGGGTCTGTAAAACTAAGAGTAGCAAGAGATTGTCGAAACTAGAAGACAGCAATTAAAAGAACGAAGGAATATTGTGGGTAAGAAATATAGAAATCTTTTTTACAAAATTGTTGCTATAGACAATATAAGAGATGCCTACAAAAAAGCAGTAAAAGGCGGTAATAGATTTAGCAATGGTCATCTTAATTTTAAAGAAAACTTAGAAGCAAATCTCTATATATTACAGCAACAAATGATGAAAGAAACTTACGATATCGGAGAGTATTATACTTTTAAAGTGTATGAGCCTAAGGTTCGAGATATTCACAGTTTACCTTTTTAGAGACAGAGTCGTTCAACACGCTATTAATAATATAGTGGAGCCTATCTTTGAAAAAACATTTTACAGCACGTCGTATGCTTGTAGAAAAAATAAAGGCACACATAAGGGAATTTATAAAGTTCAATCATCAATGCGAAAAATGAAAAATAAACATCATAAATACTATTTTTTAAAGATGGATTTTAAGAAATACTTTAAGAGTATTCATTCAAAACTGCTTAAAGAAAAAATAGCGAAAAAGATAACCGATGCAAAGACTTTGAGATTGTTTTTTAAGTTTATAAGCGAGAATGGAGTGATGATTGGTAACTTATTAAGCCAGTTATGTGCGAATATATTTGGTCATATCTTTGATAACTTTATAAAAAACAAGTTGAGAATACAGCATTATTATAGATACATGGACGATACCGTTATTTTTTCATAATTCAAAGTCTTTTTTAAAAAAGTTGCAAAAGAAGTTGCAAATATTTATAAAAGTATATATGAAACTTAAGTTTTCAAAATGGTTTATCCAAAAAGCGGAAGTTAGATTTTTAGATTTCTTAGGAATGAGAATTAAATCTACATATAAATTACTTCGTAAAAGTAGCGTAACACGAGCAAAGAGAAATATAAGAAGATTTATTAAACTAAAGTTATTTGAAGAACTACGAACTTTTCTAGCAAGTTGGCTAGGACACGTAGTTAAGGCAGATAGTTTTAATCTACTAAATTTGTTAAGAGGAGAATTAGAATATGCAAGATATAGATAAAAAACCATTGGTTGATGTTTTAAGTGAACAACTTGGTGAACAAGTTGTTATGAGTGGTGAGAATTATGTTTACATGATTGGTTTGTTGCCAGTAAGTCGAGCTGACGTGGATGTTGCTCGACTGGAACAAAACAATCCAAAAGTCATCATACCAGTACAAGTAACGATGAGACAAGCTAGGTTGGCATTGCTTCAAAGTGGATTACTCACAACAATAGAATCATCTATAGTAAATGGTACGGATGAAGCTATGAAAATAGAGTGGGGAATATGCTACTGAAATCCGCAGAGATTGGGAGAGTTTAAATGCTCTTACCGCTTCCATGGGAATGACATCAACAGAATTAGACGATTTGTTTTTGTTAGCTAGTAGTCTCTAATGATAGCAACAGAAGTAACAATAGTCAAAGCTACAGTATCAGGCGGTTTAGGCGTTTTAGTAGCAACAATACTAGGTGATGTGGAAATGATAGTTCTTTTTCTTACTGGGGCAATCGCTTCGTCTCTTTCGTATTTTCATGACTGGGTTCACTCACATCCTCGCTCATCAGGTTTAAAAATGATTAGTGAGTACTTGAAATACTTGTTTTATGGCGTAGCACTTATCTTCATTATGTACCCACTGTGCTTAAACTACTGCGATAAGTATGTAGATCTACCCATTACCGCATGGGGTTTTGTTGCTGCACTCTCATCGGGTTCAGCGGTTGTCATAGTCGAATGGTTCGCAACTATTGTTAAAAGATTGACTGCTAAAAAGGCTGGAATATGAGTGCATTATTTTATCAACTAATACCTACTATCTCTTTGGGTTTAATCGCCCTTTCTTTTTTGTTTAACATCCATAAAAGAAGTGTTAGCGCTTTTCTAACTTTAATGATGGTAGCGATTTCAAGTAACTTTATTTACTATGCTTACTTAGATTTAGCAATGCTTAGTATATTGTTTTTTACAATAATAATTTTTATACGAGCCATAGTTAAACCAGCGAATGATAAGTGGATATGTAGGAGTTATAAAGGTGATGAGAAGCGAAACACTATAAATAAAAGGATGGAAAATGGCATGGTATGATATATTTGGTGGTAGTATCGCTAAATCAGTTGAGAATATAGCTAAAGAGTTTATAGAGACTGACATGGAAGCTGCAGAAGCTAAAGCATTGATGGTTAAAACTTTAGATCCTAATGGTTTAATGAGAAGAGATATCTCAACTAAAGTATCTAATCTATACGCTTTTTATGTAATTATAACTACAGTACTTATAGTAATGAGTGCCTTTGGTTTGGCAGAAGATAACGCTAGAGATGCTATAGCTGCATTAACAAGTTTGTTTATACCTATAACTAGCTTGTTCGGAATAATTGTTTCTGCCTCATTCGGTGTCAATTATGCCAATACACTCAAGGGGAATTAATGCAATTCCCTAAAATACATTTTACACGAGAAGAGTTTGAATGTGAATGTGGTTGCGGTTTTAATACCTTAGATTATTATTTGATTGAGATGTTAGAAGGGTGTCGAACACATTTTCAAGGTATCTACGGAAAAGTTAAAGTAGTTGTTACTGGTGGAAATAGATGTAATGCGCATAATGAAGAAATACAAAAGAAGTATGTAAAAAACTATGTACCTTTTAGTTCAAATTCTGTGCATAAAAAAGCACAAGGAGCAGACCATAAAGTTTATTATTTTAAAGATGGGTGGGTGCAAGTTGATTCTGATGAAGTTTATGATTATTATGATAAAAAATATCCTAGTAGTTGTGGGCTTGGGAAGTATGGAAATAGAACGCATTGTGACCCTCGGAATTATAAAGCTCGATGGGTTGGGTGAAGATGTTACTTTACAGATTATATAGGTGGGTTAATGATGAAAAATAAAAAGAATAATATTGCTTCGGTTGCATTAACGAAATCAAGAGAGCTTGAAACACTTATAGCTGTTCTTAACTCAACGACTATAGGTTCACTTGTTGCTGATATATCGGGATTAAAAAACAAAGATATTGTCTATGCTGATGCTCTCAGCGATATAGCAACTGCCCTATCTTTGATAGATACTAAAATTACTACTTTATCAAATACTTTAGGAATTACATTTAATGCAGATGGAACACTTGCGCAAGACAACTACACTACTCACACGCACAACTATAGCGATAAAACAATATCTGACACAGTAGACGCTACTGGTGTAGTTACAGACGAGACTAGACAAACACAAGGAATTAACTAATGGCAATTACAGATGAATTAGCTTCGATATATGATATATTTTTAGAAAAAGGCATGTTAAAACTTGAAGAACTTCAAGCAAAAACAGGAATGGAAGATGAGTATTTAGCTGTTGCTAGTGCTAAGATTATAGATGGTGCAATGGTGAATGCTGTTAATGCTATTTCTGTTTTAAAGAAGAACGCCCTAATAGATAAACAAATAGACACCGAAGACAAAAAAGCCCTCGACATTGTTTCAACTACAACTGTACGTAATGCTCAATCTTCTAAAGACTTACTTGTTAAAGCTGAGCAGATTAAAATGAGTGTGAAACAGCAAGCCACCGAAGACAAAAAAGCCCTCGACATTGTTTCAACTACAACTGTACGTAATGCTCAATCTTCTAAAGACTTACTTGTTAAAGCTGAGCAGATTAAAATGAGTGTGAAACAGCAAGCGAAGGTACATGCAGATACTTTATTTACAGATGAGCAAAGACTTCAACTTGGAATATCTGTGACATACAACAATAGACTCAAAGTTTTTCAAGATTATGGAGATACACTTGGAAATATTGGGCTTGGTGGTTTTGTGATTCCATCTTCTATGTGGACCACTTACTTTAATATGGCTGATGATATTTATGTTAATTATGGTGCTATACCTGTTGCAAAAAATATTACTTATCCTACTACTACTACTTTGGTTAAGGCTTAGTAGATATGTCAGGAGATTTAACTTACTCAGGTTCAGGTGGTTCTACTGGAGGTTCTGGAGATTTAGTTTACTCAAGTGGGTCAGGTAGTACAACAAGTCCGTCATCAAGTCTTGATGACTTGGCTTCACGCAATGATAGCGTGCTTGCTTACAGAGCTGCAAAAAGTGCTGCTATTGCAGAATGGAATGCCAGCAATTATAATCATAGCGATATAAACACATATACTTCAGAGTCCTTTTCTCAAGATAATATAAATACAGACAATCCATACGAGCAGTTTGTAATCGTAAGTAGCCAATACAAGTATGATGTAACGGGATATGCTTATCAAGGTAGAATATACTTACCTGTACTAGGTAACTTTAGAGTTGAGTATACATACGGTATTAATGATGCATATACAGCTTTTGAAGAAAATATATTTGAAGCACAGGTGAGTGCTTATGAGAGTGATTTTAATGCACAGTATGTTGCGGTTGATACTACACGACTCTCAGATACTTATGATAACTATGATAATGATAGATTTGGTGATACTGATTTTATAAATAGTTTGTCTCAATCTGTCTATGATTTAAAAACAGATATAAAACAAAATGTCTTAGAAGACAGTCTGAGTGCTGATTATAATAGAATTACAAATACAAGCAATAGCGATGCTAATGATAGCCTTAATGAGGACTTAGACCGATTACAAAAGGAATTAGCCCACGCACAAGCAGTTTATGACAACAAACAATTTCAAGACGAACTTAGACGATTGCGTGAAGAAGAAGATAGACGTGCTACTGGTGACTTTCGTTGGAGTCCAATTCCAATTCCACCTCCACCTCCACCTATTGCTAAATATGACCCAACTTATGAGCTAACTTCTTCAACTGAGTACCTTCGCAGTATTCAAAGTGCTGATATGCACGACTGGATGGCTGGGGGAACTCTTTATGATTCTCCTCGTGCTGGTGATATTTTTTTTAATGCTACCGGTGATTTAAATACTGTTAAATTTTTAGGACTCCAAGACAAAAACATGAACGCAATTTTAAAAGCTAAGTTTTCATCCGTTGCAGAAGTACATAAGATTCTTAATGTAAGTGCTGGAAGTGACAACTTTAGTATTCTGTAAAAAAAAAGCCAAACATATAAATACACCCCCCACTTAAGATGATTTTCTTTATTACAATACTCCTCAAATGAATAAAGTATTCACCAAAAGGACACATAATGGGAAAAGAGATTAAAGAGGATGTAGTTGCAGAGATGGAAGATGTTTTAGGAATTACAGATGAAGCACCAGTTGTTAAAGAAGAAGCAACGGAAGTTATTGAACCTAAAGAGACTAAAGAAGAAACTCCGCCAGTTACTCCTACAACTTCACTTACAGATGAACAACTTACACTTAACCAAGATATGACAAAACTTGACATTGAGATAGATACGCTTGAAAAAGAAACAGTTGATACAACTTCTTTTTATGACAATCTTGAAACTGAGTTAAGTGAAGATGAACAAGCCTTAGAGTTCTCAGATAAAAGTGCTTACATGAAACTTGTAAATACTAAAGCAAATGAATATGAAACTAAAAACTCTAAAGCTACTGAGATAGAAACACTCAAAGAGAAAAAACAAGAGATGACACTTGAGTTTGATAGACAATCGGCTATCGTAGAAGTTTCTGCAAAGTATCCTGATTATAAACATGAAGATATTTTAAACTACTTTACACAAGAGTTAAGCCAAGTGCAACAGCAAGAGATTCACAAAGACGCTACATCTTACGCTGATATTTACGAGCGAACTTACAAGGCTTTTAAGGGTGCTACTTTAACAGATGTGAAAAATGAGCCAGCACCTACGATTCCAAATGTAAACAAAATTCGTAAAAATACAGTCAAGAGTGAAGATGTAGATAACGGACTTCAATCAGAAGATGAACTTCTTCAATCAGCTTTAGGGCTGTAAATAAACTAAGGAAATGAATATGCCAGAAGATAGTATTGCTAAACCAGCGAAAAGAAATGAGTGGGAAATTAAAGATGATTTACGCGCAGTTAAACATGCAATGATGGTTTTTAAAGATAAAGAACGTCTTGAAGAGGTACAAGAACTTATCAAGCAAAAAAAAGATGACCAAGTATCTTTAGATGCTATCGCTGATGGTGATATGAAAAAGGCACTTGGACTCGAGTAAAGTAGGAACCCCTACTTTAATGTAGGCAGTAATTAGCAAAGAAGCCTAACCCTATTGTGTCGCTTTGCTCTTTACTGTCTACATTAGGGTAGGCAAAAGATAATGTCTCAATGGCATAAACATAAAACTAAGGAAATATATCATGGGTGTTTTTGGTGGAATGTCAGCGAAGGATTTTTTATCTGATGCTGATACAACGGTAGCATATAGTAAGACGGTAACAAAAGAGATTACTAAGAAGTCGAAGGTTAAACCTTTTATGGCAACGAGTGAGAACGATACGACAAGTATCATTAAAACAGTTCTTAAGACTTGCGAAATGGGTTCAGTTGTTGGTGTAGAGATGGAAGATGCTCTTATCGAGAGTGGCGCGGTTGGAAATGTAGACTTTTCAGCAAGTGGTGAAGAGTTGAAAAACATTAAGCAATTTATCAAAGTAGATAGATTTCAGCATAAGGTTCCATCAACACAAAGCATTGTAACGCAAAGAAAAGCTGATAGCTTTAAGTCAAGCGCACAAACACGTTTAGCTAACTGGGGAACTATGAAATTCGATAAGATTTTCTTTTCTGCTATGAGTGCGGATAGTACAAACATGGTTATTAGTGGTCATCATGATGACGCTACTCCAGCGAACTTAGTTACTGCTGATGTTTTAACTACTGCTGATGTTGAAGAAGCAAAACGTAGAGCTTTGCTTGGTGTAGACGCGAACGGCAATGAAGTTCCTCCTCTTATTCCTGTGAAGACTATGCAGTCTGAGAACATGGGTTATTACGAAGAAGTTGAATACTTCGTAATGTTTGTTGGTACAAATACAGCGCGTAACATTAAAAATGACGCGAACTGGGATGCTGCTAGAAAAGATGCTTTAGAGCGTGGGAAATCAAACCCAATCTTTACAGGTGCTTTAGGTTTTTGGGATGGTGTTCTTTTACTTGATGTAAAAACTGACACAACTCGTCAATCAGGTGTCCTTACTTCAAGCTCTAAGTTTGTAGGATTTGGTAATGTTAAGTCTTCTGATTTATCTATTTATGAAGGTGGCGCTGGTCAAGAGACTGAGATTAACTTACTTCTTGGTGCTGGTGCTTGTCATGTTGTTGTAGATCAAGGTGTTGCGTATTATGACTGGGTTGATGAAAAAGACCCTCGTAGAATGAACACGGGTATCGACAGAGTATACGGTCTTGCTAAAACTAAGTATGAAGCAAGTTCTAACGATGGAATTTTAGAAGATTCTATTTTTGATGGTAAAGATTACGGTGTTATTACCGTTGTATCTTCTACTGGTTTATAAGGAGTAATAGATGGCTATTACAGTTAAGAGAAAGAATCGTGAAATCAGAGATACTGGAACTATCTCTGCTGTTGTTGGCGTTGCCAACATTGGTCAAACTTTGGACTTCATGGGTATCCCTGAGGGTTTTCGAGTTGTTGATGTAAATGTTACAGTTGATACTGCATTTGATAATGCTGACAATACTATTAGTATTGGTATTGAAAGTGACGTGAGTAGATTTACTGCTGTTACTGCTATGAATGCTGTTAAAGGTATTGCTTTTAATAATCGCCAGTTATCTGCTGTTGATTCTACTGCTATTGTTGCAGACATTAAAGGTACTGCTAGTATAAATGGTAGTGCTACTGTTACTGTGAGTTATGTTAAATTACCAGTATCTAAGCAAGAGTACTAAGAGTTTATCATGGCTAAAGTACATTTTGCACCAAACTGTGCCATCAAGTATGTTGGGTCTAAAGCTAAGGTATTCAATACCTCCGTAGCTCGACCTAAGCCAACTCTTAAAAAAGGTGACATTATCATCGTTGATAAGAAGACAGCTTTTAACCTTGTGACTAAAGGCTTTGGTGAGTTTGTAAATGTAGATGAAATTTCATACACAAAAGCAGATACTAAAGTAGAAGTTGAGTTGCAAGACTTAAGAGATGAGCTAGATGCTTATAAAAATGAGAACAACGCTCTTTTTATGAAGAATGTAGAACTCACAAAGCTTTTAGCTGAAGATAAAGAGTAAATAGTGAAAGCAAGCGACTTCATACTTCATACTAAAGCTGACTTACAAGATAAGTCTAGCCAATGGTCGGATGAACTGTTGCTTGTTAAACTGCAAGGTGCTTATGTATCTATGCAGTTTGACTTACCTTATTTTATAACTAGAGAAAATATAGCTATAACAGAGGGTAACGATACCTACCGATTACGATTTAAAATGCTAAAGAATGTTTCTTTGAAAATAAATGAAACACCTGTGCCCTTTATAGAGATAGAAAGTTTTTATACACAAGCACAAGCCTTTGGATATGCAGTTAATGAGTATGAATTACTTTTTAATGAGATTCCAAAAGCCATAGCAGACGCAAAGATTACGTATAGATATGAGAAGACTTTAGAGAATGCTAATTGCGAGATAGAGCTTCCTAGTGAGTATCATGAAGCACTTAGACTTTTACTTAAGGCTAGAATCTATGAAAAGCCTACGCTTAACTCTAAGCAAAGAAACTTGTCTACTTACTATCTAAATCTTTATGCGATTGAGATAAAAAAACTAAAACTAAACAAAAGTATTCGACAAAAAAATATACATTCAAAATATCAAAGGATTTAATTATGGCAACAAATTATGGCGCAATATTCTCAGGTTTAGGTGCATTAGCTGGTGCATGGGGTTCGTATGCTGGTGCAAAAAAACAATCTAAAATAGCACAAGAAAAACTTGACTATCAAAAAAGAAAGAGATAAATTAGCTGATACTAAAATGGATACCGCTCAATTAAACCTCGAAGACGCTTTTTCCAATTCTGATTTAAACTCTTTAAATAAGAAAAAGAAGAAAAAAGATATAAACAGTTATGATTTAACGGTATAGTAATGTTTGAAGACACTACTGTACTCATCGAATGGTTACGCGAATCATCGAGACACTTTAAAAATACCAAAGCTTTTAGTAAAAAAGTCCGTGCGTATTATAATGGTGATCAACTCGATAACACTATTAAAAACATACTTGCTAACCGTGGTCAGCCTGAGCAATATGAAAACAACATCGCCAAACATAACAATGCAATACTAGGCTTTAAAAAAGAAAGAACCATAGACATTAAAATGTATGGTCGTCAGCAACGCGATAAAGCTGGTGCCGATATGCTCAATGCTCTTTTAAAAGCGATAACACAGGTCAGTGACTATGAAGTAGAGATAGATGCACTTGATGATGAGCTTAGTTTAGAGGGTGTTGCTATCGCAGAACTCTCTATAAGTGCAAGTGGAGATATGGACGACTTTAATCGTGAACATAAAGACTTAGAGATAAAACAAGTTCCTTATGAGGAAATGTTTTTAGACCCATTTTCCCGTGGGAAAAACTACAACGATGACGCACGTTACATTACGCGTTGTTTTTGGGTAGATGCTGAGGACTTACTTTCTCTTGGATTTGATGAAGATAAAATCAAAGAATTAAGTACTACAAACTTTATAAGCGATATAGTTGATGATGACTTGTATGCAGATGAAACTATACGCAAGCGTGTTTTACTCTCGTATACTTGGTATAGAAAGTACGATAAGCAAGATAAAAAAGATAAATACTATTACTGTTTTTGGAGTGATGGAGTTATCTTACTTCAAGATGAGACACCTTTTAACTTTGATGGTTTTCCTTACGAGATAGAATTTCTTAATCGTGATTTTAAGGGTGAGATAAAGCACTGGGGATTGTACCGCGACATTATGCCGCTTCAAGACCATATAAACTATGCAAAGTTACGTTTACAAAATATGCTTGCTAATAATAAAACATACATCAATAAGTCGGCTCTTATAGATGAAGATATAGTCCAGTTTAATGAAGAGAACTCGCTTGATAACGCGACCATAATGGTTGAGGACATTAATGGTATAAAAGACATTAAGCAAAATGTTCAGATACAACAGATACTAAATATCATCATAGATTCACGTCAGCAAATATCTGAGTTACTTAACTCCAATAAAGAGATGCTTGGAACCGCTAACAATAGAATGAGTGGCGTAGGACAAGAACAAAGAATACAAACAGGACTTGTAGGACTAAGTAGATTTATGAACACAAGTGATAATCTTCAAAAGAAAATCATCAAAAAATCTACTAAGTTTATAGAACAGTACTACGATACGCAAAGAGTTATAAGCGTGATAGATGAAGACTATGTGCAAGACTTTTTAACGATGAATGAGTCTATACAGAATGAGTACGGCGGTACGGAGTTTGAAGTTCTAAAAGATGGAAGTGTTAAGCCTGTTGTTAAAAATGCTATAGCTGTTGGTAAATATGACTTAATATTTGTAGCTAAACCTAAGTCGAGTACTATGAGCCATGAGCGACTTAGACAAAATGTAGAACTCTTAAAAGTGCTGCAAAGTACAGACCCTGAGTTGGTTAAATATCTTGTGCCTGATATACTCAAAGATAGTGAGAGTTCAAGTGCTAAGAAGATTAAAGACATTATAGACCAGCGTGACGCGCAAGCGCAAAACTCACCACAAGCACAAGAGAGTGAACGACTTGCAAATGAGAACGAGAAGTTAAACCTTATGCTCAAGCAAAGTCAAGCGAATCTAAACAATACAAAATCTAAGTTTATGATAGATAAGAACAAGATTGACTTACAAAAAGCTTTTTCATCTTCGCTAATAGCTAAAGATGGAATGCGAGCAAAACACGATAAAAATCAACTAGATGCAATGAGGAGTGTAAGATAATGGGATGGTATGACGCTTTTAGAAAAACAGATGTAACAAAGGTAGACACAAGTCCAATAACAACAAGTGCAGCTGCTGGTGCAACTGCCTTTGGAGATGCCTTCACTTCGTTTGGTAAAGCTTTGACTGCTGATGAAAAGTTTCAAGCTGAGCAGGTTGTCAGAGATGCTGAGCAAGTCACGAGAGATAAGAAGAATGCTTTACTCACAAGTCAAGCTGCACAGATAGCACAAAATACACTAGACAAAAAAAACTTAGCTACAGAAAAAACTAGAGCTAAGACGCAACAAAAGTTTGATGATGCCTTTGTAGGATACGCTCAGCAACTTGATAGTACTGAGAATTTAAAACTACTTAGAGACAACTATATCGCTCCAGAGGGAGAAGTTTCTACAGATGGCTATACAGCAATCAATAGTAGAATAAACACCATTACTACACAAGAAAATGATAAAAGTAATGAGATTAGCAAGTTGAAGATTCAACAGGGGAATACAAAACATGCTAATCAGATTTTAAAACTTCAAGAAAAGATTACGAATTCTAAAAGTCCTGAAGACAAAAAAGTGAAACAAGTGAGAGATACCCAAAACTTTTCAAACAAAGTTGCCAAAGGAATGGTAGACAAGATTATTAATAAAGATGGAGTCACAACCCAAGACCAAGACCAAGTTAATTTCTATACTGACTATATTGATACAAACTATGACCCAGTTAAGTATCCAAATATGGAAGCTGTAAAAGTTGAAGCTAAACAAGCCTATGAAATTGTTATGGACCAAAAGAATAAACTTGAAGCTATGGATATTGAACTTGAAGCTATGGAGAACTACAAAGAACTAACTCCAGAAGAACAGGTCCAAGCTAAAGAGTTTTATGTAGCTACTGGTACATTACCTGAGATACAAGAAATACATAACGGTTTATTTACTGCTAATACTTTTAAGCTTAAGCAAGGTGAAGAGGTCACAAAATCTACTACACGAGCAAAAAAGAGTAAATGGAGTGACTATAGATAGCTATGAAGCTTATCTATACTCTCTATCTTCAGATTGGGGTTATGTTATGATTGATTTGTGTAAAAAAAGAATTATTTGAGGATATAAGACGAGATAAAATAAAATTTAATTATATTTTAAGTGTTCTCGTCTTATAATCACTTTACAAATTCATTAAAGCTATGCTACTAAACTACAGCTTTTTCGATTAACTTCACACCATCTGCAAAGGCATTTATGCTTAGTGCTAAGAGTATTAGGATTATTTTATTTATTTCTAATCTCGATGGAAGTCAGGTAGATCACTATTCCAGCTAAAGCCATTCCGTAGTTGTCTGTTAGAGAACTGTAAAGAGCTATTCCAAGAACAAGAAAGCTTATGCCACTGTAGAGTCTGTTATTTTGGGTAAATTGCATTGCATTATCCTTTGTTTTTATTGGATAATTATACAGTATTAGAGTTAAAAGTAGGATTTTTTATCTTTAGTAGTACACACTCCCAATATTGGAGCATGGGAGCGAGAGAATCAATAATTCCAATTTGTGGTATAATTCTTGCATAGATAGTCACAACAGGTAAACTGATTACTAATATACTCAATAGATATTATAATTATTAATTTTGTATATATATAAAATTAATTTAAGCATTATTAGGTAAAATTTGTTTATTAAAGGGTTAGATAGTGTATTTTTCAATATACTAAAAGGTGTAGTTATGAATCTAATTTAATAGATTTATGCTTATATGTCTTAGAAATAAGATTTAAGGAGAAACAACATGAAAAAAATAGCACAAGGTGAAGGTGGACTTTAGTTCTATCTTGATTAATAAATATTTTAGTTGGGAGAGCTTATCTTTTTAAGTTCTCCTTTTTTTTATGCCTAATTTTCTATTATATCTTTTATGTCTATTCTTCCACCTTTAGGGCTATGGAGTCTCCATTTGTTACCTATATAAAAGAAGTGATCTGAATGTTGTGCCTTTTCTTCTTTTCCGTTCTTATCATGCAGTACAGGTTCGAAGATTTTACTGTCTTTGCATTGCTTGTCAACTTTAGAATGAAATTCATAAATACCGTACATATCTGGTTCTATAACTAAGGCATCTTTTTTGCTTGCTCTATCAAACTCTCTTGGAATACTCATAGATACAAAAAAAGAAAAATTTGCAAATCGTTTAAGTTTAGTATATTTAATAAAGTAACTAAATCTTTTATCGGTACACTCATCAGTTAATGGTTTTGCTATAAATTTAGAACCTTTTTTTCTTTCAGTCGTTAGTTCAGTAACAAGCAGAAAGTCTCTGAAGCGGTTCTCTTTTACATTTTCATCTAGTTCTAAATATATTTTAGAAAACCCATTCATGTCTACTTTTCTCTCACCACCTTCTTTAAGTTCATCATTCTCAGATTCATAAAACTTTTCTAAATGAAAATTCCCATCATCTAGCATGAGTATAGAATAATGAGTATGCGTTATTAATGTTCCATCTGGATAAATAGTATGATGTGATAATCTTTCATTTATTACAAAATTATATTTTTTATCTTTATTTACGTAATAGCGATAGAAACCTTTTAGTGCATTACAACAAATATGATAAGTATCCTTCGGACTTGTAGCAAATTTCCATATACCTATAACGCTACTTTTAAGTAGACCCGTTGGAACCGTGAAACCATCAATCATTTATTTCTCTCTTTTTGTATTAATAAAAGGCTTCACGCTTTTAATGACTTCTTCACTCACTTTTGCTTTGATGTAATTTTGTAGCCAGCTTTTTACCCAAGGTGGTACAGGCTTATTATCATCGTTCCAATTATTAACTGTGTTGTATGATATGTTTGCTAAATTTGCAAATTCTTTTTTAGCTAAATTTTCTTTCTTTAATGTTCTAGTAAATTCTTCTTTTTTCATCTTCAAAGCCCTAAAAATAGACTTTTAGCCCTGAAAGGCTAAAAGTATTTTATATATTTAATTGATGTAAAATTATATCACAATACATTTATTAAATGTATTCTACTTGACAAATTACATTTAAATAATGTAAACTTTCAATATAAAACATCAAAGGAATGTAAAATGCAAGAACTAATCAAGATAGAAAAACAGATTATAGGTGCTGAAGAGTTAAATGCAGTCAATGCAAGAGATTTGCATAGTGGTCTTGAAATTAAAAAACAATTTACACACTGGATTGATAATCAAATACAAAGAGCTGGACTTCAAGAGAATGTGGATTATGTTGTCTCTACTATTTCTAGTAATGGTGGTCGTCCTCAAAAAAACTACATCATCACAACAGATGCAAGTAAACATATAGCGATGATGAGTCAAGGGCAAAAAGCTAAAGAGGTTCGTGACTATTTTATACAATGCGAAAAAGAACTTAATTCACAAGAGATAAACTTACAAGTCTTTATGAAAAATGTAAGTGAAGCACTTGTAGAGCAGAGCAAAGCCATCATCGCACTCACTCAAACTGTAGAAAACTTAGTAGACCCACAAAGAAAAGTTAGAGAGCAGAGAATGCAGAGTCTTCAACTCATAGTTATTGAGAAAAAAAAGACAGAAAATGAAGCACTTACTACGAGAGAGCGTGACTCTCTTCGAGAAGCTGTAGCAAACAGAGCGAGAGAACTTCAAAGACACCATAACCTAGACACTGCAAAAATATCGCAGCTTATATTTAGTGAGCTTAACAAGAAGTTTGGGACTAAGAGTTATGGGCATATACGTCAAGGTGACTATCTTGAAGCAACTATGTTTGTGAGTTCTATGCTCTTGTTTAACTTTTAAGACATAAAGGAAATATGATGAACTCAATTTTATTTACAAAAAAAGAAGCAGAGGCACTTTTAGAAGTGTCGCCCTCTAAGATAGATACTTTTTTAGAGAGTGGAGATTTGAAACACTCGCTTGATTGTGGGAGAGTCCGTGTCTCATACGATGAGATACAGAGATTTAAAAGCACACAAGGAAACTAAAATGCAACAGTCATCTATAAAAGAGATTAAAAAAATGTTTGCAAGTGAGCATGTGCGTGTTCTTGGTTCACTTTTTGGAACTGAGTATTACGATAGACATACAGGTTTACAAATGAGTAAAGCAAAGGCTCTAAAAATACTTGCTGGAAACTACTAAAGGAGGATACAATGGCAAAGTTAATAAAAAAAACAAGCACACTATTCGATAAGTTTGAAGACGCATTCGGAGTAATGGCTAATAAATTATTTTAAGTACGAAGGGAAATTATGGCACGACCAAAGGGAACTACACGCGCGAAAAAGCCTATAATGAAAAGAGAGTTTGAGAGACTTTTACGCTCAATAGATTCTAGTCTTGATGTTCAGGCTAGCACAAAGATTAAGTTTATCTGTGCTTTTACACTTTTGTATCTTACAGGATGTAGAATCAGCGAGATAATCAATTTTACTACGCATGACTTACAAAAGATGATTGATGAAAATGAGTACTCACTTACAAATGCAACTAAGACAAAGGCAACGAGACTTATAAGTTTTGACTCAAACAAAGTACAAGTTCAACTCCTAAAAAAGATACTCCCAGAAAAAGAAAGGTACCTCTTTTGTAAAAACAACTCGACGCAAGCTATGAGCGTAGCATCTCTAAAGTTTATGACAAACAAGTTTATACACAAGACGCTAGGAGAACTGTACTCAACGCATAGTTTTAGAGCAGGATACATAACAGTAGCACACAAAATCGGTCTAAGTCTTGAACATATTCGCCAAGATATAGGACATAAAAGCATTGCAACAACAGCACGCTACGCAACAGTAACAAGCGATGAAATAGCCCAATCTAAAAACATGATAGCATGGTGATTTCCACCTAGGGTAAATACAGCCCCCACTTCCCTCTTTTTTATTTGCTACTATAATTTTCATATAATTATAAAGGCTTACTTTATGCAACGAATAGATATTTTTACAGATAATGAATTCCAAAGTTTAGAACTCAAAGAAAAACGCTCTATAGCAAAGAACTACTTTGATAAAGAGATGGCTGATGATGACTTTCACAAACTCGATACGAAAACAAAGCAAGGCATACAAGATAACTTTGTAGATGCTCAACTTGATTTTGATGTAAGCGATACACTTGATAAAGTTCATAACTGGAGAGAACCAAGACATGAACCTGTTGAAGCCCAAGCAATAGCAGATAAAAAAGAAGCAGTGAAGCAAACACTCCAAGAGCCAGTAGTTCCCACTATAGAAAAAGTAGATACTAGCCTTTTGCCCGAACCTATTGAAAATCCTTTTAATAAACTTCCACAAACACAAGAAGAAGCAATAGCCCAAGCTAACACATTTAAAGAATCGCAAGATGATACCCAAGAACTTGACAAGCTTAAAAGTGAAGATTTACCACTCCAAGATGCTACGCTTGATATTGCTTTTGCTGGAGCTGGAGCAATTCGAGCAGGTCAAGGTGTCATAGCGAATGCTTTTGCTAAAACAGCACCACAAACAATAGCTGCACAAAAGATGATCTACGGAGGTCAAGCCTTTGCAAAAGGTGACATTGTCGGACAGTTTGCTGCAACTGCTGCGATGGGTGTCGCTGATGAATTTATAAGTGATGAGTTTCAGGAGCAAAACCCTTTAACTGCTGGACTTATACAGCTAAGTGTTGGAGTACTGGCAGGTGGATATGCAGGT
This sequence comes from Sulfurimonas sp., assembly GCA_030949945.1. Lineage (GTDB taxonomy): Bacteria > Campylobacterota > Campylobacteria > Campylobacterales > Sulfurimonadaceae > Sulfurimonas. The sequence continues at coordinate 7,553 of JAUZRZ010000050.1, read as the reverse complement.
TACAAAGCAGAAAAGCAAGTTATGCAAAAATGGCTTAACTTAGCAGAAGATGTGAAAAGTGGAAAAGTAACTGCTCAAAATGCTGAGGAGATTCTAGCTAAAGATGAGTCTTTGTTCAAAATGTAAAAGTTGCTAAAGAAGAAACACCAACTGAAGCATTTAATGCAGAAGAGTTTTTAAAGCAAACAAAACAACCAAAAGTAAGTGAAGAACTCGACCTTATAGACACTCAATACAAAGACCTTGAAAAAGAAGTTGGCTACATAGAACCTACTCCAGAACTAAAAGTAAATAATATAAGTGAAACTAATCCCAAACCTGAACAAGTGGAAGTTAAAGATACTCCAGCAATCACGGAACAAACCCCACAACAAAAACTCCAAGCTTTAGAATCTCAAATAAAAGATAGTGATAGAAAAGCACAACATAGACAAAGTGTTGATGACATAGATGGAGCCACCGCTTTTAAAGAAGAAGCTGATGCTTTAAATATAGAAGCTCAAAGTATTAAAGATTCTATGTCTAAAGAGATGCTGCGTCATCCACGATTTGAAGAACTCCTTAGTATGAGAGAAAATATATCTGCAAAAGAAAGCCTTAGCCCAAATAGACTCACTAAAAAAGGTGCAGCAAGAGAACTAGACGGAAACAATGGTACAGATAAAACAGCCTACGATAAAGCAGAGTTTGAAAAAAACTATAACTATGATTTTGAACTTACAAAACAAGATGTAACCGACATAAGAGCAGGAAAATTTGATAGCAACAATCTAGCAAAAATGGAAACAGACTTAGGAACACTTGATAACAATCCTGATTACGCACCTATGAGTTCTGCTGACTTGGATGAAGCAAACACTCTTTTTGCTAATGGTGGTAAACATTTAGCAGTTGGTGTAGTAAACGGTACTAATGAAGCATATAATACAGAAGGAACGATAGAACAAAAACAAGAAGCTTTTATAAAAGGGTTGCTTGCAGGAACTTTAGGAAGTAAAGTATCTGCAGTAGCACTTAAAAAAATAAGTCCAAAACTCTACGACAAAGCTTCTAGTCTTTTTAAAGATGAAGTGAAAAATGGAAAAATTGGAATGTTCATAGGAACAAACCCAAGTGCCAAGGGTGCTTTTAGCGATGTAGCTACTAAGAAGACTATGAGTGAGATTGATGATAGCAAGGCAGTTTATAATGGTGAAGATTTTAAAAAATTAACAAGTGGCACAGATACTCCTGAAACAACTGTTGGTTTTGTTTTAAAACATGATGAACTTTACAAACAGTACCCTGAGATAAAAGACATCAAGCTGGTCTACGATAAAAGCAAGACTGGTGCAAGTTTTAAAACTACACATATAAATGATGAAATAAGCGATGCAGTCATTACGCTTGGTGGTGACATATCGGCTAAAGAAGCTAAGTCTGTTTTGTTGCATGAAATCCAGCACTCTATACAGAAAATAGAGAAATGGGCGAGTGGTGGAAGTCCTGATACTTTTAAAAAAGCACAGCAAGATAAAATACGAGTAATAGAGTCTATTAATAAAATGGATGAAAACTTTGGTTTTGCTAAATGGGTAGAAGATAATAAAATCATCGAAAAATATAGGGAAGCAGATGGTAAGTTCTCTCCAGATAGTTTTGATAACATGAGTTATGAATTTGCAAAAACACTTGCTCCTACTAAACAATTTGTATACATAAAAGCACTTAAAGATAAATCTACTCTTAACTCAGTAACTGATGGAATGAAACCTACAGAGAAATCTTTTAGTGCTTATGAACGACTATGGGGAGAACAACAAGCAAGAGCTACACAACTACGAGCAGATATGACACCTGAACAAAGAGCAAGTGAAAGCTGGACGGATACACTTAAAAGAGTTGAGGGAGAGTACAAGGAGCCTATAGTTCGGTTTGATGATGGTGGAGTTAGTGAGCATGCTATAAATATTGGAAAAAATAGTGATACCTCAATAGATGATGTAAGTGCAATCTTAGATAAGAGTTCAAGACCATATATTCATAAATCTTTATCTGATACTACATGGAAAAAAGAGTTTAACCTTGAAAAAGTAACTGATACGGCAAAGATTACTGATGTAAATGGAAACAGTATAGACATAACTCATGCACAGATGAAAAAGATGGTAGGTAAAGCTAGAGGTCACTATTTAGGATTGATTAAGCCAACATTAGAAGATCCTACTTTAATTTTGAAACATGGAGATGCAGAGGTTTATATCAGTAGATTTTATGATGAGAACAATAAGAAGTTTAACCTATTCGCAGTAAGCAAAGATTATAATACAGGAGAATTAACATTAACTTCAGTAGTCCAAAGAAGAGACTCTCAAATTAAAAATAAAATATTAGAGGGCGAAGTTACCTATGTTAAAGACCACGGCTCTGTTGATGGCACTTCACCAAGCCGAGTAGCTTCACCAGACCAAAGTACTGGTTCTCTTGATACAATTATACCACAAACAGACCCAAACATTTTAAATGCGAATGCAACTGCTCCTCTTGCGGGAGGTTTTGCAGGTGGTAGTGATGCTGTTTTTAATCAAAGAGATTATGATAATGACGGAGATAGCGACTTTGCAGATATTCTTATAGGTGCTGGAATCGGTGCTACAACTTTAAGTGCTATGAAACTAGCTAAACCTAAATGGTTTGAAGATGGGGCTAAACACGAAGAAAAAAGTTTTACTCAGTTAGGTGTGTTTGCAGGAAGCAAACCTACTCCACCACTTAAAAAAATAACACCTAAAGAACTCGAAGAAGTTTCAGGACTTCCCGATGAGACAATTTTAGGGTATGGACAAAGATTATTTCAAGATAAGTTTAATCGCGTAAAACAACTCATAAACTCTAAATCAGATATAAATAAAATAGACGACGAACTTAATATTTATCAAACAGAAGAAAATCTACACGGTAGAGTTGCTGCCAGAAAAGCAGAATTTGAGAGTGATATATTTAACCCTATTTTAGAGAAAATTTCCCGTGGGAAAGTTGGCAAAAGAGATATGACTACAGATGATGTAGACTTATATCTATGGGCTAGACACGCACCTGAGAGAAATGCAAAGATGTTAGAGGGAAAACTTAGTGAAATAGCAACGCCTACTATGGATAAAGAAGCACTTGAAAAAGTTGCTTTAAAGTATAAAGATTCTGGAATAGAAGAAGCTGTAGAAGCCTTTGCTAAACATGGTGACAATGCTCCATTAGGTAAGTTTAGTAAAGAAAATATAGAAGAATTTCAAGCCTTTGTTAATGATAAAAAGCTACATAAGCAAAGAGATAAAATCACTAAAGAAAACGCTTCACTCAGTGGTATGACAAACGATGAAGCCTATGAGATTATAGCTAACTACGCAAAAAACAAAGAGATGCAAGAGATAGTGAACGCTGTGTATAAAATGAACAGAGAGCGTTTAAAGTACATAAAAGATGAAGGACTAGAATCTGATAAATTTATAAAAATCATAGATGAAAACTATGACAACTACGTACCGCTAAGACGTGAGTTTGATAATGCAGATGACTTAGCCAAAGGTGCTAAAGGTTTTGACATTAATGGAAAAGAGTTTAAAAAAGCTAAAGGGAGTCAAAGAAAAGTAGAATCACCTTTACTACACTCAGCGATGGCGTACCATGAAACTATAATGCGTGCAGAGAAAAATCGCGTAGGAAAGGCTTTTTATAACTTTGCTAAAGAGTTTCCTGATGAAAAACTTTATTCTATTACGAGTGTAAAATATTTAACAAAGATAGATGCTAATGGTGCTGTCATAAGCAAAGACCCTACAGCTAAAGGTGATAATGTTTTACATGTAAAAATAAAGGGGAAAATTAGAGAGATCATAATCCATGATGAACTTTTAGCTATTGCTATGAAAAATCTTAATGCGCAGCAACTCGATGGAGTCTTAAAAGTTTCTCATAGTATTACACGATTTATTGCTTCTGTAAATACTATGTATAACCCTGAGTTTGTTGTGTCTAACTTCCAAAGAGATATACAGTCTGCAATGATAAACATGCCAGAAGAAGTAAAAGGCAATAGTTTAAACATACTCAAAGAAGTCCCTTTTGCTATGAAAGCCATTTATAAACAAAACAGAAATGCTGATGGAAAACTAAGTGCTGAATATGAAAAGCTCTTTTATGAGATGAAAAGAGAGGGTGGAACTACTGGTTGGAGTGAAATGTATTCTGTTCCAGACTTAAAAGATTCATCTAAAATAATCATCGCTAAACATAAAGGTAAATTTTTACCAAAGCAAACTTTTAAATCTGTACTTAAATATGTAGATGATGTAAATGACATGGTTGAAAATTCTACGCGTCTTGTAGCTTACAAGATGGCTAGAGAAAGTGGTCTCTCAAAAGCTAAAAGTGCGAACATAGCTAAAAACCTTACTGTTAACTTCAACAAAAAGGGTGAGCTAGGCACAAACCTTAACGCTGTATTTATGTTTTACAATGCAAGTATACAAGGAAGTGCTAGAATTATTAAACAACTTGCAACGAACAAAAAGACTAAGTATATCGTAGGTGGTATTGCTGGTCTTGGATATGGACTAGATTATGTAAACCGTGAGATAAATAGTGAAGCTTATGCTCTTATACCTCAGTACATCAAAGACACAAACTACATACTAATGAATAAAGATGGAACATATGAGACAGTAAAACTTCCTTATGGATACAATGTGTTTAAAGCTATGGGAGATATGGCTGGTGCTGTGCAACACGGAGAACTTCCTGCTGGAGATATAGCATCTCGTGTATTTAGTATGTCTATAAACGCTTTTAGTCCCATAGGTGTAGATGCTGATGATATGTTGCATACTGTAACACCAACAATTTTAAAACCTTTTTATGAAGTAGTAACAAATACAAACTTCTTTGGTGGAAATGTAGCACCAGAGCAGAACCCATTTGAGCCTGAAAGTGCTGATTCTTCTAACTACTATAAATCTGTAAACCCGATAGCAAGGAATATGTCTCAGTACATAAATGATTGGACTGGTGGAACTCTCAATGGAGAAGGTGGAATAAGTGTCTCTCCTGAATCTATAGAACATATGGGAGAGTTTGTAACGGGTGGACTTGGTAAGTTTGTAGCAAGAACTGTAAAAACTGGAAGTGATCTTTATAATGGTGAAGAAGTGGATATGAACAAAGTTCCTTTTTCAAGACTTGTTTATGCGGAACCACGAAAAAAGGCAGAAGTGCAAAAAGTATATAAGATGTATAACCAAAGCGGAAAACACTTTTTTACTCCACTTGAACAAAGAAGATTTTTAAAGTGGGCAAATAAAGCAAAAGATAAAGAACATCTAACAATACAGCAATCTTTAAAAATGATAAGACAGTTTAAACAAAACCAAGCACTCTTAAAATTTGAAAAAGATTTTGATATACAAACTAAAGATGACTTTATAAACAATGCAGTAGCACAAAGAGCAGCCAAAAGAGTTCTTGCGCCTAGACAGATTATAGAGCTTAAGGGGAAATAATGCCAGAGTTAAGTAAAGAAAAAGTAGGAGGTTTTAATGAACCCTATTCTGAGCCAACTGAAGAAGAATGGGCAACCAATCCTTTTCTAATAGAACTAAGGAAAATAAAAGTCATTTCAAAAGATACCACTATAAACAACGGCGGAGCTACTGATTATTATAAACTAGAACCTCAATGGACTACCCATCAAGATGTTATAGAAGCGCGAGAAATGAACTATGCTCAGGGGAATATATATAAAGTTGCATGTACTTTTAATATTGGCAGACATGGCGCGACCAACTATGAAAGAGAACTCAATAAAATAATCTTTTTTGCAAAGAGAGAACTAGAAAGGATTTCCAATGGCACATGATATTGAAATAAGATTTAGATGTAGAGCCTTGTTTGAGGTAATGAATAATACTTTGAGTGATATATCTGAAAGTGAAAGTGTTGGCATATCTACTTTGAGTGATTGGAAAAATGATGACCGTGCAAAGTTTGGTGGTATATGGCTTCAAGGGTGTAAAACTGAAAAAGTACAACAAACTGCCCAAAAACTAAGAGAAGAACTTCAAGCTACTTCTGTTTATGATGAAATGAAAAGTAAACTCACTCAATACTATGGTATGTCTGAAAAAGGAAGTATAGAAGTAGATGGTATGTTGAGTGTTGGAAGTGATAATACAGCGATACAAGCAAGAGCCGAAGCTGATGTAACACTTCTTGCTTCCGTTGGTGCTGACTACTTTGACGCACAACTTTTTAAGAACTCAATGCTAAGTAGTATCGCTTTAAATAATCAAGCTAAAAAAGATATAACCAAAATCAAACAGTCTGATATAAAAGCCAGTTCTGAAATACATAAGATTGCAAAAGAAGCACGTTATGGAAAAAGTCCTGAGACTGTTATATTTAATGCTAACGGAAATTATAGTCCCGAAGAGTTAAACGATTTAACAGTAGAACAACTTGAAATTTTAATGGAAAAAGAGAGAAATACAGTTGATATTTCTGTTGAAAAAGTAGAAAAAATCAAATAATTTTAAAGATACTCGGTACCTAAGTCGGTACCCATTAAAAAATAGGATTTTTTTAGGTTTCTAATTATCTCTTGAAAGTACGTTGTTTTGGGAGTTCTAAAAGTGGTGGGTCCTATGTGACTCGAACACATGACCACTCCGTTATGAGCGGAGGGCTCTAACCAACTGAGCTAAAGACCCACTCTTTGTAGGGCCGCAATTATACTCGAAGATAGCTTATGTTTTTCTGATATTTGAAAAGTTATTTAGTATTTATCATCCACGAAGAAAAAACATCTAAATAATTCCAAAAAGATTGCAATGAAGTTTGGGTAATATTTTTATCTTTTAACTCTAAAAAATCAAGGGTTGGTACAGCTCTAACCATGTTTGTCTTGCATCTGCTGTAATTCTAAAAGGGGCATGACGTCCCTACCATTTGAGGTGCTCCCGATTTGTGTTAAAGTACTTTGGTCCACCGCATATTTGTATAAAGAAATCGCTCGAATGCTTTTGGTAGCATCTTCAAACTCAGTAGCATCTAGTGGAAATAGGTTTGATATTTCACTTACTTTGAGTTTATCGTAGTGATCACTTACTAATTTTCTTATGCCCTCTTCACCCCATTTCTAATAAAATTCTGGAATTGGCTTTGTAACAGGTATACAGACACCAAACATCGCTTGTGTTATTTGTAAATTCATTTATATTTCCTTTGTTAATTTGATTGGTTTTATTTTAAATACAATGGCGTATAGTAGTGGAACAAAAGATTAAGTTTAGCACGGTTGCCCACGCTATTCCAAAACCTAAAGATATAGCCATAGGCTGTAAGATAACCGCTTGACCTGAAGCAAAAAAGATTAAAGTGGACAAACCTGAGAAACAGTTGTAAGTGAAAAGTTAAGAGTATTGGTCGTAGTCCTATGTTTAGCTTTTGCTATTAAGTCGTCTACTCATCTCCCTTGCCTTGGACCATAAAGTAACCATTATCAAACCATCATTAACAACAACACC
>JAUZRZ010000049.1 GCA_030949945.1 Sulfurimonas sp. | reverse complement strand
ATAGTAGGTTCATGAATAAAAAAGTTCAAGATCTATAATAGATAAGTTTTTATTAATTTTTTTGATTTGTATATCGGCACCTAAAACACGATTTGATTTATTAGTTACTGAGATGTTTAAGTCTTGTGCATACTCGTGTAAAAGTTCAGAAATATTTGCTTTATATCTGCCAAGTAGTTCATTATTATGAGTCTTAACAACAATATGAGCAGTAGAAAACTTTTCTAAAATAAATGGTGTTTGTGCAAAAAGCGGTAATGTTATGCAACTTAAACATAATAATATTTTTTATCATTTTAAACATTTCTAATCCTTTTTTTTCGGATTATAGGCTATTTATTTTTTAAACACAAGTAAACATAGTAAATAGATAAGGTATTATTGATTAATATGGTGTACTTAGCAGAAATTTTGAGTTAGCTATGAAGTTATTTATAGTCTCTTACTTACTTAATACTTTAGGACAAAATCTTTCTTGCCATAAAGTAGCCAACTTTTAAAAGTCCGCCAGCATCTAAAAAAGTTTCCATGTACTCATTAAAATTGACACCTCTGTAATCTAAATATGCTTGCATGTATACTCTGGATGCATCAACACCACCTTTGTGTTCTTCTAATAAAAGTTTTTCATACCATGTGGTCATATAATGTTTTGCACGCGAAGACATCGGAGTTTTATGTGATATGTAATAACATGTTCCATCTTTACTTTTGGAAAAACTATGCACTTTATGTGACATCCAGTAGTAGTTTCCATCTTTAGTTTTATTTCGGATATAACCAATAAAAATATGACCACTCTCTATAGTTTCCCACATTAGTTCAAAAATAATTTTTGGCATTGATGGATCTCTGAGAATACTATGGTTTTGTCCTATTAGCTCTTCTTTATCATAACCAGAGATTTTACACAACTCTTCACTTACTGAACAGATAATACCCTTTTTATCTGTTGTGGATGAATACGACACTCTCTCCTTAGGTTTACACTCTTTCATTTTATTTCCTTTTAGTGAATATCTATTCATTATAATTTTACATTATAACATCTTTTAGAAAGCTTATCTATACGAATTATTATTTACTGATGTTACATACTTTTTTTAAAAAAGCCCTTTTTTTATAGCTTTAGGGGGTCCGTAACATCAGATATGTAAGATGATTATTAATTTTTTGTCGATGCTAGTAAGTAATATTTTTTCTTATTAAGTATTTTACCATGATAAGATATAATCCTTTTCATATTAAAAATAAAAAGGTAAATTTATGTTAAGTGTATTAGTAGAGTTTTCAATGTTTCCAACATCAAGTGATGGTAGAGAGGGTGGGGCTTCAGTCTCTAAGTCTGTTAGTAAAATTATAGATGCTATAGATAAATCAGGAGTACCATATCAACTTACACCTATGGGTACGGTTATAGAAGCACCTAGCATGAGAGAAGCTTTAGATGTCATAGCACTTGCTTATGAGCAGGTTAGTGATTGTGAAAGAGTTTACTCTTCGCTAGAAGTTTGACATACGTCATAACACGAGTGATCGACTCAAGACAAAAATTGCCTCGGTTGAAAAAGTTTTAGGTAGAGAAGTAAGTCACTAAGGTACCCTGATATGGAAGATATTTTATATGCACCTTGGCGAGATGAGTATGTTGCAGGTGAGAAGCTAGAGGGGTGTGTCTTTTGTCACATCTCACAAAATGCAGAGAAAGATGAAAGTTTTCATATTTTACATCGTGATGAGTACTGTTTTGTTGTGATGAATAAGTATCCATATACTCCTGGGCATTTTATGATTATTCCTCATCTTCATACAGATAAACTTGAAGAGTTAGAGAGTGAGATATGGCTACATATGTCAGAGTTAGCTCAAAAGAGTGTAAGACTCTTAAAAGAGGGTTTTGGAGCACATGGTGTAAACATTGGTATGAACCTTGGAGCTGCAGGTGGCGCAGGAATAGCAGAACATATACATATGCATCTTGTACCGCGTTTTAACCGTGACACTAACTTTATAACAAGCATAGCTGACACTCGCGTTTACTCAACAGACTTTCATAGAATTTATAAAAAAATAAAAAGTTTAATTCCAAAGTACTTTTAGTGCTATTAAAATTATTACTGCTTTTTACTTTTCTAGTAACACTTTTATATGCCAAAGATTATCCACAAACATATGATAGACTAGGCACTCCTCTTTTTAAAGCATCAGAACATTTTATAAAATATGAAGATGTTATTAGTTTAAAGGTGTTGATAAAAGAGTATGTCAAGAGAGTTGATACTGCAGTAGAGAATGGTAAAAAAGCTGATCTAACACAAGATAGTGTTAAGAAAAAGAGTTATCTTTTAGAGTTGAGAAAATTACAATCTCTGTATGATGTGTTATTGTATAGTCTGCATAAAAATATTAGTAAAAGCATACAAGATGATAACTATACACTTTTTTTAAAACTAACATCTTATGCTTTTGATGGGCTATTTATCAATACAAATCTACGAAATGAAGCTATTGCTTTTTACATAAAACATAAACAAGAACAAACTTCACAGTGTCTCATTTTAGAAAAAAATATAGCTGATGAAAAGTTATATACTCAAACAAAAGAACTTTTTGCTGCTGAAATAATTCACTCTTCTTATAGCTCTCAAACACAAGAAAAATCAAAAAAAAGTGTTTATATAACTACAAAGAGAGATGAAAACAGGATAGAAGTCCTCTTACATAATAAAAACATTTATGATGTAACCATTAGAGTAAAATATACGATTGAAAATATCAAACTAGGTTCAAAACCTCCTAAAGAGTTTGTTCTAAAAGCACAGAGTAGCTATCACTATACTACTTTAATACTAGGGTCTGGAAAATCAAGATATGGCTTTAACTGGAGTTATATAATGGGCTCAAAAGATGCACAACATAACAATGATTATATATACCGTCTTCCATTTAAGAAGGGAATGCAATATAGAGTAAGTCAAGGTTATAATGGAGCTGATACACATAAGGGTAGCTCCGCTTACTCCATCGACTTTCCAATGCCAGTAGGCACAAAAATATATGCCGCACGCGATGGTGTAGTTGTTAAAACAAAATCAAACTCTGATATTGGCGGTTATGATAAAAAGTATGCAAGCTCAGGGAACTATGTAAGAATTTTGCATAATGATGGTACTTTTGCTACCTATTATCATCTTAAATACGGTGGTGTTCTTGTGAATGTTGGAGAAGAAGTTTCAAAAGGTGAACCTTTAGGATATTCAGGTAGTACTGGTTACAGTAGTGGTCCACACTTACACTTTTCAGTTTTTAGAGCAAAAAGTGGAGGAAAACGGGTAACAATTCCTACTAAGTTTCGTACACGAGAGGGTCTTTTAGAAAATCCAATTAGAGGGAAATTCTATGAAGCAATTTAATTTTTTTTAACCTAAAAGTGCTATAATAATATTTATAATAAATTTTAATAGGATAAAAGAATATGCAAAGAAGAGAATTTTTTAAAACTTCTATAGTCGCATCTGCTGCGATTATGGGTACAAACCTTAGTGCTGGACAAACGCATCAGCCACTAGATGGACAAAAAATGTCAAAGATGGCATTTCCTGAAAAACGACCAATGATTACATACTCAGATAGACCACCACTTTTAGAGTCACCAAGATCAGTATTTGCAAGAGGAATTACTCAAAATGATGATTTTTTTGTACGTTGGCACCTTCCAGATATTCCAACAAAAATTGATTTAGAATCTTTTACTATTAAAATTGATGGACTTGTTGAAAAAGAGCTTAACATTACACTCAAAGAGCTCAAAAATGACTTTGAACAAGTTGAAGTTACTGCTGTTCTTCAGTGTGGTGGAAATAGTCGTTCTGCGTTTACACCTATAGCTGGTGGTATTCAATGGGGTAGTGGTGCTATGGGTTGTGCTAAATGGAAAGGAGTAAGACTCTCAGACTTACTTAGTAAAGCAGGACTTAAAAAAGATGCACACTGGATAGGTTTTAATGGTAAAGATAATGCTGCTTACTATGAAACACCAAACTTTGTGCGTGAGCTTGAGCTTGAAGAATTAGACGATCATGTTATTGTAGCCTATGAAATGAATGGCGAGGATTTACCGTATTTAAATGGTTTTCCCCTACGTTTAGTTATTCCAGGGTATTACTCAGATAGCTGGGTTAAAATGCTGAGTAATATTACGGTAACAAATGAGTATAAATCTCTTTTCTTTATGGATGTTGCTTATCGCATACCTGATAACGAAACTGAGAGTGAGACACCGGAGCATAAGTTCAAAAAAACGAAGCCAATTACATTTATGAATGTTAAGTCTATTATTGGTTATCCTGAAAATGGTATGAAACTATACCATAATGCACATGTAGTTATTCGTGGTGTTGCATTTGATGATGGACATGGTATTCGTCAGGTTATGATCTCAACTGATGATGGAGAAACATGGAATGAAGCACTTCTAAAACAAGAAAATGGTCGTTATGCATTTACTGAGTTTAGATTTACTTACAAACCTACCAAGTATGGAAAAATAAATATTATGGCTAAAGCTATTAACCGTTTAGGTGATGAACAACCTCTCTCTAAAGATATACTATGGAACCATGGTGGGTATAAGTATAATGGTATAGATATAGTTGAAGTTGAAGTGGTTTAAGGAGAGAGTATGAAAAAAATATTATTATTAAGTATATTAGCATTTAGTTCTGTGTTTGCACAAGTTGAAGAAGATATTGAAGTTCCCTATATTTCTTATGAAATTAAAATGGGAAAAGGTTTTGATGCGGTTCAGTCAAACTGTCTTATGTGCCACTCATTTGGTTACATTATAAACCAAGGTCCACAGTCTAAAGAATTTTGGGCTAAAAAAACAGATAAGATGATTACTCATTTTAAAGCACCGATGGTTCAAGAAGATATTGATACTGTTGTAGAGTATTTATTTAAACATTATGGGAACGGTAAGCTTAAATAGTATGACATATTTACATATATAAATGCAACTTCAGTAATAACATAATATTTAATTGTTATAATTTGTATCTAACACAGACTTCAAAGGTACAATAAATGATGGCTATGCAAAATATGTCGATAAGTAAAAAAATTCATATTCCATTAATTCTATCCATAGTGATAGGATTTATGGTTATTTTAGTTAATTATTATTTTTCTATTAAAGAAATGAAAGATAATGTTTATAAGCAAGAGTCCCAATCCTTAAGCCGAACATACATAGAGCTTATGAATGGTAAGGAAAACATAGGGATTACAAATGCGATAAACATTTCTAAAAACTACTCTGTAGTTCGTGCCCTCAAAGAAAATAATCGTCAAATCGCAATAAGTGGTTTGAGCTCAATCTCACAAGAATTTAAAAATTTCACAAATTATAAAAATATAAAAATACATATACATGATGCAAATGTACATAGTTTTTTAAGAGCTTGGAAACCAAAAAAATTCGGTGATGACTTGAGTGGTTTTAGAAAAACAGTAGTAAGTGTTAAAGAGACGAAAAAACCTCTAGTAGCAATTGAACTAGGTCGTGCAGGTCTTGTTCTTCGTGGTTTAGCTCCAATTATGTTTGATAATGAATATTTGGGTTCTGTAGAATTTATGCAAGGGCTTAACTCTATTGTAAAAAATGCTCGTAAAGTAAATGGATACGATATCATTATTGTCATAGATAATAAGTACCTTTCAATTGCAACAGCATTAAAAAATGCACCTAAAGTGGGTGATTTTACTTTAGCTGTTAAAGAGAAAGTTATTAATAAAGACTTCTTTGGGGACTTAAAAAATATAGATATTTCACAAACAGATAACTTTCAAATTACAGATAAATATTTTGTAAAATCAGAAGCTATTGTGGACTTTTCAAATAATGTAGTCGGTTATACTCTCATCGGAGATAAAATTGAAAATGTAAATGGTGTTATCTCTCAATCTGAAGACTCTTTAATTAGACAAGTGTATGTAATGTTACTATTAGATATTTTTATTCTTGGTTTCTTAATGTTTATTATTAAAAGAAGTATATCAAATCCTATTATCAACCTTGCAAATGTTGCGGATGAATTAGCACAAGGTGATGCTGATATGAGTAAAAGATTGCCAATTCATTCTGAAGATGAGTTAGGGCAAGCGAGTAAAAGTTTTAATACATTCTTAGATAAAGTAGAAGTTATTGCCCTAAATGCACAAGAAGAAGCAAGTAAAGCAGCTGAGTTAGCAGAAGTGGCACATCAAGAAGTAGAAAAAAATAGACTTACACTCTCTTTATCGAGTCAGATGATTGAGGGTGCTGTGAACAATGCTAATAACCTTCGAGAAAGTATGAGCAATAATGTAGAAAAAGTGAATGAAGTAAATGAACTCAATACTAAAACTAGTGCAATAATAGAAAATGTAACAGACTCCACTCAAAATATGAGAGAGAGTATAGGTTCTATTACTCAAATGGTTGGAGACTCTAGACAATCATCTAGTGATTTAAACAGTAATGTTCAAGAAATTTATAGTGTAATAGAGCTCATAAAAGATATTAGTGATCAAACAAACTTACTTGCTTTAAACGCAGCGATTGAAGCTGCTCGAGCGGGTGAGCATGGACGTGGTTTTGCTGTTGTTGCTGATGAAGTTCGTAAACTTGCTGAACGTACACAAAAAGCGACAAGTGAAGTTGAAGCAAATATTAGTGTTTTAAAACAGAACTCTATTAGTATGAGTGAAAACAGTGAAAAAATTGAAGAGTTTTCTCTTTCTACACAAAAGACACTTGATGAGTTTGTATCAGTACTTGAGACATTGATTGATAATGCAAAGTTAATTACTGCTGATAATGAAGTTATAGGTAGAGACCTCTTTCTAAATATGGCTAAACTAGACCACATGGTATATAAAAATTATAGCTATGCATCAATGTTAAATGGAAAAGCTGATAGTGAATTAAGCACACACACTTCATGTAGTTTTACAAAATGGTATGAAAGCGATGGAAAAAAAGAGTTTGGAAATAAGCCAGATTTTAGAGCGATTGCTCCGGTACATCAAAAAATTCATGATAACATTAGCAAAACTATAAGACTAATAAATAGTGGTAATATAGATGAGATAATTGAACTTTTCAAAGGTACAGAACAAGCTTCTTCCGATCTATTTAGATACCTTGATAGTATAAATAAAGAGTATTAATCCTCTTTATTTTTTTTACTTTTTAGTATGAAGTAAAAAACCACGCCAACGGCTATAAAAACAGCCATTCTTATACTTAATGTCATTATGTCTACTGAATCATTCATCTTATTTCTCTCTTTTTAAAGTTTATAAGCATAACATAATTAATTAAAATTACAAAGATTTATTTTATATAACTTAAAGTACTATGTATTAAAAATTATTATGCATAAAGGTAAGTGAATGTTTCAATCAATAAAAGCTAAGTTTATTATAAATTTAGGTGTTTCTA
>JAUZRZ010000048.1 GCA_030949945.1 Sulfurimonas sp. | reverse complement strand
AAAAATTTTCGTTCATGTTTTAGTTTATCGTCTGCCATTTCTTCCTCCTTTTTTGAGTTCTACTTCTTTTGTGACTGTTTGCTCTTTTTTAGAACTGGCTTTGGTTTGACTTTCTCTTGTGTTTGTTTAATTTGTTTTGAGAGTTTGATATTTAGTTTCTTTTCATACGCTAAATAGGTCTCTCTGAGCCCTGGTTGGAGAGTGTTTAACCTGTAGACCTTCTTTTTAGCTGTATCTCTTAAACCTATTGTTTTAGCCCCACGTTTGTAAACTATGAGGTTTTTATTTTTTAGGTATTCTTGAAACTCTTTCTTAGTTGTTTTAGTAAGTGCATGTTTGAATGTAGATGTAATCTTCTGTTTATCAGTAATAGCTTTACGGAGATATCGCATTTTCCCTTCTGCATTTTTGATATGTTTTTCTAGTTTGTTTTGAGAGTAGTGATTTGTTTTTGGAAAGTGTTTAAAAGTTTTGTTTCTAAATTCTTCAAGAGCCACTTGGGATTTTTTAAATGTTTTTCTTGAGACTCGGTGGCGTTGAGTTCCAAATAAAGCATTTGATGAGAACAGGCAGTGTGCATGAGTATGTTTAGCATCTGTATGTATGGCAATAACCGCTGGATGGTTTTCAAATCCTCTTAGTGTGATATGCTCATCGATTAAGACCTTTAAAGCTTCTACTTGTTCCTCTTTAGAGATATTTTCAGAAATTGGCATACTAAGTGTTTCACTAAATCCAATATTACTACCTCTTGCACCTTCTAAGTATTTTGCGTTTTGGATGAATTCATTTTCAAGTCCCTCAATATCGTCATGATATGAGAACATATGTTTAGTATAAACTAGTGCATCATTTTTATTGATATAATTGAGCCTTGCTCCCATGCTTGATGTATTTTTAATACCTTTTGATTGGATGATCATTTTGAAGCCTTTAGGTCTTCTACAAGCTGTACAAAAGTTTCGTGATATGTCCGAAAATACTCTAAGAGCTTCTCTACAGGAAAAGTATTCGCATTTCTTCCTAATTGTTCATTGATTTGTTGTACAGTTTTGCTAAGCTGTATTTGATTTAAAGTGAACTTTTGTATGATTAGGTTTTGTTCTGATGTGAAAAAAGTCACATCCGATTTATTAAAAGCTGAAAGAGCACTCTGTTTTAAGAGAGTGTTCACTGTTAAATCTAGTGCCTCTGCCTGCTTTTGAAGTTGAGAATGAAATTTTTGACTGATGCTGATTGTGATTTTAATATTTTTAGTTGGCTTACTCATGGCTAAACCTGAGATTCATAAGTATGTTCCATTTTTAAGAGCCAATCTGTAATTGACATTACTGGGTAATAAACATTTCCAGACTTATCTTTTTTAAAAGAAGGACCTTTTGAGTTGATTCTATCTCTATCAAGTGAGGGTATGCTTCTATTTAAAATTCTTGAAGCTTGAGACTTACTTAAATTATATGTACCGTATTTATTTATGATAGAATTAAATAAAATTTCTTTATCTGATAGTTTTTTAGTATCTGAGTTCATCATATCTCCTATTTTGATATGATGAAATTGTATAAATAATTTATAAGTAAAAAATCGGAATTTTATGAAGATATTTTCCGACAAGAATAAAGTGGAGGTTAAAGGATTATAAAATTAGATAAATTTTATCCATCAATTAAGGAAAGAAAGTTTTCATGCTCAATTAAATCTATTGCTACTTTTTTGTAGGCAGTCACTATATTGTCCATTGTACTTCTATAACCCAACTTCATCATCAAAATTAAAAAAGACCTATATTCAGGGCTTTAAAGCCTTTTAAAAATATTTTACGTATTCCACATCTATATTATTCTATAAAAGTTTTAGTAACATCTCCTGCTCCGTATTTAATCTCAAGTGCATCATAAATCTCTTTTGCTTCTCATTTAATTCTGAACTTTGTCGTATATAGAGTGTTGGAGCCATCTTTGCATCTTCATGGTAGTAATCCTTTTTTGATTTCTCAGAATATGCCTTATCGTATCCCAACTATAGTGAATACCTTTTTGTTTAAGTTTGTACCTTATTGTATGGATAATACTATAAGCTAAAAGAGTAATAAAGAGATGCCCATCTACTCTAGTCTGTGTTTGATGAAATATAGGTCTTAATCCTAATTCAGACTTTAAACTCTTAAATACTGATTCTAAATCAGTAAGTGTTGTATATGTTTTCCATAGAGTCTTCTCATCCATTGTTTGGTTATTGGTTCTAAGACAATAGATACCATTAATAGCACTTTTATTATCAAGTGTCTTCTTCTCACTCCAAGTTATATCTATTGCATTATAGCTATCTGGGTCTTTAGTGACAGTAGTTGAATAGTATTGAGATATAGATGGATATTTCTCTTTGAGCCTTCCTATGGTCTCTATCACCTTATC
>JAUZRZ010000047.1 GCA_030949945.1 Sulfurimonas sp. | reverse complement strand
ATTGATGTTCGATCGGTGGTGAATTTTAAAGTGGAAGTATAACCCTTTAGTGGCAACAGATATCCAAAAATACGATACCACAAGTCCTGTCGGTGCTTTACAGGTGGGTGGTGAGTATAAGCTTAGTAAAAATATACTCCTTACACTCAACGCAAAGTTTTATCTTCACAACTATGCAACATCGATAAAGAGCAATGCTACAAATGACACAGAGGTGGCTCACAAAACATCAGAATCTATCTCGATAGGTATCAGAATCCCTTTTGGCAGTTCATCGACCAAAACACCTAAAGTAGAACAAAAATAAGAGGTAAAAGAGAAAAGGGAAGAAGAAGAGAAACCAAAACAGGAAAAAGAGCAGAAAAGTAAGCCTAAAAAAATATTAAAACCAAAAGTTGTTGTACTAGATAGCGACAAAGATGGTGTTGTAGATGCACAAGACAGTTGTAAGGCTACACCTTCAGAAGTTATAGTAGATAAGTAAGGGTGTGGTGTTAGTTATAATGTCACAGTTCACTTTGCATCAAATTCTGCAAAAATATCAAATGCAGACAAATTATCAGTGTCAACGGCGGAGTTAAACCCAAATCTCGAAATAGACATTCAACAAAACATTCGCGGGGAGCGCAAAAAATTCTGTGTCAGCTACCATTAGTAACACCTAGTTACAGCTCTAAGTACTCATCCAGCCTACCTTCAAAAAAGATGGCTAATTGTGAAATAGTCTGGCTCCAATTATGCACTGGTTGAGTCCATTTTTCTTTCGCATTTTGTATCCCCATGTAGAGTAATTTTAATAGTGAATCTTTACTTGAAAAAGCTCCTTTTGTTTTAGTGAGTTTACGAAACTGTCTATGTACAGATTCAATAATATTAGTAGTGTACATGATTTTTCTAATAGGATATGGATACTTAAAGTAGTGAGATAAATTCTCCCACTTGTTGTTCCAAGAGTTTAGAACTATAGGATATTTTTTTACCCCATTTTTCATCAAGTTTTAGTAGTTCATCTTCAGCAATTTCTTTGCTTGAAGCTTGATATACAAGTTTTAAATCCTTCATAAACTCTTTTTGATCTTTGGATGCTACATACTTCAATGAATTGCGTATTTGATGAACAATACACAGTTGTACTTCAGTTTTAGGGAAGATACTTTTAATAGCCTCTGGAAAGCCATTGAGTCCATCTACACTAGCGATAAGTATATCTTTAACACCTCTGTTTTGAAGCTTTGTAAGTACTCCTAACCAGAAGTTAGCACCTTCACTTTCCCCTATATAAAGCCCAAGAACATCCTTCTTACCATCTTTATCCATTCCTAGAACTGTATATACTGCTTTGGTGTCATACTTACCACCATCTTTGATTTTATAGTGAATAGCATCTAGCCAAACAAATGTATAAATAGATTCTAATGGTCTCTCCTGCCACTCTTTAACTTTAGTGATTATCTTATCGGTAATATTGCTTATTGTGCCTGTAGATAGCTCAATCTTGTACATATCTTCAATATGTTTTACTATGTCTCGGTAGCTCAAACCAAGTGCGTACATTGATAACACTTTCTCTTCAATATCATCAGTTAGATGTGTCTGGTTTTTCTTCACAAGTTGTGGCTCAAATGACCCAGCTCTATCTCTTGGTGTATCAAGAATAAACTCTCCACCCTCTGTTTTTATTGTTTTGCTTGAAGTACCATTCTTTCTATTTTTATTACCTGCAAATACATCTTGTGTTATGTGTGATTCTAGTTCAGCTTCAAGTGCTGCTTCTACTAACTGTTTTACCAATGGAGCTAATACCCCGTCTTTACCACTTATATTTTTACCAGCCATTATATCTTTAACTGCATCATTAAAATCAAATTCTGGACTCTCTAATTTACTCATCTTTATCAACCTTTTATATTCTTATTATATCAGGCTGACACAGAATTTTGAACACTTCCCAATTTATAATACATTTCTATATAAACGATTGGATACCATTTCTTTAGCTTCTCTACAACACAAGCTTCCAAAGCAATAACCGATTCCTGAATATGTAAAATACTTTTTTGATCTTTACCTTGCCAAACTCTCTCCTAGGTCAAAACTCACAAAATAGGGTAGAGAGAGTATTTTTATAGTGAAATATCTAATTTTCTCATTTAGTATTCTATTAAGAGTTATATTATAGTTCAAGGAGTGATTTGATTTCATCTGATGAATAATATGACTCTATAGCTCTATTAATTATATAATCAAGCTTTTTCTTATCATTAAGAGCATTTAATTCATCTTCTTTCAATGCTGATATTATTTTAACTCTTTTTAAATTTTTTACTTCTAGATTTACTCTTTTTCCAATAACTTCTATTTCTGTCATTTTAATGCCTTTAAGTTATTTTATGAGTATATTATAGTTTAAAATTAGTATTTATGCAAATAGTATGACATATAGTAACAAATCGATAAAAAAAGGAGTTGTCTTAAACTTAAAGTTATGAGTTTTTGGAGCTCTAGTACTTATTAAATAATATACATAATTATTAATTAAGTTATCTTTTAAAACAATTAAAGGTTTTTCATAAATATTTTAACAAGCTTATTCATCTGGATGGGGCATATTAAAAATTGTAAAAGAATACTTTTATATGATTAAACTGTTAATAAATGACTTATAAGAATAACTAGTTTATATTATAAACTAAATAGCCATTCTTTTAATATTT
>JAUZRZ010000046.1 GCA_030949945.1 Sulfurimonas sp. | reverse complement strand
GTCAAAATATATCATAAAATAAAAGGTAAAAAACATTTTATCAATATAAGTAAAATAATATCAAAATAAAAAAAAAAAAAAAAAAAAAACCCAGTCAAAATGAATCATTAGAAACTGGTTCTAGTGAGAATCATTTAACATCACTCGGAAACTTTGGTCAGTAGACTCTCTTAAGTCATTTGATATAGTTTTTGTTGAGTCCAGTCATATCATGAGATACAGCTACTCGTACTGTCTTTTAAGTCTTTTGTAGCCATAGTAGAGCTATCTTTCATATCACGTGTTGCAGTTGTTATAGAGTCTTTTGTATCTTCAGCAAGTTCAACTGTACTATCACGAACATCACGACTTACACTTGTTGTAGATACCTCACCACTCTTAACTGTAGCAATTTCACTACTTTTTAAATCATCAGATACTTTGACCGCACTATCACGAGCATCGTGACTTACACTAGTTGTTGTACGCTCTGCACTTTTAGCAGTCTCAACTGCTCCATCTTTCATTGAATCCGCAGTATCACGTGCATCATGACTCATAGTAGTAGTAGCATCTTTCATGTCTTTAAACATATCGCCAAAGCTAAAGTCCCCTGCGTTTAACATTGTGAGTGCAACAGCACTGATTAGAATCGTTTTTCTCATTTATTTTCCTTTTTTTAAATGTGGTCTTGCAAAACTATAACTACTTTAAACTGAACAATATCTTAAAGATATAAGTAATATTTATGAGTTTTGTGAGAGTAGAGTAGTTTTATATAACAAAAAGTAATATCACAAAGAAAATTCTAAGGTTTTTTTTAAAACTGTAGTTTTTTTATTAAGATATTCTTCAGTTTAAAGTAGTTATAGTTTGCGAAGGTACGAAAAATTATTAAAAAAATTAAGGGAATATATGAAAACACTACTTCTTATTACACTGTTATTGAGTGAAGTTTTACTGGCTGAAGTCTATACAAAGGCAGATAGAGTAAAAGATATGCAAGAGATGGCTCGTGCAATGTCTTACATAGAGACAGGTTTTTTTTATAACAACATTGACTTAGTACAAGATGGGGCATTTAGTCTCTCTGATGCTATAAGAAGAGTACAACCACCTCTGACAGAACTTCAAGAAAAAGATCCGATGACTCGATATATGAATGAAAGAGTAAAATTTACAAATAAGATTTCTAAAAAAATTGATAATAAAGCAAAGTTGATTATTGAGAGGTTTAGAGAAGGTGATACATCCCAAGCAGTTCAAGCATATACTAAAATTATGAAACAGTGTATGGAATGTCATGTTCAAGTTAGAAACTGGTAAGTGCATGAGATATAAATTTCTGATACTTGTTATCTTCGCTCTTTGTGCTGATACTTTTGCTATGGAGTTACCAGTTACTGGAACAGTTGTCTCATATAACCAGAAGATGATTGGACCGCGTTATATGGGTTATGTCAAAAATATATATTTTGATATTGGGGATGAGGTCAAACGAGAAGATACTCTCTTTGAAATTGAGTCGGCTGAATTTGATATTTTAAAAAATCAAGCGGACTTAGCTTTAGAACAAGCAGAAGCGATTGTCGATATATATCGAACTCGTATGCGTTCGATAAAAAGGGAAAAATCTTTAATGAAGTCTAGAGGAATGGTTAATAGCTCTGACTTTGAAAACCTTGATATGACTGCAGATAATGTAGTGGCAGGATTAGCATCAGCAAGAGTGCTTGTGAAAAATGCAGCTGAAAAAATCAAACAAATTTCAACTATTACGGGATACTTGGAAGTAAAAGCTCCAAATGATGGGATAATTGTTGAAAAGAGAATCCGTGTGGGTGATTTAGTAGCACCTGGAATGCTTAGTATGATTATTGTTGATTTAAGTCATTTACAGATTGAAGCACAAATTGCCGAATCAGATTTAGCTTATGTAAAACAGTATCAAAGAGTGAAAATAACTATTCCCTCCCTAAAACATGAAACATATGGTGTGATAAAGTCAATTGTCCCGAGTGCAAATCCTATGGCACATACATTTAAAATAATTGTTGATTTTAATAAGAGAAACCATATGGTCTTCCCTGGAATGTATGCAAAAATTCTTATAAATATAGATGAAAAAAAGTAAATTATGGCATATAAAAATAAAAATATTGCGGGACATTTAGCCTCTCATTTTTTAAATAATCCTCTGACAATGATTTTAGCAGTCTCTATTTTACTGCTTGGATACATTACTTTAAATGTAGCACCTAGAGAAGAAGACCCTCAAATTGAAGTAAGCGGTGGTTCTATTATTGTTGTTATTCCAGGGGCATCACCAGAAGCAATTACAAATGTCGTTATCAAACCCCTAGAGAGACGTATTCGTGAAATTAAGGGTGTTGAGCATATCTACGGCAGTGCGATGGACAATGTCGGTATGATTAATGTACAGTATTACATAGGTGAAAATAGAGAAGACTCAAATCTTAAACTCTATGATAAAGTTATGCAAAATATGGATACTCTTCCCATCGGAGTAGATGCACCACTCATTAAACCCTTTGATATAGATATTGATATACCTGTAGTAACAGTTGCATTTTACAAAAAAGATCAAAATAATCCAAATACAATTGAGCAGTATCGTTTAGTACGTGAAATTCAACAAGAGATAAATGCAATAGATAATGTCTCTAAAAGTACGCTAAAAGGTATTCATCATCCTCAGTTTAATATTGAAGTTGATTTAGACAAACTGTCGGCTTATCATCTCTCTTTAGGGCAAATAGCAAAATCAGTGCAAGCCATAGCAAATAATGCCCCCGTTATTGATGCCCCATCTAGTGGTTCTTCTCTAATTGTCTTTGGTGTACAAAATGGAATTGAAAATGTAGATGATTTAAGTAATCTTATTGTCGCACAGTACAGTGGTGCTCCTATTTATCTCAAAAATATAGCAAAAGTAGAGTTTGATTTTAATATTCAAAATTATAAGAGTTCTCTTATAGCTACAAGAGATATTAACTCTACATTTGAAACTCCAATACAACAAGTTACACTTACGGTGTCAAAGTTAAAAGGAACAAACGCAGTTCATATTGCCCAAGATGTGATTGAAAAACTCAAAGAAAAAGATGAAATTTTGGGGGAGTCGGGAATAGGGTATATCATCACTCGTAACTATGGTGAGAGAGCTGATGAAGCTGTCGGAGAGTTGCTCCATCACCTTGTTATAACTATTGGAATTATTGGACTTATTCTTATCCCTTTTCTTGGGTGGAGAGAGTCCTTAGTAGTCTCTATCGCCGTACCGATGATTTTAGCTATGACACTTTTTATCGCATATATGACCGATCAAACTATTAACAGGATTACACTTTTTGCTTTTTTACTGAGTCTAGGACTGATAGTGGATGATGCTATTATAGTCATTGAAAATATTCATAGAAGAATGCATTTAAAAGAGACTGCTGATCAAACTTTTGATGAGATTATCATAGAAGCAACAGATGAGATAGGTCCCTCAACAAATATCGCAACTATTGCGATAATTTTAACTATGGTTCCTATGGCATATGTCGGTGGCATGATGGGACAGTTTATGAAACCAATCCCTCTAAATGTCCCCGTTGCATTAGCAGTTTCACTTTTTGTGGCTTATGTGTTTACTCCCTATCTTGCCAAAAAGCTTATTAAACGTGCTAAAGGAGCTCACTAACAATGGAAGAATATATCTATGAAATGTTGGGCTCAAAAAGAAGAAGAAAGAAAGTTGTTTTATATATTATTTTAGCTTTAGTTCTTGCTGTTATGATGATACCTACTAAAATAGTTTTAGCAAAAATGCTCCCTGGAAAAAGTGCAAATACTTTTAGTGTCTATGTTGATACAGCTACAAATAGCTCAATTTCAGAGACAAAAAAAGTAACAGACTGTGTTGTGAACTACTTCAAAAAAGAGCCAAGTGTACATGATATGGAAGTCTATCTCGGTCAAGGTGCTCCACTAGATTATGCTGGTTTAGTAAAGGGAAGTGCTCTTAAACAGATGAAAAATCAAGCAGAAATAGTAGTAAACTTAACAGATAAACATTCTCGCGATGAGCCCTCATACTCTTTAGTTCACCGTGTTCGTAAAGAGTTACAGTTTGAATGTATTGCACATAAAAAAGGAACAACAATAAAGTTTGTTGAAATGCCATCAGGTCCTCCAACTTTGGCAACAGTTGTCATAAACCTTTTTGGAACTGATGCTACTTTAATGCGTAGCACAGCAAAAACTATCTCTGAAGTTCTTACTCAAACAGAGGGTTTAGTTGATGTAGATATTATGCAAGATGACATCTATCCAAAATATGAAATCATTCCAGATAAAGAGAAAATCATACGAAGTGGATTGAGTGTTGAGCAGGTAAACAACATACTCTACTTAGCATTTAAAGGTATGATAGTTGCAGTAAAAAACTCTAAGATGCAACAAGACCAAATACCAATTTTTGTGCGTTTAAATGATGAGAGTCGAAGTATATTCCCAAATACAAGAGAGGGCTTTATACTGGAAACTGTCGCGTTTAAAACTGATGAATCCTAAAGGAATGATGATACCAATAAAAGAGATGGTAAGTGTAGAAGAGGTGGATTCAAATCCAAGTATATTTCGTAAAAATCTTCGTAACTTAGTGACTATTACAGCAGAGTGTGATATGGTCTCACAAGTTTATCCTCTTCTTGAAGCTAGGGATATGCTTATTGAAAAATTGTCAAAAGATTTTAATGTAAGCAAGGTTGATGGTATAACTACTTATATGTTTGACTTGAACTTAGTGGACAAAAAGAGTAAGGAGAAACTACTCTTACGTTGGGATGGGGAGATGAAAGTCTCGCTTGATACATTTCGTGACTTAGGGGGTGCTTTTATAGCTGCTCTTATTTTAATGTTTTTGTTGATGGTGGTCTATTACAAATCATTTGCACTGAGTGGAATTGTCCTATTAGCGAGTTTTTTATCTATAATTGGTGTTATTATTGGGCACTTTATTACAGATATAATCTCTCTAGTCTTTTCAGGAACAAACTTTTTTCTAACAGCTACTTCTCTCATTGGGTTTATCTCTCTTATGGGGATAAGTGCTAGAAGTTCACTTCTTTTGATAGACTTTTCTAAAGCATTGATTGAAAAAGGTATAGAAAAAAGAAGGGCAATTGCTATCTCAACAGCAACGAGAGCAAAACCTATTTTAATGACAGCTGTGGCTATCATTTTAGGAAGTTTACTGCTCTCTACTGACCCTATCTTTGGTGGTTTGGGTATAGCACTCATCTTTGGCTCTATGGCATCGACAGTTGTCTCTCTGTTTTTAGTGCCAATTATGATTAACAATACTGTGGCTATCTGTCCATTAGTTGGAGATGAAAAAGCAGAGTGTAAGGGTGGAATAACAGAACATGTAGATCCAGAAAAACTCTAATATAAACTAGATTAAAAAAAAGGAAAAAAATGAGAAAAATATTAATGCTACTGATAGTTGCAGCACTTGCAACTGTGTCACTGAGTGCTGAGGTGAAAAAAACGAAGTATAAAAATGGAAAAACGAAGTTTGAGAGAAACTATGTAAACGGTAAGCTAAACGGAGCTTCTAAAGCATACTATGAGAGTGGTCGCTTAAAAACATATGCGAAGTTTAAAGATGGAAAACTACATGGTATGACAAGTGGTTTTTATGAAAATGGAGCATTAAAAGCAGAGATTCCTATGTATGAGGGAAAAGTAGATGGTTTTGAAAAAGAGTTTTATAAAAATGGGCAAGTTATGTCTGTTACCAAGTATCAAAATGGTGTCAAAGTTGGGGCTAAAAAGGTTTACTACTCAGATGGTAATTTAAAAGCAAAACTCTATTTTAATGAAAAAGGTGTACTCGATGGAACTATACTAGAGTACTATCCAAATGGAAATAAACGCTACCATGTAAAAGTGGAGAATGGAGTTGCTAAAAAAGGATATATCTATGAGAGAGATGGTGAGCGTAGAAAAATGACTCCGCAAGACTTTTCTGACTTAGGTTTTTAGTATTTAATCGCTTTCTTAACATTATTTAGAGATAATAATTCTACTTAAACCTACAAATGGATCATAATGTTAGATTTCGCAAAGTTTACAAAGTACTCAAAACCTGGACCCCGTTATACCTCTTACCCAACAGCATTAGAGTTTAGTGATGCTTATGCTTATGATGAGTATATTAAAAAGTTAGAGTCACAAGATGAGAGTCGTCCTTTGAGTCTCTACTTTCACCTTCCCTTTTGTAAAAATGCTTGTTACTTTTGTGGTTGTAGTGTCGTTTTTACCTCAAAAGAGGAGAAAATGCTGCGTTATATTGAGTATCTTAAACGCGAGCTAGAGATTCTCTCAAAACATCTTAATTGTAAAAGAGAAGTTATTCAAATGCACTTTGGTGGAGGAACTCCTACCTTTTTTAGTGCCCCTCAACTTAAAATTATTATTGATGAGATAAAGTCTTACTTTCCAAACTTTATACCAAATGCAGAGATTAGCTGTGAGATAGACCCTCGTCATATTGATGAAGATCAGATGCGAGTTATGAGTGAAGCTGGGTTTAACCGTGTGAGTTTTGGGATTCAAGACTTTAACGAACAAGTGCAAGTGGCTGTGCATCGTGTTCAGCCTTACTCTATCACAAAAGATGCTATGGATTTGGCTAGAAAATATAATATGGTTTCGGTAAATGTTGACCTTATTTATGGCTTACCATACCAAACGCTCGGTACTTTTAAAGAGACACTTACTCTTGCACTTACTTTAAACCCTGATAGATTTGCAGTTTTTAACTATGCTCATGTTCCTTGGTTGAAAAAAACAATGCGTAAAATTGATGAGACAACACTACCTGAGCCTGATGAAAAACTAGCGATTATGCAATACACTATAGACTTTTTAACTAGCTAATGGCTATAAGATGGTAGGAATGGATCACTTTGCAAAACCTGAAGATGAACTCTTTAAAGCGATAGAAAAAGGGGAACTTCACAGAAACTTTCAAGGCTACACTACCAAAGGTGGGGCAGACCTTATCGGTGTTGGACTTACTTCTATTGGAGAGGGCATAGATAGCTATAACCAAAACTTTAAAGATATGCGCTTGTATGAAGCGGCTATTGATGCAGGAAAGCTCCCTTTTGAAAGAGGTGTTTTGCTAAATGATGATGATATTATTCGCCAAAATGTTATTATGGAGCTTATGAGTAATTTTAAGTTAGATATTAAAAGATTTAATAAGCAATTTGGTGTAGAATTCGAGATATACTTCGCTGAAGCTATCGCTACTTTAGAGCCTTTTATTAGGGATGAGTTAATAGTGATAAATGAAGATAAAATAGAGTGTTCCCAAACAGGTACACTTCTTGTGCAGAAATATAGCCATGGCGTTTGATGCTTACATGCATCAACATAGTGATAGTAAAAAAACTTTTTCAAAAACGGTGTAAAATATGAGTAAAATGATAGAAGATATATTTAGTTTTGATGAGATACAAGATGATTGTATAAAGTGCGGAAAGTGTATTCCTGTCTGTACTATTCATATTGTAAATCCCGATGAGGTTACAAGTCCTCGTGGTTTTATTGACCTTTTAGGGGCTTACAAAAATGGACACTTAGAGTTAGATAAAAATGCAAAAGATATTTTTGAGTCATGTTTTTTATGTACAAACTGTGTAGATGTTTGTCCCAAAGACCTCCCAGTAGATATGATAATAGAACAAGTCCGTTCAGACATAGCACAAAAATTTGGCATCGCTTGGTACAAACGTCTTTTCTTTTTACTCCTACGTCACCGTTGGTTAAATGACATCGCGTTTAAACTCGGTTGGGCATTTCAAACTTGTGGATTTAAGATAAAAGGTGACATAGACTCTATGCACTCGCGTTTTAATCTGCCTATCATTAAAACAGATAGACTTATGCCGAGTTTGAGAAAAACATCTTTTTTAAATGCACACCCTGAAAATATAGATAATGGTTCTAAACGCAAGGTGGCAATTTTTATAGGCTGTTTAGCAAACTATAACTATAAAAGTGTTGGTGATGCTCTTTTAGATATTTTAGAAGAACTCGAGATAGATGCGTATTTAGCAAAAGCTCAAAAGTGTTGTTCTGCTCCTGCTTACTTTACAGGTGACTTTGATACAGTTGACTCAAACGCGAAGTTTAACATAGAGTACTTTGAGAGTTTTTCTGCAGATGTAGAGGCTATCCTCGTACCTGAAGCGACTTGTTCAGCGATGCTTAAGATAGACTACGAGCATTACTTCCATGACCAACCAGAGTGGAAGGCACGGGCTAAAGCCATAATGACTAAGGTGCATATGGCAACAGAGTGGCTACAAAACAACACAGAGCTAGAAACAGTTTTAGCTTCAAAGAAAAAAGTACCAAAACTAGTTACATACCATGACCCTTGTCATGCAAGAAAAATGCAAGGTATCTATCAAGAACCTAGAAATCTTGTGAGTAAAAACTACAACATAGTAGAGATGAGTGACCCAAATGCTTGTTGTGGATTTGGTGGGATTACTATGCAGACTGAAAAGTACCATTTTGCCAAAGCTGCTGGTGTTCCAAAAGCTGCTATGATTGAAAAAACAGGAGCAGAGATAGTATCTGCTGAGTGTTCTGCTTGTCGTATGCAGATAAACAACTCTATGGGTGTTGAGAGTAAAACAGTCTTTAAAAACCCAATAGAGCTTATAGCTGAGGCACTTAAAGCCTAATGGAGTACTTCATCTGGGATGCAAGTCCTATCGCTTTTAGTGTAGGTCCTTTTAGCATTTTTTGGTACGGGATTTTGTTTGCAAGTTCTATACTTCTAGGTTTAGAGTTTATGAAGTGGGCTTTTAAACTTGAGGGTAAGAATGAAGAGACTATTGAACCACTTTTTCTTTACACAGTTATAGGAATTGTAGTCGGAGCAAGGTTAGGTCATTGTCTCTTTTATGACCCTGCGTTTTACCTTGCACATCCTCTAAAAATATTAGCTGTTTGGGAGGGTGGACTCGCTTCTCATGGTGGAGGTCTGGGTGCTATCATAGCTCTTTATTTTGGTGCTAAAAAGTACAAAATGGACTTTTTATGGCTTATAGATAGGCTCATAGTCCCCACTGCACTTTTTGGATTTTTGGTACGTATGGGTAACTTTATGAACTCTGAGATAGTAGGTATTAAAACTGATGTCTCATGGGCGATTATATTTAGTAGAGTAGATATATTTCCTCGCCATCCTGCACAACTTTATGAGGCTTTCTCATATCTAGCTATATTTATCTTACTTTTTGGAATATATAAGTTTTCAAAAGCTGCAGTCAAACCAGGGTTTATGTTTGGAATATTTTTAACACTTGTATTTAGTGCAAGGTTTCTTATAGAGTTTGTAAAAGTAAGACAGGCAGACTACGATACAAGTTTTCTTCTTATGAGTACAGGACAAGCTCTGAGTATCCCATTTTTTCTAGTTGGCTTAGGATCTGTTTTTTGGAGTCTGCGCAAGTCATAAAGAATTTTTTATCGATGATGTCTATGTTTTTCTTATCAGCATGAACAGAAGATTTCCATAGCTGGTTTACTGCCCAGTATGCACTAATTGAGCCGACAACAGAGTAAAAGAGTGTTCCTAAATAAAGAGGGATGAAAATATCACCTATATTCTCCTTAAACCATTCTAGACTCATCTCTACATCACCAACTTCACTTCCTAAAAAGAATGAACCTGTTAAATACTCCATATAGTACATCGGTGGCATAGTAAAAGGGTTACTTAACCAACACATAGCAAGTGCAACAGGGACATTAAAACGAAACACTGGCATAAATGCTAACACGAGTGCCATCTGCATAGGCATAGGAATAAATGCTATAAATATTCCTATAAATACACCACGACTTATCATTTTACGGTTGGCTTGTAGAAACTCTGGCGGTACTTTAGATTTTTTTATAAGGCTTGCGAGTTTGTCACTTTTTGTAGTTTTTTTAAGGGCTTTTCTAATCATGGTTATAATTCTTAATGTAATTTTTTTAAAATTATAGCTATTTTTTTCTAAATAGACTTGAAGTGTATGAGTAAGTGCTTAAACTATGGTAAAATTCCATATATACAAAGAAGGTAGATATGTCATTTGAAAAACTAGGAATTATTAAACCACTGCTCAGTGCAATTAGAGATTTAGGATATGAAACCCCTACAACAGTACAAACACGGGCTATTCCTTTAGTTTTGGCAAAGAGTGATATCTTTGCAACGGCTCAAACGGGTACAGGGAAAACTGCTGCGTTTGGCTTACCTCTTCTGCAGCGTTTGAGAAATCCTATAGAGGGGAAGGGTGTTCGTGTGGTTATTCTCTCGCCAACTCGTGAGCTAAGTATTCAGATTTATGAAGATTTAGAGAGTTATGCTAAAAATATGAAAGTAAAAATCATGATTTTAGTAGGTGGTAAAGATTTAGAAAAACAGAAACAGAAGCTCAAAGAGGGTGTTGAGATAGTCATAGCAACACCAGGGCGCTTGATGGAGCATACTGAGAGTGGGCTAAGTCTTAAAGATGTTGAGGCTTTTGTCCTTGATGAAGCCGATAGAATGCTTGATATGGGTTTTACAAAAGATATACGCAAAATTCACCCACTCCTGCCTAAACGCCACCAAACACTGCTTTTTTCGGCTACCTACAGCGAAAAGGTACGTAAACTCTCAAAGCTTGTTTTGACAAAGCCTGCGTTTATTGAAACGGCAAAGAAAAATACAACCGTAGATACTAATTAACCAGATTGTTTATTTAGTGGATAAAGAGAGAAAAGCAGAACTTTTAGCCTATATCATCGGTTCGAGAAATTATCCTCAAGTTTTAGTATTTACCAAAACAAAAAAGAGTGCTGATGACTTAGCCATAGAGCTGAAAAAAGATGGTTTGAAGTGTGGAGTCCTTCATGGGGATAAAACAAAAGCAAATCGTTTGAAAACTCTGACACAGTTTAAAGAGGGGGCTTTTAGAGTACTCGTAGCTACTGACATCGCTTCTCGTGGGCTTGATATAGAGCATCTTCCTTATGTTATAAACTATGAACTCCCCTCAGTTCCTGAAGATTATATACATCGTGTTGGACGTACTGGTCGTGCAGGTCGAGAGGGCGAGGCTATTAGTCTTATAGATATTTATGAGAAGTATGACATTAGAGATGTTGAAAAGCTTATAGGGCAGAAAATTCCTCAAGAAACAGTAGAGGGCTTTGAACCTGACCCTACTATCCGACGTAAAGATGTGGATGAGGTCAAACTCAAAAGCGGAGCATAAACGCAGCTCAGGTAAAAAAGAGAGATCTTACTCAAAAAATACCTCTAGTGTGCCAAAAACTAGAAAACAAATCAAAACAACTACTAAAAAAAGAAGAACAACAAAACGCGATGGCTAAGGTATATCTCACTGGTGCTGGTCCTGGTGACTTAGACCTACTTACTGTAAAAGCTTTGCGTCTTGTAGGTGAAGCTGACATTATCATCTATGACAGACTTGTTAATGCGGAGATTTTAAAAGAGGCAAAAAATGGCTGTGAATTTCTTTATGTCGGAAAAGAAGATGGCAAACATACAATCCCTCAAGATGAGATAAACGCAGCTATTTATGAAGCCTCTCTCAAGTATGAGGTAGTTGTACGACTCAAAGGTGGTGACCCTTTTGTTTTTGGAAGAGGTGGTGAAGAGGCACTTTATTTACAAGAAAAAGGTGTAAAGCTTATGAGATTATTCCAGGAATAAGTTCTGCTATAAGTGTTCCTGCTTATGCGGGAATTCCCGTTACACATCGTGGTATATCTACTGCGTTTAAAGTAGTTACTGGGCATATTTCATCAGACAAAAATAGTTCAGATATCAACTGGGATGATTTGAGAAGTGATGATACCATTGTTTTTTTGATGGGTTTTAAAAATATAGAGATAATCTGTAAAAAACTCATGGAGTTAGGTAAACCCGAAGAATATCCTGTTGCAGTTATCTCAAAAGGTACAACACCAGAGCAAGAGATAGTGGTAGGAACACTCCAAAACATAGCCAAAAAGTCAAAAGGACTGAGTGCTCCTGCTATCATTATTATCGGTGAAGTTGTGAATTTACAAGCTAAATTAAATTGGTTTTAGTTTTTTCGGCTATAATTCCGAAAAAATTACCGATTTAAAGAGTCAAAGTGCATACACCTAAAGGTTTTGGAAAAAACTATTTTTCATTAGCAGCGATACAAGCCTATATATCTTTACTCAAGATAGTCGCACTTGGTAGTTCGGTATGCACTCTTGATGGGAAACCACTCAGACTAAAGATAAACTCTCCTCCCTCTTCTTAAATATATAAACCCAAAAAACTAAAAATATTTAAGGACTACAAATGCAAAATGCAATAAAATTATCTCTAATCTCGGTTGCTCTTCTGAGCCAATTACAAGCAAATCAGGAAATCACACTTTCACCTATCGCTATTACTTCAACTGCCATTGTAACTGATGAACTTAAATCTACAGATGCTGTAGAGGTCTACACAGAAGAAGACATAAAAAAAGCACATGTTCAGAATGTTTATGAATTTTTAAACAAGGCGACTTCAGTATTTGCAACTAGTGCTTATGGAAATCCTTTTTTACAAAAAATTGATATGCGAGGTTATGGTGTTGGTGATGGATACCAAAACATAGTAGTAACAATCAATGGTCGTAAAATGAATAATGTTGATATGGTTCCTCAACTTCTCTCCTCTATATCTCCATCTTCTATTAAAAAGATAGAGATTATCAAGTCGAGTGGTATAGTAGTCGCTGGTGATGGAGCAAATGCAGGAGTTATCAATATAGTAACAAAACAGAGTAACGACAAAGAAATCTCTTTTTATATGGGAACTTATGGACTATTTGATGGCTCATTTTATGCAGGACATAAGGGTGAAAAACTCTCTATAAATGCAAGTGGAGAAGCCCAAAGAATGGATGGTATCAGAAATATAGATGCAAGTGGTGAGAAACAAGATGCTAATAGTTTCGCAACAGGTAGTTTCAACCTTGCTTATACACCTAGTGATGAGTTAGAACTTCGCTTAGGGGCTATAGCTACAAAGACTGATGTTATTTATGCCGGTCCTATAAGTGAAGCACAATATAAAGATAATCCTACAACATCTGGAACATATTCAGTTCATCAAAAATACGATAGTAATGTCTTAAGTGCAGGTGCTACTTACTATGTAAATGATAGCTTGTCGTTTAATGTAGATGCCTCAAAAGAAAATAAAAAATCTCAATATCTTGGAGCTTTTCCTTTTAGTGCTTTTTATGATTATAGATCAATTAATGCAACTCTTGATTACATTACTAAAAGATTTGCTATTAAAGCTGGCATAGATAGTTTTGATGGTGATGTTGATGCAAAAAGCATAGCATTGACTAAGTCAAATAAAGCGAGCATCTCTTAATGTCTAGAATTTTATTTAAATGATTTTACATTCAAAGCTGGGTACAGATATGAAGAGATAGAGTTTAAGAGTAACCAAGATGAAAATCAAAAAAGAGTCTCTTAATGGAATAGAGTTAGGGCTTAACTATACTCCCAATAAAATAAGTTCACTTTTCGTTAATTATTCTCATTCATATCAATCATCATCTCTTGATAGACTCTTTAGCTTTAGCACTGGAATATTTACAGGTTATGTTGAACCATCACAGGCAAATAACTATACTTTAGGATATAACAATATTCAAAAGAGTAATAAGTTTAAAATTGCAGTTTACTATATTGACTTGAAAAATGAGATTTATTACTATCCTGGTATAAATTGGACTGGTGCAAGAAATACAAATATAGACAAGTCACATAAATACGGTGTAGATTTATACGACAAGTATATTTTTAACAGCGACTTTAATGTAGCTTTTAACTATAACTATGTTCAAGCCATTATAGATGATGAAATAGAAAATGGTGAGAACTATGCAGGAAATAAGCTCCCTGGTGTTTCAGACCACAATGTAAAAGCCACTATAAACTACTTACCAAATGAGTATGCAACTATCTCTCTAACACAAGTATATCGTTCAGAGTCTTATGCTGCTAATGATTTTAACAACAACTTTTCTCAAAAACAAGATGCATACTACTCAACTGATATTGCAGCAACATATGCAAAAGATAATTGGGAAATTTTTGCTAAAATAAATAACTTGTTTGATCAAAGTAATGGTTTATGGATAAAAGATGATAGTATCTACCCTATAAACTTTACAAGAACTGCTTTGGCTGGTTTTAAACTTAAATACTAAAGGAAACTAGAGTATGAAAAACATTCTCCTTATTCTTCTTTTCATACTCAACCTTTGGGCAGAGGAGAGAGTAGTCTCTCTTAGCCCCTCTATCACAGAAATAGTTTATGCTTTAGGTGCAGACAGAGAGATAGTAGCGACTTCTAGTTACTCTCTTTATCCACCTGAGGCAAAAAAACTTCCTATTGTAGGAGGTTATACAAACCCTCATATAGAAAAAATTCTTGCTTGTAAACCTACTCTTGTCATAGGACAAACATTTAACCAAAACAGTTTAGAAAAACTCAAATATTTTCATATAAAAACATTACAATTAGAACTAAAATCTATCAGAAGTATAAAAGAGTCTATAGGAAAGATAGGAGAGGTTTTGGGTAGAGAAAAAGAGGCAAAAGAGCTTGTGCTTACTATAGATAAAGCTATATCATCAGCACCAAAAGCAAAAAAGTCTCATAGTGTGATGATAGTGTACGGACTCAAAGAGGATTTGAGAAACGGTATCTATATAGCAGGAAAAGATATATTTTTTGATGACATCATTAGAGTGAGTGGTAACACAAACGCTTACACAGATACAAGCACAGAACAACCCGTGCTTAACTATGAAAATGTTATAGCCCTTAACCCTGAGCAGATTATAATCCTTCACTCTCATGCAACTGAGCCAAATGTAGATGTCAAAAAAGCACTTGAGGCTTGGTACTCTCTACCAACAAGAGCAAGTAAAACAAAAAATATAGTGATAATAGATGAAGATTATCTGCATATTCCCTCTCATCGTGTTGCACTTACTATAGAGAAGTTGATTGGGAGTATAAATGATTAGTTTAGAGAGTGTCTCATGTAGGTTTGGGGATAAAATTGTTTTAGAGAATATCTCTTGCACCATTGCATCACATTTAAGCATACTTGGGGCAAATGGAGCAGGGAAGAGTACACTTGCAAAACTCATATGTAACTTAGTGGAGTATGATGGCAGTGTGAGAGTAAACAGAAAAAATATTGGGGAGTATAGCCTAAAAGAGAGAGCGCAACTACTCTCATATATTCCTGCAAAACTAGAAGTATATGATAGCTTTATTAGCCTAGAAGCATTTGTACTTTTAGGGCGTTTCTCATATAAAAAATCACTTTTTGACTACTCAAGCAGTGATAAAAAGATTGCTGCGGAGTGTTTGGAGTTTTTAAATATTTCACACCTCTCTTCTCATCCTGTAAGTTCTCTAAGCTCAGGAGAAACACAACTCGCTCTCATCGCTCAAGCTCTATCTCAACAGAGTAAAATCATCATCTTTGATGAACCAACAGCGAACCTTGACCCTAAAAACTCTAAGATAATTGCACAACATATAAAGGGACTAAAAGAGTACCATCAAGTCATTCTTATCACGCACGACATCGCTTTAGCTGCATTTATAAATTCGCCTGTTGCGTTTATAA
Organism: Sulfurimonas sp.; assembly: GCA_030949945.1. Taxonomy (GTDB): domain Bacteria; phylum Campylobacterota; class Campylobacteria; order Campylobacterales; family Sulfurimonadaceae; genus Sulfurimonas. The sequence continues at coordinate 6,977 of JAUZRZ010000046.1, read as the reverse complement.
AGAATAAAAAAGTGCATTTTTATGAGCAGGAGTTTTTTAAAAAAGAGACCTTAGAGAGTCTGTATGAAGTCGATTTTGAGAAGTATGGAGTAAAGTTTGATTAAGGCTATTATTTGGATGTTTCTTTTGTCTCTTGTGCTTATATCACCTTTTTTAGGTGCAGTTGAGCTCTCCTTAGAGAAGATATTCACACTTGATACCTTAGAGTCTCAAATCTTTTTTGACCTGCGTTTACCTCGTTTGTTTTTTACTCTATGTGCAGGGGCAATTCTAGCACTCTCAGGACTTCTTTTTCAAACACTTTTTCGTAATGCTCTGATGACTCCATACACATTAGGCATATCAAGTGGGGCAGTTTTAGGGGCAGGGATTGCTATAAAACTAGGACTCACATCACTTGTGTTTGGTATTACTGCTATTTCACTCTTTGGATTTTTAGGGGCGATACTTACTGTTTTTTTACTCATTTACCTCTCACAGTTTTTAAAAAATGCACAGCATGAATCACTACTGCTTTTAGGTATAGCTCTTTCACTCTTTTATACCTCCGCACTTATGGTTGTTTTTTATCTAGGAAGTAGTATGCAAAATGATGTGCTTATCCGTTTTACTATGGGGTCTCTCTCTATCATTGGGTGGCATCATCCTCTACTTTTATCTGGAGTGACACTTCTTTTACTTGGGAGTATATACCTCTACCGTTATGAGCTACAACTTCTTAGTATCTCCGATGAGTCCGCACAACTTCGAGGGGTAAATAGTAAAAAAACAACACTGACACTTTTAGTTATCTCCTCTTTAGCTATAGGGGTTTTAGTAAGTATTAGCGGTCCTATAGGATTTATTGGGCTAGTAGTTCCTCACATCGTTACAAAACTCTATCCTGTGACAGTTGAGCAGCGAATTTTTAAAACAGCACTCTTTGGAGCACTCTTTTTAGTTTTGTGTGACACACTCTCAAGAGTTATTCAAACGCAGAGTGAACTGCCTATTGGGATTATCACGGCTATTATCGGTGGACCGTTTTTTATCTACCTCATTATATTTAAAAGCTTAAAGTAAGTCTGCTTTTATGTTTGAAAACTATACCTTAGAGATACTCTATGAAGATGAATATTTAGTTGCTATAAACAAACCCTCAGGACTCTTAGTTCATAAGTCTATGATAGATAAACATGAGATATATTTTGCGATGAAGATGCTCTCTAAACAGATAGGAAAATGGGTTTACCCTGTTCATAGACTCGATAAACCTACTTCAGGGGTTTTACTTTTTGCTCTTGACTCCCACACTGCTAAACTTATGAGCGAGCAGTTTTCTTCTCACACTATAGAGAAAACCTACATAGCAATTGGGCGAGGGTATGTTGCAGATGAGGGTGTCATTGAGCATGCACTTTTAGAAAAACTTGATAAAATTAGCGACAGAGATAAAAACCAGACAAGAGAAGCAAAAGAGGCTACTACTGCGTTTAAGTGCTTAGGTCGCGTAGAGATAGAGGCAAGTGTAGGAAGATATGACACAGTACGATACTCTTTAGTCGAACTTAAACCTCGTACTGGAAGAAAACATCAACTCCGTCGTCATATGAAACATATAAACCATCATCTCTTAGGCGATACAAAGTATGGAAGAGGGGAGCATAACAAGTTTGTAAGAGAGCATTATAACATGCACAGATTACTACTCCACGCTATAAGCTTAGAGATAAAACACCCCTTTAGAGATGAAAAACTTATGATTAAAGCTCCTTTTGATGAGGTGTTTACTAGAATGTTAAAAGAGTTTAAATTTAATATAATATTTGATGTTACAGACTTTTCTTAAAAAAGTCCCTTTTTTATAGCTTTAGGGGGTTGTAGGGACAAATTTGTCCCTGCGACTATAAGGGGCTTTGCTTCTTATAGTCTGTAACATTAGTAAAAAAAGAGAAATAATGAGTGAAATAAAAGAGATATATTTACATAACTATACAAAACCTGCCTTCTATATTGATAGTATCAACTTAGTATTTGACCTGTTTGAAGAGTATGCTTTGGTGACTTCCATGATGCAGATACAAAAAAGTGATGCAGATGAGAAACATTTACGACTTGACACTATTGATTTGGAGCTTATCTCTTTATATATAAATGATTTAAAAGTGGATGAGAGTCGTTATATAATTGAAGAGGAGAGTCTCACTATCCTCAATGTACCAGCAACTTTTAGAATTAAAATAGAGAATAAAATTTATCCACAAAACAACACGGAATTAGAGGGACTTTACAAGTCAGGAAGTATTTTCTGTACTCAAAATGAGCCTGAGGGTTTTCGCCGTATCACTCCCTACCTTGACCGCCCTGATGTGATGAGTGTTTTTACAACTACGGTAATAGCGGATAAAGATAAATATCCTATACTTTTAAGTAATGGTAATAAAAAAGAGATAGTAGAAGTCGATGAAAATAGACAGAGTGTAACTTGGTTTGACCCACATAAAAAACCCTCTTACCTTTTTGCTCTTGTGGCAGGGGATTTAGGGAGTGTTAATGACTCTTATGTAACTGCTTCTGGAGAAAATGTAGAACTTAATATTTACTGTGATTTAGGAAATGAGTCTAAATGCCATCATGCAATGAATTCACTCAAAGAAGCGATGCTTTGGGATGAGCAAAAGTATGGTCGTGAGTATGACTTAGAAATCTACAACATAGTAGCAGTGGATAGTTTTAACATGGGTGCTATGGAAAATAAAGGGCTTAATATCTTTAACTCTGCCTATGTTTTAGCAGATACAGACACAGCAAGTGATGCAAACTTTATGGGGATACAGTCTGTCATAGCTCATGAGTACTTTCATAACTGGACAGGAAACCGTATAACATGTCGTGACTGGTTTCAGCTCACACTTAAAGAGGGTCTAACAGTTTTTCGTGATCAGTGTTTCTCAGCAGACTTAAACTCTCAAGAAGTCCAACGCATAGAAGATGTAAAAGCACTTCGTGAGAGACAGTTTGTTGAAGATGCCTCTCCTACATCGCACCCCATTCAACCAAAGTCTTACATCAGTATGAACAACTTTTACACAGCTACTGTCTATGAAAAAGGTGCTGAGGTTATACGAATGATTCATACTCTTTTAGGAGAGGAGAACTACCGCAGGGCTACTGACTTGTACTTTGAGAGTTTTGACGGACAGGCTGTAACTACTGATGATTTTCTATGGGCTATGCAAAAGGCAGGTAATATTGACCTTAGTGCATTTAAAAACTGGTACCATCAAAGCGGTACACCAAAACTAGAAGTAGAGGAGAGTTTTAGTGAGGGGATATACTCTCTAACACTTACTCAAAAGATACCAAACGCAGTAGATGGGAGTGAGCAAAAACCTTTTACTATCCTTTAAAGATAGCACTTCTTGATGAACAGGGAAAAGAAGTTGTAAATGAGATGCTTATTATCTCACAAGAGAGAGAGACATTTATTTATGAAAGTTTGGATGCCAAACCCGTTCTTTCTATTAACAGAGACTTTAGTGCTCCTATCATTGTAGAACAAGTTGATGTCGATTTTGCATTTTTAATGAAACACGATACAAATAGTTTTATAAAGTATGAGGCTGCTCAAGCTTTTGGTGTTGAGACAATCGAAGCGATGATGCAAGGCGAAGAGATAAACCCTGCGTTTATTGACTCTTTTGGACATCTCCTGCGTTTAGATCTTGATCTCTCATACAAGGCACTACTTTTAGAACTTCCATCTGTTTCTACTCTTATGCAAAGACAAGAAGAGGTTGATTTCGAGCCAATTTATGAAGCAAAAGAGAAACTATCAAAACAATTAGCCACTGTTTTTAAAGAAGAACTTCTAGTACTTTATAAAGAGCATCACCAAACGGATGCTAGCTTAGATAGTCTAAGTATGGGTAAGAGGAGACTTAAAAATAGAGTGCTTTATATACTCTCAGGGAATGAAACGCAGGAGTTAGCAGAGATAGCACAAAAGCAGTATGGGGAGTCTCAAAGTATGAGTGATAGAGTAGTTGCACTTGATATTTTGGAGAGTTTTCATCCTGCATTTGCACAAGTGGCTTTAGCGGACTTTTATGACAAGTATAAGGATGAAACCTTAGTGATGAACAAGTACTTCTCTATCTTAGCGGCATCTAAAAGAGAGGGAACACTCGACCGAGTTCAAGCACTTCAAAATGATGCAGTGTATGATGAAAAAGTACCAAATCTAGTTCGTTCACTCATAGGTGTATTTGCTAGAAACTATAAACATTTTCACTCAAAAGATGGGCATGGTTACTCTTTTGTAGCAGATAAAATTATAGAGATAGATAAGATAAATGCACAAATGGCATCAGGTTTAGCAGGAGCATTTAAAATTTACACACACATGAATAAACGAAATAAAGAACTAATGAAACATGAACTCGAGCGTATTATTTCCACTGATACTCTCTCTAAAAATAGTTTTGAGATTATAAGTAAAATTCTAAAATAAAGAAGAAGTTATGAAAGAAAAAACAAAATTTTTGACTGCCTCTCAGACTATTTTTGTAGATGCAAAGAAAACTATTTTGATGCAATGGCTCTCTTATGATGCATCAAAAGAGATATTAAGTCTGCATAATATAGATAGAGATTATTTTTTAGAGAAGTATGCAAGTGGCGTTTTTGATTACTTTATGGGTGTGATCTCAGGTGATGTTGAGCTTGGAAACTGTCCTGTTATGAAGGGTTTACTAAGCTACTTGAAAGAGAGAGAAATAAGTGCAGATGAACTCTTTGCAATATGTACAAATTTTCGTCGTTCTATGGTGGATTTTTCTTATGATAAAGAGATTAATTCCAAAGAGTTATTCAAGGAAATTTCGTATATATTTGATGAGAACTTTAAGGGTATTCTTAAATTTTATACAGATACTATTTTTCAAAAACTAGTAGATGCAAGACAAGAAGCGATACAAGCAAATCAAGCAAAAGAGTACTTTCTCTCAAATATATCCCACGAAATTAGAACCCCACTTAATGCTATTCTCGGCTTTGTAAATTTACTTTTAGATGATGATATTAGTAAAAAACATAGAAATTATTTAGAGATTATTCATAGTAGTGGGGAGAATCTTTTAACTATAATTAATGACATCTTAGACTTCTCTAAACTCAGAAGTGGAGAGTTTAGTATTGAAGAAAAAGCTTTTTCTCTTCACGAGGAGATGAGTCATACTATGGAACTTTTTGTTGCAAGTGCTAATGTAAAAGATATAACAATTACCTCTTTTATAGATCCTCAAATTCCAGTAGAGCTTTTTGGGGATGCTCTTCGCATTAAGCAAATTTTATCGAACTTTTTGAGTAATGCTATAAAGTTTACCTCTAAAGGAGGTGTGGTAGAAGTCAGTGCTTTTTATAAAGAGGGTGAGTTAGAGGTAAGTGTAAGTGATAATGGAATAGGTATTGACACACAAGATATTCAAAACATATTTACCGCGTTTGCTCAAGTACAAAATGCTCTTTATATAAATAGTATTGGTACAGGTCTCGGACTCTCTATCTGTAAACAACTTATAGAAAAAATGGATGGAACACTTCATGTGAGCTCAGAGCTAAACAAGGGAAGTTGTTTTACTATGAAACTACCAATAAAAGCCATGACTTTAGAGTGTCAAATGTTTGAAGATATAGGGGCGTTTAGAGAGCTTAAAATGCATCTGTACTCAAAGTCAAAAGATCTCAGTTATAAACTCAAATCATTTTTAAAGTATGCAGATATATTTGGGATGAATACCCAAGTAGTTGATACACTAGAGGGTGATTTTGACATCTGTATCTTTGTCTATGAAGACATGGACGAGGAGGCATGGGATCAACTTCTTAAAAGTAGTAAAAAATTTGTAGCACTTATGAGTAAAGAGTATGATAAGTTTGATACATATGAGCACATTACATGTATGTGTTATCCTCTATACTGTGCAAAAATACATCTAATATTCTCAGAGTTGATGAATCCAAGTAAGAGTCAGACTATTCCCAAAGTATCTCTAAAAAGTTCATAGGGCATCTTTTAGTTGCTGAAGATAATGAGGCTAATGTAGAACTTATAAAAATAATACTAGCTAAGTATGGGCTCAGTTTTGATATTGCACAGAATGGACTAGAAGCTTTTGAACTTTATAAACTCAATAAATATGATTTGATTTTAATGGATGAGCAGATGCCTATTATGAATGGGAATGAAGCTCTGGAGCGAATATTACAATATGAAAACAGTAAAGGAATTCCTCATACTCCAATATCAGCACTCACAGCAAATGTTCTTAAAGGGGTTAAAGAGAGAGGTCTGCTCAACGGTTTTGATGAGTTTTTAGTAAAACCTTTAGTGCTTAAAGAGCTAGAGAGAGTCTTTAGTACATACTTAAAAGTTGATATAAATGATACACTTTTATTTCAGCCCGAGGAGTATAAATCTAGTAAAGAGGTGATTATAGGTTTAGATAGTGCCAGTTTGATGGAGTCTTTGATGTTGAGTGAAGAAGAGGTGATCACTCTCTTAAAACTCTATCTAAAAAAGATGAAAAAAGTTATGCCAGAGTTGTTAGAACTCATAGAGAAAAAAGAGTATGAAAAGATAGGACTTTTAGCACATTCCATAAAAGGCTCAAGTGCAAACTTTAGAATAGAACTTATTCAAGATAGTGCTAGTGAAATAGAAAGAATGGCTAAAAATAGAGAGAACTAGTTATGATTATGAAGCAGCATACACAATCATAAAGAATTTTTTATCAACTCTAAGGGTAGAAGTAAGAACTTATTCCTCTATGGAGTAACCTAGACCAGAAGAGTTTTGTATGATGTCTGTTTTTAGCTTATTTCTAAGTCTCCATACTAAGGTTCTTACCACTGTTTTGTGATGCTCCCTCTTCTTCCCATACATAGTTCATAGCTTCGCTCAAAACTTACAACACGTCCTAGTTTTGCAATTAAAA
>JAUZRZ010000045.1 GCA_030949945.1 Sulfurimonas sp. | reverse complement strand
ATATATTAAGCATTGGTCTTGGTGCTAGTGGACAAATACAAAACTTTTCAAATGATTTGAATGATGCTGATGGAGATGCTCAAAAGATTTCTGATTTACTTGATCAGTATAGTGGTGAAGCTTTTAATCTTCAAGTAAATAACTACTCTTCTGTCTCAAAAAATTCAGATAGTTTTGCTTGGAGTGTTGGAATACTTGCTGCAACTGATGTAACAACTATGGTGCATGGTAATGGTAGTGCAAATGGTGCACCCGTTGAAGTTTCAGGACGTGGCTATGGAGGTTTACTCTTAGGTGCGGCAAAGGCTTATAAAACAGACATAGGAACTGTAGATATTGGTGTTGGTTTGAAATACATCACACAAACATCTTTTGAGGGTCCTCTATATATAGCTGACTTACAATCTAATGATGCTATGACAACTCTTGAAGATAAGTACAAAAAAGAAGCTTCTGGCTTTGGGCTTGACTTGGGTCTTACTTATAAACCATTTGAGAGTAGTATCTGGCATCCAGCCTTTGGACTAAGTGTGTTAAATATAGGTTCTATGAATATGGATGATAACTTTGGAGGACAACCTACAACGGTAAATATAGGCGCCTCTATAACTCCTGAAGTATCATTTTTAGAGAAATTAGTACTAGCGATTGATTATGTTGATCTCTTTAATGAAAACTCTGTACGTGTATATACATTTAACGAAACAGATGATAGTGCTACCTATATTGACTATGAAGACAATGACCCTATAAAACGTCTGCGTTTAGGAGCTGGATTTGGCTTAATAAACTCAAAATATTTTTCTACACAACTTAATATAGGGCTTTATCAAGGTGCCTATACAGCAGGTTTAGATATGGAGATTGCTATTATCAAGTTAAATTTTGCTACATATGAAGAGCAGATAGGAACAAGAAGTGTAGATATTCCTGATAGAAGATATATGGCACAGATAGGAATAGGTTGGTAAGAAAAAAGTAACCCTAAAGCTAGTTTGTAACACCTAATAAGATTGTATGATAATAATTATAAGTAAATGAGTTAATTCTCATTTACTCTGCTATAATACTCGAATATTATATAGGAGAATTACATCATGACTAAAGAATCAAATGACTTTACTATAGCAAAACCATGGAGATATAAGAGATATTATCTTTATGCTTTTGCTACAATATTTACACTTGTGCTTCCTTGGATTACAGTAAATGGAAACCACTTTTTCCTGCTCAGTTTTGACAAGTTACAGTTACATCTTGCCTTTATTCAGTTTGATATGCAAGAACTTTATCTATTGCCATTTTTACTAATGTTACTTTTTCTTGGAATTTTCGGTATTACAGCATTAGGTGGACGTGTTTTTTGTGGCTGGCTTTGTCCTCAGACTATCTTTCGTGTTTTTTATCGAGATTTGATTGAAACAACAATACTTGGGCTGCGAAAACGTATTAAAAACAAGCAACAAGAGCCTGATATGTCTCTGCGAAAAAATAAAATTAAAAAAGTATTAGCAGTTCTTATTGCTATTCCTCTTGCACTTTTAGCTGCATCAGATTTTTTATGGTATTTTGTCCCACCAGAAGATTTTTTTAGCTACTTTAATGACATTTCAAACCACTTAACTCTCTTTGGTATAGTTATAGGTGTCGCACTCTTTTTGCTTTATGATATTATAATCTTAAAAGAAAATTTTTGTGTTTATGTCTGTCCTTACTCTCGTGTACAGTCAATTTTATACGATGAACATACTATTATGGCACTTTATAATCCTCATAGAGGAGGAGAGATCTATAATGATAAACATGAAAAACAGTTTACCAAACAAAAAGATCTAAAAGCGGTTGAACCAAATGCTGAGTGTACTACTTGTGAGGCTTGTGTAACTGTATGTCCGACACATATAGACATCCGAAAAGGTTTACAGTTAGAGTGTATAAACTGTTTGGAGTGTGTTGATGCCTGTACAACTGTTATGGGAAAACTTGGTAAGCCATCACTCGTTACATGGTCAAGTGACTATGAGATAATTGATCAAAAAGGGAAGACTAAGTATTTCCGCCCTAAAATAATTGTTTATGCTGTGCTTCTTGTAGGAATTACTATTATCCTTGGAATGATGGGTAGTAAAAAAGAGCATATGCTCTTAAATATCAATAAAGAGAACCGTCTGTACTCCACAAAGCTTATGCCTGATGGCAAGGTGAAAGTAAGTAACTCATATATATTTTTACTACAAAACACTCAAAAAGAAAAAATGAAGTTCTATTTTGATGTTATAGCACCAGAGGGAATGAAAGGAAAGATTGTTATATCTAAACCTACAAAACCTTTTGAAGCAAAACCTGGAGTGAGAAAGAAAAAGATAGTTACACTGAGTACTACAGATGTCTTAGTAAAAAATCCAATAAAAGACAGTGTAATACCTATTACTATTCATGCCTATGCTCTTGACAAAGATGGTAAAAAAAGCGAAAAAATATCAGTTTTTCGTAAGTCGAGTTTTATTTATCCAAAAGAGAGTATTTTAAAAAATAGTAAATAATTGCTCTATATCGTTTTAGGTATAATTGCATCCATAAGTTATGTTACGGACTTTTATTCTTATAGTCCGTAACATCAGCTATTAATTTAAATATAAAGGATTTAGATGTTTCAAATATCTAAATATAAAAAATATACAAGAGGCTTACTTGCAAGTATTGCTGTAGCTATAGTCTCTTATATTATCACACAGTTTATCTCTTTTAGTACGGCAACTGTTGCTATTATTCTTGGTATGGTTGTTGGAAACTATTTTTATAAAACTTTTCATGGAGATGGTTCTCACTATAAAGCGGGTGTAAAGTTTGCAGAAAAAGATTTGCTTATGTTTGCCATCGCCCTGATGGGGATTAATCTCAACTTTACAATGTTAGCAAACTTAGGTTTTCAAACTATTTTAATTATCGTCTCAGGAATGGTGTTTACTATTTTTATGGGTATTTTACTCGGAAAACTCTTTAAGATTAATCCCGAACTCTCACTTATGATTGGAATTGGGAATGGTGTTTGTGGAAGTTCTGCAATTGCTGCTACTTCAGGTATTGCTAAGGTTAAAAGTAATGATATAGGAATAAGTATAGCACTTGTTAACCTTATGGGAACTGTAGGTATATTTTTAGCACCTGCTTTAGCACATTTGTTAGGTTTTAGTGATATGCAAGCGGGTGTTTTTACGGGAAATACACTTCAAGCTGTAGGTCAAGCGGTAGCGGCTGGGTTTAGTATCTCCGATGAGGCTGGACACTATGCTACTGTAGTTAAAATGGGAAGAGTCTTACTTCTTGTGCCTCTTGTCCTTATCCTGATATATATTGCTAAAAGAGAAGCAAAAAAAGATGTAGAAGATGTGGCTGTAAAGACAAAAATAGGAGTACCATCTTTTATATTATGGTTTATCTTTTTCTCTGTTATCGCTTCACTCGGGCTTCTTCCAAAAGAGATAGAAACACTTATCTCTACAGTGAGTCACTACATTACACTTATCGCAATGAGTGCTATAGGTTTGATGATACACTTTGGAACAATTGTTAAAACTGCTGGAACGGCATTTAAAGTATCTTCTATTTTATTTGCACTACAGTTAATTTTTAGTGCCTTGCTTATTAGCATGTTATAGAAATTAAGGGCACTTTTTCCAAAAAACTATATAATTTATATAAATAGTTAATGTTACGGACTTTTCTTAAAAAAGCCCTTTTTTTATAGCTTTAGGTTGTAGGGACAAGTTTTGTCCCTGCGACTATAAGGGGCTTTGCTCCTTATAGTCCGTAATAAGTAAATAGTTTTAAAGGAGTTAAATACGATGTCTAACCTCCCTAGCACACTGAACTCCTTTTGGCTTTGGAGAGAGATAAGCAGTAAACTTGGAGTCTCTAATCCAGCGTATAAATACTGGGTAAATACACCAAGTTTAAAACTTAACAACAAGTATGTTTTTTTACAAAAAGAGAGACTCCCTCAAAAATATATGCACATAGAAGAGGTACTTACAGATCTCTCAGGACACTTACCTATTAAATATGCCTCAGATCAACTTCATGTTAATGAACACCTGTTCTCAAGTGATAAGATGAAGCTACATAGCGAGTTTGAGTATAAGTTTGTTGAAGATGTTAAGTTTGTAAACATTAAAAAGTTTTTTCGAGAAAATGGTATTAAAGTATCTAAAAATTCTCTTGTGCAGTTAGGAAAACTCAAAAACTTAGAACTGAGTGCTGATTCTACATTTTATAGACTCAGAGATGATTATGCAGTGGTGGTTTACGACTAATGAATTCATTTTTTATAGAGTTTCGAGACCCTCTTTTTTCAATTATTATCTTTTTTAGTATTATATTTACCATTACATTTTTTTCTTATTGGTGGAATAAATATAAAAACAAAGAGGATTCAAAATATTTAGATAAATTTTTAAAACAGTTTCAGACATTACCTTCAAAAGATGAGTTAAAAGTACTTATTAGTAGTGGAGATTTGTCTGAAAAGTCTTGGCTACTACTTGCACACTCCTATTATAAAAGTGGAAACTATGAAAAAAGTATAGAAATTTATAATGAAATCCTTTGTATCCCTAGCAGTAAAAATAGACTAGAGACTATGTTCTTACTAGGGAAAACTTACCTAAAAGCAGGTTTTTTAGAACGTGCAAAACAGATTTTTTAAGTATTCTTAAAACTAATCCTAGAACACCTGAGGCATTAAAATTACTACTTTTAGTGTATGAGCAGATGCGAGATTACAAATCTGCATTAGAGGTTTTAGAACCACTTGATGAGTTAAATGAAGATATATCACTAGAGGGTAACTATCTAAGAGCGATGTCAATTTTGAATGACACTCAAACATCTCAAGATGAAAAAATTAAAAAACTTTTAGAGATATATAGAGATTCTCATCAGCTTGTATATATGCTTTTTGAGTATTTTTTCAAGCATAATCCTAGTTTAGCATGGAAGTATTTTGATAGTTCTAAGAGTGCATTGCTTAGTGATATTTTATGGAAGATAGAGCCAAAGGATTTGAATTTAGATATAATTTCACAAAACGGTTATTTGCGGGAACTATATAGTGCTCGTGGGGATATTCATCTTGCAAAATCAAGTTCTATTTTTGAACTCGATGTTCTTATTAAACTTAAAGGTAGGGCAAAAGCAACTTTAAGTTTTGAGTATATGTGTGATGATTGTAAGACTGTTCACCCTTTCGCATTCCACCGCTGTCCTTCGTGTCATGCAATAGATAGTGTTCATATAGAGTGTCAATTGAGTAGAGATTTTTATAAAGAGATAGGTGAGAAAAATAATTCATTTGAGTAAGTGCCTAGTCAAAAGAATACCAACTATCAGAAACCTAAAAAGATGACTAATGCAAGGCAAAAGTGCGAAGTAGCTACTAGTAGCTTCGAGTACTTTAACGAAGTCAGTGAGTTATCTTTTAGGTTTCCCTACGAGCGAATAGAGAAATATCCTATTGTGTCGTTAGATTTCCTTGAATTAGCCAGCTAGTTCTGCGAAAATCTGCCTAACACTAGAACATTTCTCTATTCGCTGATAGTTGGTATTCTTTTTGACTAGGCACTTAAATTCAAAAGTTTAAAAAAGAGAAAGATATGCATAAAAACATTAAAACATTAGAAACACAACTTAACTATACTTTTAAAGACAAAGCACTTATAATAGAAGCTTTGACACATAAGAGCTACAAAAAACCATATGATAATGAACGTTTAGAGTTCTTAGGAGATGCAGTACTCGACTTAATTGTGGGAGAGTACCTATTTACTAAGTTTAGAAACTCTGATGAGGGAAAATTATCAAAAATTCGAGCCTCTTTAGTGAATGAGACGGGTTTTGATAAACTAGCAAAATCTCTTCGCCTTGGAGACTATATACTTCTCTCAAATGCAGAAGATAATAATGGTGGAAGAGAAAAGTCCTCTCTTCTTTCAAATGCTTTTGAAGCTGTAATGGGTGCTATTTACTTAGAAGCTGGGTTAGAAGTTGCAAGTAAGATAGCGATAGATTTAATTGAGAGTAATCATGAGGAAATCTCTCTTGACTCACTTTTTCGTGATTTTAAAACAAGTCTTCAAGAGTTAACACAGGCTCGTTTTGGTACTACTCCTGAGTACATAGTAATAGCAAGTCGTGGACCCGATCATCTCAAAGAGTTTGAGATGGGTGTTTTTATTGAAGGCAAAGAGTATGCAAGGGCTGTAGGAAAAAGTAAAAAGATAGCACAACAAGAGGCAGCCCAAATTGCTGTTAAACTTTTAAAAGAGGAAGGGTCGTGAATAGCTTTGGAATGAAACTACGTTTTAGTACATTTGGAGAGTCTCACGGTAAGGCAATAGGTTGTTTACTTGATGGTGTTCCTGCTGGACTTAGTATAGATGAAGAGTATATTCAGAGTGAGTTAGACAGAAGAAAACCTGGGAAGAGCGAGTTTGAGACAGCAAGAAAAGAGGCTGATACGGTAGAGATACTTTCTGGTGTTTTTGAGGGGAAAAGTACAGGAACACCAATAGCTATGATTATTTTTAATACAAATCAAAAATCTAAAGACTATACAAATATCAAAGATGTGTTTCGTCCAGGACATGCTGACTTTACTTACTTTAATAAGTATGGCATTAGAGACTACCGTGGTGGAGGTCGAAGTTCTGCTCGTGAGACAGCGGCTAGGGTTGCAGCAGGCTCTATTGCTAAGCTAATGCTACATGAACTCGGTATTAGTGTTAAAAGTGGCATATGTGAAGTTGCAGGTATCAAAGCAGAAGCATATGACTATAGGGCTGCTAAGAGTAGCATTATCTATGCACTTGATGCAAATGTTGAAGAGGCACAAAAGGAAGCTATACTCAAAGCAAAAAAAGACCATGATTCAGTTGGCGGTGTTTCTCGAGTACTTATTGAGGGTGTGCCTATTGGATTAGGAGAACCCTTATACTATAAACTTGATGGCGTTTTAGCTGATGCTATGATGGGACTAAACGCAGTAAAAGCTGTAGAGATAGGAGATGGTGTTTTAAGCTCAAGATCACTAGGTTCACAAAATAATGATGCTATTCGTGCTAATGGGTTTGAGTCTAACCATTCAGGTGGTATTTTAGGTGGGATTAGTAATGGGGATGATATTGTTCTTAATGTTTACTTTAAACCTACTCCTTCTATATTTAAAGAACAACAGACAGTTACAACTACAAATGAAGAAGTTGATTTTGCTTTAAAAGGGCGACATGACCCCTGTGTTGCTATTAGAGGAACTGTTGTATGTGAGTCTATGGCTGCTTTAGTGATAGCTGATATGTTATTGCTAAATATGGGATCAAGTATGGATGGAGTAAGCAGATACTACAAGTAGTATTTGCAAGAGTTTTATTTTCTTAAAAGTGGATTTTGGTTGTCTGTATCAATTCCACCTAAAGAGTGAATAATAGCTGGAATTTCACTGTCTAACTGTGCAATTTTTGCTAGTTTTTCTTTATCTGTAATATTTAGTGCGGCAGCCCATGCACCTAATGTTGGCATTCCTATAACAATTTTATTTTCACCCTCTTTTATATATGCATACATTGAACATGGAGCAAATATAGCAGCTTGAGGCATTGGGTTCTTTCCATCAAAAATAGTATAAGAAAATGGTACATGACAGAGCGACCAGACAATATAAGCATTATATCCAGGCATTGCCCCCTCATCTTCATCATCTTCGCTATTGAGGCTCTCTTTCATATTGTAAAAGCCTGCTATTATATAACCTTTTGTCTCAAATGCAGCCTCAAAATTTTCTTGAAACTCATCAAAAAAGTCATCTATATCTTCAGGTTCATCAAAAGGAATTTCAAAGTTCATCATAGTTTTATCTGCATAGCCTTGAATCTTAGTATAAGACTTACTTGCTTGTGGGTAGTGCTCTTCAATAGCACTATCTAATGGCTCAAACATTTTAATAAAAGTTTCTCTTACATGTTTGTCAGATATTTGTAAAACATCTAAAGCAGCCTCTGGGCATTATATGTGTTATGACTGTTTTATTATCAGATTTTTTTCTATATATAACTAGGTTAAAAGGAGTAAAGCCACCGATACGAGGGTCAATATTCATAAGTGGTCTTGCTATCTTATCATTTACTAAAGATGAAAAGGAGAGCTGACTTAAAGAGGTTTTACCAACTTGTTGCTCATATACAACATTTACATTATGGTGAGGGTCGTTTAAAAAAAAGCCAACATCCTCAGTGTTTTCTTTTGAAAATTTAAAAAAATCTTCATCTATATTACCATCGATTGTGTACTCAACTGCTAGTTTTGTGTTTGTGCTAGGTGTAAATGAATTGTCTGCTGATGTATTAGCTTGAAATAAAATACTTAAAGCTAATGCAGTAAGTATTGTCTGAAGTAATTTCATATAGTTGTCCCTTTATGTATTAAAAATATATAAGCTACATATAGTAGTTTATATATTTTATTGAAGATGTTAAACCTGTATAAATACAGGTTTAAAATACTTTTATTCACTCATCTCATTGATAACATTTTCAATAAGCTTTTGTGCTTCACGAAGCTTTTTCGTTCCTTCTTCATCATCTGTCATAACCTATTGTAGTAATCCAGTTTTCAACTGATAAGAACCCTATATGCATTTTGTTTTCGCCAACTTTCTTGTAAAGATAGAATGAGCATGGAGCCCATGCACCAGCTTCAGGGTGATTCTGAGATACAGGATAGATTACATCAAATTTACAGATTGAGTAAGTGTGATAAAAGTCATATACACCTGTAGTAGCCTCTGTCATCAAAAATTTCTTCTTGAACATTAGTATAGTTAGGAAGTAAAAACCTAAAGGTTCCATTTCACCTTCAAATTCTAGCTTCAAACTCTTCTATAAAGTCTTCTAGGTAGACTGATCATCTAAGTCAAGTTCCATCTCAAAGCTAGTAGCCAGTGTTTTTCCTGGAAATTTTACAGTATGGTTTAAATCTTTAAAAGTCACCATGTGGCATAGCAGTTTTTAGACCTTTATGGATTAACTCTGCATAAGCAATTCAAGTCAGGGTCTGTTGACAGGGATGTCTCAGTTGATCTAGCCATACCATCTGATAGTTAATGTAGAGATATTCATACATCCCTCTTTGCCTTCCCAAATTGACATAGTTAATGGAGTCAGTGCACCAAAACTAGGGTACTTTTTATGTGCTTAAATGTAAGGTCACTGTTTATATACATTGCTAAGTTATAAATTTTGTAATGGAGCTTACCAAACTCTTTGGAAAATGGTTTATTCATATCGTTGTTACCCAGGAATTCTAAGTCCCACACCATCAAATGCAGACTTCGATTGATCTTGATTGTAATTTACCGTCAGCATTTGGTGCTGAAAAGACTTGTACATCTTGTATCTTTTTAGGTTCTAGCAGGAGTCTTGAGCAGTCGTGCTACAACCAACAATTGACATTGCCATTAGTGCAACGATTAGAGTGCGTATATCTTTTCATCTATTTTTCCTTGAGTGATATAATTGTAATTATTCTAGCGTTATTTTTATATAAATTAGATTAAGAATTTAAAATCTGTACCGGGGAACCTAAAATAATTTTGGAACTGCCCTCTACGAACTTAGCAAAAATTCCTCTATCGTGCTTTGAGTAGTTTTAGGTAACTTAGAGTCTATTGAAGAGAGACCTTGACATAAAGTGCAGTTTTGAGTTATTTCAAGTATTGCATCCCCAATTTTAATTCTATCACCTTGTATAAGAGAGTATGGATTTATATCAATTAAAATATTTTCACCTAAACTGCCAGTTTGAATATTTATCTCATTTTCTTGTGCGAGTTTATAACTCTCTGTAGAAGTTATAAGAATTGAACGCATGATATTTTTGTTGTAAAATTTATCATCTACAATACCAGCCTCATCAACAATAATTTTGTTTACATTTTTACGAGTTTTGTTTAGCATCATCTTGTGTAATAAACAGTTTTTTAACAGTGCCAATCATAATTGAAGTCTCTTGAGTTATTTAGTGTGATAGAGAGTGATGATAAAGATTTAAAAATGTTTATCATTCATTGTAGTGGTAAGTAAATCTTAATAAGCAGAGATGCTTATTATTTGATTTTACCTTTACCTTTACCAGTTCACCTTTACGGTCAACCCAGCTCATAAGAAGCTTATCGCCCTTTTTGAAAGTGTATCACCTTAAGTTCAAATCTTGAAGATAGGGTTTTTAGATAAAAATTGAGTGAAGTAGAGAGGTCAAGAACAGTCTCTCCAAGCTGATTGTACCAGTAATGTGAGTGATAAAATTTTGCATCTTCACGGTTACCAGTTTTTTTCTCCATCATGTTAAATGTAGACATCTCTGTGTTTAGCCATAGCCTTAACTTTGATAACACCATTTTTTAATTTTGCTTTTACTTTCATAATATACCTTTGTTAATTATTTTTCGTATTTCTAGAGAGAGAAGCCTTCACATTCACCAAGTGCAACATCTAAAGTTTTCTTAGCCGTATAGTTTACCATCGTTACCCTCAGCAACTATAGTAATAGTACCTGATTCACTCCATTTTAATTTTAATAGAGTATTTATTAATAGAGTACTTAGTTGCTGTGTAAGCACATACTGCAGCTTCAGGATTTGCATCTGGAAACATCAGCTAGCTTGATTTTTGATATTCTAAGTCTGTTGAAAAATCAACAGGATTGCTCCACCATTACTTGCTACATCTGGTGCAGTCAAAGAAACACCCTTCTCAATAAGAGTAGTAGTTCCATTACATTGCTTTATAGCATCATCCAGTGTGTGCAGACCATGACAGCAGGTTTAGTTGCTCTATAATCTTCAGCTCCTTAACACTTGCAGGTACAATAGCTAAAGCTAACGCAATCTAAAGTTACATTTTAAAAATTTCTTCTTGCATAATTTTTCCTTTGTTATTTTACTTTTCCAGAGATTAGATAATTCCACTCTATAGTTTTAAAGTCTGCATCTGAAAGGCCTGCTCCACCTTTAGCAGGCATACCACCTCTCAGTTCCATTGATCACACGCTTAGTACTATAAACATCAGGTTCATAACTTTTGGAGCGTATCCGTGTCCAGTCAAGCACTTCCCCGTGAGAGGAATGCAGAGTGACACACAGCACAGCTCTCAGTGTACTTTCTTTTAACATCAATCAGCTACAGCTTCTTTCTTTGGTAAATCTTCTATGAAATACATTCATTGGTGGAATAAAAATCTTTAATTCCTCCATTTTTGAATATATTTAGCTTAAAGCCAGTTGGCTTTTGGACACCCAAGGTCATACAGCGAACAGCACCTTTGGTTTGGGCTCTTGTCCAGTCACTCAAAGCTCGAGCAAGCGTTGCCGCAGTAAGTTCTTACAACTCGGTAGTGCATTTGCACCAGCAGATCGTTTGGCTCAAAAACCATCGCAACATTTGGCATTTTTATTTTTAAGAATTTTGCACGATCAAAAGTACATGTACTCATTTCCAATAACTTCTTCACCATCTATTTCCATTTC
>JAUZRZ010000044.1 GCA_030949945.1 Sulfurimonas sp. | reverse complement strand
AACATTAGAGATGTTCCTATAACAATTCCTGCACTAGCAAAGGTAATAGAATCACGAAAACCACCCTTATAAGAGACAGCTTCATATAACATAACAAAAACAGCTAAGAAGTAAATCCAGTAAGAAAAACGATGAAAAATTTCACCCATAATAATGCCAGCATTATAGTTACTGATAAGTATTTCTGAAACAATTTTATCTGTATGAAATACGACAGGAGCGACAACTGCACCTAAAACAATAATACCACCTAAAGAGGCAGCTAAAATGATAAAATAGCTAAAGTCTATATATATATTTTTTTTCAATTTTGAACCTTTAATGTAAATCCTCTATCAAAAGAGGAGTAATCTTTGTAAAACACTAAACTTTGAAAAATTTCATTTTTTAGATGTTTTTGTATTTTATCTTTTTGGTCATAACCTATCTCGCAAGTAAAAAACTTAATCTTTTGTTTTAAGACTTCATCAAGAAGTTGTTTTATGATTTCATCCCCTACCTTACCACCAAAAAGAGCATTTTGAGGCTCATAATCAAGATTAGACTCTAGCACAACTGCATCTTCTATATAAGGAGGGTTTGAGACAAGATAGTCAATTTTTTCAGTCATTGGTTTTAGCAGTGATCCTAAACCGCAGCTCAATTCTATCGCTCAAACCAAACTTTTCAATATTTATCTTTGCTATAGCTAAGGCATCCTCTGAAATATCAACTGCAATAAAACGAGCATTTAAAAAATGGCGAGCTAATATAATGGAAATAATTCCACTGCCGACTCCAACTTCTACAAATGTGATACTAGCCTCTTTATCAGATAAGTTTTTAATAACTTCATCTATTAAAAGTTCTGTTTCGGGTCTAGGAATTAAAGCACCCTCTTTTATAAAAAACTCTTCACTATAAAAACTTACCCTATTTGTTATGTATTCAAAAGGCTCATTTTTTTTTCGTCTTTTTACCCATTCAAAAAGCTCTTTAGTATCTGTAATTTGTGTTGTTTGATTTGTGATTAGCCAAAGCTCATCTTTGTTTAGATGAGCCATAAGAAGCAGTTGTGCTTCTCTTGAGGCTCTTGGTATATGGGGTTGTGAGTTCTTGTGTAATCTCTTTGAGTAACTCTTTTACTAGATATTTGCTTCGCATTTTCCCTCTAATGAACTACTACTTGTATCCCTAACATCCATACCGAGTTCTTTTAACCGTCTCAATTACCGGAGGATGTGTATAGTGAAAGAAAATATACAGAGGATGCGAGAGAGGAAAACTTTGTTTTCATTTACCAGTTTTTCGAAGTGCATTGGCAAGCTCGATTGCACCCGCACTGCCTCCGAGTTCACTCCCCATTTTATCTGCATCATATTCATTATGTCGACTCACAATTCCCATAATTGGCATCATAATAAAGCCAAGTACTGGCATACAACAGCATCAGTAAGTATCATCAAAACATAAGGCTCATTTG
This sequence comes from Sulfurimonas sp., assembly GCA_030949945.1. Classification (GTDB taxonomy): domain Bacteria; phylum Campylobacterota; class Campylobacteria; order Campylobacterales; family Sulfurimonadaceae; genus Sulfurimonas. Next base: position 29,406 of record JAUZRZ010000044.1, on the reverse strand, counting down.
AGAGTCCCATCTCAAGATAAAGAGAATCAGGAAGATTCCCAAAAAGTGCAAACATAACAAATAACATCGCACCTACAAGTCCTATATTTTTATAAATATCTCCATGTGCGAAATGTCCAAGTTCATGACCTAAAACACCAAGTAACTCTTTTGTAGTGAGCTTTTCTATAAGTGTATCAAAAAGTACAACACGTTTTGCCTTACCAAAACCACCGAAGTAAGCATTAAGTCTTGCATCGCGTTTACTTGCATCACTCACAAAAACACCACTACTTACAAAACCTGTCTTTTGCATAAGTTCTTTAATACTCTCATCTAATTCTGCATCTTGCAGAGGTGTTAGCTTATCAAAAAAAGTTGCTCTAAACGCAGGGTAGAGCATATTTATCAAGATAATCACACTAAAGATAAATACAAAACTCCAAACCCACCAAAGTTCAAAATTAGAAATAATAAAATAAATTCCCCAAACCACTAAAGAACCAAAAATAAGTGTCATAAGAAAAGATATAAGTGTATCTTTTATCCATAGCCCAAGAGTTGATTTATTAAATCCAAACTCTTTATCTATAACAAATTTTTCATAATAACCAAAGGGAAGAGATATAAGAGAGTTAATCACTACAAAACTCATAACAATAGCGATATTTAAAAGTGCCTCATTCTCAAAAAAGAGATTTTCTTGAAGTAGTTTAATACCAAACCCCATCCAAGCGATAAAAACTAAATACTCAAAAAAAGTACTCAGTAAATTCATTTTTTCTTTACGGATGCTGTAGTTTGCTGCTTTTACAAAGTCCGTATCACTTAGTAAAACTGCCTCTTTACATTTAGCCTGACTTATATATCCTATCTGCATTATGCTTGTATAAATTGAGACAAGCACATAGAGTGTGTATATACCAATAATTGTTGTTAACATCTGATTAAAACCTTTTTATTTGTCTGCTAATGTTACGGACCATAAGGAGCTAAGCCCCTTATGTCGCAGGGACAGAGTCTGTCCCTACAACCCCCTAAAGCTATAAAAAGGGCTTTTTTAAGAAAAATTCGTAACATTAATTATCTATCTTGTTTACCATTTTAGCGTCTTTACTGTTTAATAAAATTTCTTAACAATTACCTAACACTTGCATTGTATGATTAGATAATATTTTATAATAAAGGGAACACACAAAATGAAAAAAATTCTATTATCTTCCATACTCTTGAGTATGTCACTTTTTGCAGCCGATGGCTATGAAGTTTATAAGAACAAATGTCAAGTATGTCATGTAGAGGTTATGAGTAAAGATTATGCACTCAAACATTTTAACGAACTTGTAGCTCCACCTATGGTAGAAGTATCAGGCAGACTCAAAGAAAATATAAAAACAACAGATGAAGAGGAAGATGTAGATCGTTATCTCTTTATTTTATTTGTTAAAGATTATATTGTAAACCCAAATCTTGAAAACAGTATGTGTAACACAGGTGCAATAGAGAAGTTTGGAGTAATGCCATCACTTAAAGGAAAAATAAAAGAGGATGAAAAACAAGCAGTCGCAGAGTGGCTCTACGACAGATATGAGAATACGAAGTTTGAATAACTTTGTATTCTAAGCGATATAGTCAACGACTTTTGACTCACTCACGACAGTTTTAATAAACTCTACCACTTTTACATGTGCAGGATGGCTTGCATAAGCGGCTAGGTCTTCTTTTGTTTTAAATGTAGAGTATAAAGAGAGGTCAAAAGCTCTATCACTATCAGTAAAGTTAAGCCCTACTTCCATCGACACCAACTCATCTATCTTCTTTGGTAACTGCTCTAAAACCGCTCTAATTTTCACTAGATTTGCTTGCTTGTCTTCTTCATTTAATTTAAACATTACTATATGTACTATCATAATTTATTCCTTATTTTTTTGCATTATATCACATTCACTTTAGAGATAAAGTATCTAACAAAACTACTAATTCTTTTAAATTTTTCAGTCTATAACTCGCCTTAGAAAAGTCATGTGTAGCAGTAAATTCATTTGCTACAACTGCACACTCTATATCTGCATTAAATGCAGCATTGAGTCCTCTCTCCGAGTCTTCTACAACTAAACACTCACTCTTTTTAGCTCCAAAGAGTTTCATACCTGCTAAATATGGCTCAGGATGTGGTTTTGAGCGGCTATAATCTTCAACACATAAAACAAAATCCATATACTTAGTAAGGTTCAGTCTCTACTAAAACACCATCATTATCAAAAAGTAAATACTTCTTTTTCATGAGAGTAATCCCTTCCAAAAGTACTCTGCGATAAATGATATAACAAAAACACCTAAGATGTTTAAAACAATTCCGTATCGCATCATATCTTTAATATTGATTGCTCCTGTACTCATGGCTATTGCGTTTGGAGGGGTGGCTATTGGTAGCATAAACGCATACGAGGCACAAAGCGTTGCTACCATCATAAAGAGAGTTGTATTTACTCCTGCGAGTTCTGAGACTGAGTAGATAACGGGAAGCATTATAGATATCATCGCTACATTTGAAGTGATTTCTGTTGTAAAAGTGATAAGTAGTGCCACACACAAGAGTAAAAGCATAGGAGGAAGGTTGATGATACCTACAAGGTACGAGGCAACCTCATTTGCTAAACCAACACTACTAAATGCTTTTGCAATAGAAAAACCTGCACCAAAAAGTAAAATAATCTCATAAGGGATTTTACCATTATCTTCTTTCCAGTTGAGTATATTAAAAGGAGGCATAAAAAGTAAAATCCCAAAACCTAGCAGTATGCCCGCCTCACTAAGACCTAATCCACCCCAATATGGTTTTATAGAAGCATTCATAAGTAGTAAACCTATAAGAGTAAAAAGAAGATATACAACTTTCTTTTGCTCTTTTTCAAGTGGTTTTATATTGACACTATGTGTAATTTCTATATCTTTTGTGCCAATGGAGAGTAGATAACTCATACTGCAGTAGCATTATAAACACTAGAGGTGCAGCCATATAAATCCACTGAAAAAATGGAATCATCTCCATACCTTTATCTTCCATGACGGCAAGTAGCACTAGATTTGGAGGAGTACCAATAGGTGTCAAAACCCCACCTATATTTGCCCCATAAGCGATGGCAAGTGCAAAACGCATCTTGAGTCTTAACTCATCTGTTAAAAATATTGCAATAGAGATAAGCAGAAGTGTTGTCGTTGTGTTTGAGAGTATAGAACTCAGTAGTGCTGAAGTGATAGCGAGAGAAAATATCATCCCTCTTGGAGTTGCTGGGAAAAAGTTTAAAATTTTATTTGAGATATAGATATGAAGTTTTGTTTTTTCAACCCCAATAGCAAGTAAAAAACCACCAAAAAATAAAAAGATTATGGGGTGAGCATAGTTTAGTGCTGTTGCTTTGGTGCTAATAATATCGAGTGCAGGAAAAAGTATGATAGGTAAAAGTGAAACTACACCAAGAGCCAGACCCTCATTTGTCCAGAGTGTCACTAGCATAGCTATAAGACCTAAAAGAGAACTCTGTGTTATGTTAAAAATAGTGTTTGATACAAAAAATATAGCTAAACCTGCGAGTAATGCTATAGCAATTTTTTTTATTTGTGATAAGTCTTGGCTCAAAAGTATCTCTCCTGTTTCTTTGTGTCAAAGTATATAGAAACTTCATATAAAAGCAAATATAATCAAGCATATAATTACTTGTACATGATAAAGTCTTATTCTTTAAGTATAATGTTCGCTTATAAAATAGTTATCTTTCTCATTGACATTGTACTCACCTTGTACTATACTTACAGATGGACTTTATTTATGATGAAAAGAAAAACCAAATATTATTTGAAAAAAGAGGCTTAACATTTGAACAAGCCATTGAGATAATTTCAGATGAAGGTGTTTTGTTAGATTTTCAACATCCAAATTCTGAAGCATACCCAAATCAAAGAATGATGGTTATTTCAATAAATCACTATCCACATTGTATTCCATATATAGTGGATGGTGAAAATTTTGTTTTAAAAACAATCTTTAAAGACAGAAGATTTAAATATCTATTGGAGAATATTAATGAAAACTAATTATATAGACGATCAAGAAAAAGAACTAATGAGTTCTTTAGATAATATCGATTTTTCACAAATCAAAAATGATGAAGAAAATAGTAAATTGTTGAAAAAATCTGCTAAAGCATTTGTAAAAAAAGAAGAAACGAAGATGAATATTAGAATTTCATCGAGTGAACTTGAAAAAATAAAAGCAGTTGCTCTTAAAGAAGGTTTAAAATACCAAACCTTTATCAAAAGCATTTTACATAAATATATCACAGGTCAATTGATAGAAGAAAAACATAGACCTTCAGCATAAAGATAACAAATACGAGGAGCCAATAATTTACTCTAGCGATTAAATTACGACTCACGACAACCGTTCAAAATCACACCAAAAACTCCAATATCACATTAGCTGTAAATAAATCAAAAATGTCATTTTATAGATTTTCAGTATCTAATAAACCTCTTTCCTATGCCCAATGCGAACAACGATTATAATCAACTCTTCATCTTTAACTTGAAAAATAATTCTATACTGATTTACTCTCAATCGAAATTTTCCCTTATATTCTCCTTTTAAGGCTTTTATATTGTTTTTTAAGTGTTCTGGATTTTCTATTAGAAGAAGAAGTTTTTCTTTTATGGTTTTTGTGCGACTGTGTCTAACCTTTTAAACTCTTTTTTGGCACTGTTTAAAAAGTTTAGTATGTACATATACTATATACCTAACTCTTTAAAAAACTCATCTGCTGAACTTGCCTCTTCTTTGCCTTTTTCTAAGTCTTTGAGACGCTGATCTGCTAAACGCTCATCGAGAACATCAAAGTACAAGCTTAAAGCTTTTTCAACGATGTGGCTTTTTTTTTCGTCTAACTCCTTAGATACAGAGTTGAGTTCATCAATCATAAAATCAGAGATAGTAAATGTACTTCGTACTTTATGCATAATATACTCCTATTTCATATAATTATATGAATGATTATACATTAAAAAATCTAAAAAGCAAATATAATCATGGGTATAATTATTCATAAACAACAAAAGGTTCATTATGCAAACATCCCAACTCTTAATTCAACAGATTTTACAAGAGACACAAAAAGTCATCGTTGGTAAAGAGACACAGATAAAGCTCTCTTTGGCTGCGTTTATATCTGGGAGTCATCTTTTAATAGAAGATATTCCAGGAGTTGGTAAAACTACTTTAGCTAAAACACTCTCGCATTGTTTAGGACTTGAGTACTCTCGTGTGCAGTTTACAAACGACCTTTTACCCTCTGATGTCATAGGTGTAAATTTTTATAATGTCAAAGAAGCAAGTTTTAGTTTTAAAAGAGGACCTATATTTTCTCAGTTTATGTTGGCTGATGAGATTAACCGTGCCTCTTCAAAAACGCAGAGTGCCTTACTTGAGGCTATGGAGGAAAAACATGTGAGTGTTGATGGTGTTACTTACGAATTACCTCAACCTTTTTTTGTCTGTGCAACCAAAAATCCTTTTGAAGAAGTTGGAACTTATGAGCTACCCTCTTCTCAGCTAGATAGGTTTGCCATCTCCATTTCACTGGGTTATCCAACTAAAGATGCCGAAAGGGAGATACTTAGTGCGAAGAAAAGTATCAACTCTCAGAGTTAAAAGCCCTAAAAGATGATGAGGCACTCTATTTACAACAGGCGATACTAAATGTTCATGTGAGCGAGGAGATACTCAACCTTACACAGGGAGTTACTCGCCTTTACAAGAGATAGCGGACTTTATATAACGGGACTCTCTACAAGAGCTGCCATAAACCTTTTAAATATTGCAAAAGCATGGGCACTTATAGATAATAGAGACTATCTTTTACCCTCTGACATACTCGATATTCTCCCTCATATCATTAAACATAGACTCATTTCAAAAGCTACAAAAAAAACCCAAAAAGAGATAGTGGATGAAATCGTACAAAACTTACATATCGATACTTAAAACTGTCAAAAACAGACCAACAAAGTACTTTGCTTACTTAGTAGTTGTCATAGTCTCTCTCTTTTTACAGGCCTATATGCATAACTACAATATCGTTTATCTTATGATGTTTTTCCTAGTTGGCATAGGTACTGCCTCCTCTATCTTTGGAGTACTAAACCTCTACTACATAGGTGTTAAACTACTCTCTTTTGATAGATTTTTTGCCACTTTGCCCTCTTCTTTTACTCTGAGTATAAGCAATGATTCTCAAAACAGCTCTTACGACATACACATCAAAGTAAACAAAGAGGAGCAAAATATCCCCAGCATCAAAGCAAATGAGAAAATGAGTCTCAAATTTCATGAGACATTTAAAACAAGAGGTTTTACTTCACTCAAAGAGGTCAAAATTTTCTCTCTGTTTCCTCTTCCCCATGAGATAAAGTACAAACAGGTAAAAATCAAAGAGAAAATTTTAGTTTTCGCACAACCTAAGGGAATTAGCCTCTTTGATGTTTATAATCTTAACAACTCTTTACATGGAGAGATAGATGAGTTTGAAGGGGTGCGAAACTTCATTCAAGGCGAGAGTGCTTCGCGTATTCATTGGGCTTCTCTTGCCAAAGGTGAAGAGCTCAAAAGTAAAAACTTTTTATACCTAGCAAACAACAAAACACTCCATTTTGATTTTGACTCTTTAGATGGGGATGTAGAGACCAAACTCTCTCAACTCACCCTTTGGGTTTTAGAGTGCGAAAAAGGTTCATTTGCTTTTACCCTAAAAATAAAAAAGAGTTTACTTGACTCAAAGGAGGACTCTATAGATGAAATTCTTACAAAAATTGCTTCATACTAAAGCCCCTACAAACAGTCAACTTTTAGATATAGCTATAGCACTATCTATCATCCCCCATATCTTTGTGATGAAATTTTTTATGCTTTTATATCTTGTCATTGCCCTCTACTTCATCTTCCTAAAGAGGAGAAAAGAGAGTGACACATATATTTTAATGCTTATAGGTTTTACACTTATATCTATCTCTTTTTTAAATAACTATAATTTTTCTGATTTCTCTCGTATGCAGTTTTTTGTCTCTTTGGTAAGCTCTTTACTTATCTATGCAGTATCTTTACAAAAACTCACAACAGAGATAAACTTTTACCTTAAAATATCTCCTGCAATGCTGATGGTTCTAAGTTTTTTCTTCTTTAACTCTATTAGTATGCTTCTCTACTCTACATTTACTATTTTCACTTTTTCTCTACTCTATATATGGAGTAGAATGAATGCAAACCTGCTTGAAGTTATCAAGTTTACTTCAAGGCTTTTTATTGTTTCTCTTCCACTTGTAGCTTTACTATTTTTAGTTTTCCCTCGGATAAGCATAGAAAAAACAGACTTTGGTTTTCGTGCGGATAAATACTTAGAGAGTGGCTATGATGGTAAAATGAGAATCACTGACAATGAAATACACCTCTCAAACAGAGTTATAATGGAAGTACTCTTTAGTGATGCAAATATCTCAGACTCACAACTTTACTTTAGAGGAAGTACTTTAAGTGTTTTAGATTCACTTGAGTGGAAACAAACGCAAGGAACTACTAAAAATGATTGGCTCTATAAAACAGATGAGATTATTGAGTATGAAATTACTATCCGTCCACATGCAAAAAACTGGATATACTCTTTAGGTATGCCTTTAGACGTGCCACATAAAGCAACACTTATGAGTGACTATACTCTTAGGTCTGACAAACCACTCTATGAGCAAAAAAAGTTTCGACTTCGCTCTTCTCTTCATTATAAGCTTTACTCCAAAAACCTTATAGATAAGCTGCTAATTGACAAAGAAAAAAGTGAGAGAACCGACAAGGCTTTAAGTAGCATAGCGGAGCAAAACATAAGCCAAGAACAAAAAGCACAAGAGCTACTAAAGTTTTTCAAAGAACAAAATCTTTCTTACACTCTCAAACCAAAAGGTATAGATTTAGATGACTTTACCGATTCATTTCTGTTTGAGAGTAAAAATGGCTACTGCATTCACTTTGCATCTGCGTTTGCTAGTTCTGCTCGGCTTTTAGGTATTGCTTCACGAGTAGTAACGGGATTTAAAGCTGAGAAAAAAAATATGATACAGAACTATCTCATAGTCAAAGCTTCAGATGCACATGCATGGGTTGAACTCTACTTTAAAGAAGATGGATGGGTTTTATTTGACCCAACAGCTACAGCTACTAGAAACTTAAGTACAAAAGAGACTAGAGATAACAATGCACTCCTAGGAAGCACTGCACTCAACAAACTCAACCATTACTATATGTACTCAAAGTATATTATCAGTAATTGGATTTTGGATTATAACAGAACTAAACAGATGGCTATGCTCCATAAAATGCTTAGCGACACTATCTATCTTTTTAAAGTTCTGGGTTCTTTTATGCTTTTCATCCTTTTATGTATGCTTTTATACTTTGGCATAAAACTTAGTGCCTGTGAAGATAAAGTAATGTGTGCAATGCAAAAGTTTCTAAAGTTTTTAAAAAAGCAGGGATTAAAAAAAGAGCCAAACCAAACAATGGCAAATTTTTTAAGAGAGGCACAAAAAGAGTTAGGTATCTCTTTTCTTAAACTCAATACAATTTATAATAAACTAAAATACAAAAAAGAGCCTCAAGATACTGACTTTTTAGAACTAAAAAAAGAGATAAAAAGGCTTAAAGCTGAGATTAAAAAATCATCTCATTAAAAAGAGGTCGGTTTTTCACACTACTGTTTTGGCACTCTTTTTGAAGTTGCAGTAAACGATGGTATGCTAACCCTTCTTTTGTATCTACATAAGCTAAAAGGTCTTCTATAAGGTTTCCAAATGCTAAGACTTCAATTTTTTCATAAGACTTATCTTTTGTGTCATAAAAACTAGCCGCACCAAAGTCTCCTAAGTAAGTATTGTAAGTACTATCTACTAAAATATTGTGAGCATACAAGTCTCCATGCATCAAACCTCTCGAGTGCAGATGCCCAGCAGCGGATGCAACCCCTTTAAGTACTTTAAATGTATCTTTTACATCTATACTCAAGTTCTCATCAAAAGTATCTCTAGAGCAGGTCTCAAAGTTTGGTGGATTTCCAAGGTTTATGTAATTTGGGTTTATAAACTCCAAAACTAATCCTAAATCCTTATGTTCAAGTCGTGCTAAAACTTTTATAAGATTTGGGTGATCTCCCGCTGCTATGCAAGCATTCATCTCATCTTTTGCATAACCATCACTAGTCACCGCTCCCTTAAAGAGTTTAACTGCAACAAGGGAGTTGAAATATAAAGAGTGTGCTCTATATATCTTCCCAGAAGCACCCTCCCCTAAGAGTTTGTCCATCTCTAAATCTTTATATGCCACAACTGCTAAAGATGACTCTTTACTCAAAGAACATGGATTTCCACAAAACGCAAGCCATGCTAACTTAGGTAATTCTCGTAACCACTGGGGTATCTCCGTCAAATTATTCGCAGAGAGACGAATAAGTTCTAAGTTTTTTAAATTTTTCATACTATCTGGTAAAAATTCAAGTCTATTTCCTGCTATTGGAAACTTCTGCATCTTAGTTAGTTTACCTATTGACTGAGGGAGTCTGAGCAGTCTATTATCAGTTAAAACCAACCAAGATATACTCAGAGGTAAGATATCTTCTGCAAACTCTTCAATCATATTTGCTTTAAACCCAAGTAAAAAAAGATTAGAACACTCTTTAAAAGCATCTGGTATTTTTGTAAATCTGTTTTGAGAAAAAAAGGCGATTTTGAGTTTTTTTAAGCGACTCAAATCTGGTAAATCCACAAGTGCATTTCCACTAAGGTCTAAAAGTTCTAAAGAGTCCGTAAGCGTAAAAATTTCTTCTGGGAAAGTCTCTAAATCTTCCTCTATTTTGAGTTCTTTTATACCAAGTAGTTTACCTGAGCGAAGTTCTTCTAAACTATGTTTCATACTATATATCTCATGAAGAAAGTAAGTCTTTAAGTGACTCGTGAGGACTTTTTCCCTCTAACATCTGATAAACCTCTTTTGCTATAGGTAGGTACAAGTCCCCTTGTGAAGCTAAGACATACAAGGCATAAGTAGTACCTATCCCCTCTGCTACTTCACCTAACTCCTCTAGTATCTCAACTTGTGATTTTCCTTTTGCCATGCCTAAACCTACACGAAAGTTTCTACTCAGTGATGAAGAGGCTGTTAAAAACAGATCCCCCGCTCCTCCAAGACCTATAAAAGTCTCTTCTTTAGCACCATAAAAAAGTCCAAAACGCTGCATCTCTACTAAACCACGAGATATAAGTGCTGCTGCTGCATTTTTACCAAGTCCTAAACCCTCACATATTCCAGCAGCTATGGCAATTACATTTTTATATGCCCCTGCCACTTCAGCACCCATCACATCAGTTGAAGTATATGCTTTTATAAACGATGGAAAAAGGGCTGCAAAAGAAGCTGAAAGCTCTTCATTTTTTGCATTAACAACAAGTGCTGTTGGAAGAGATGCCATCACCTCAACGGCAAAAGAGGGACCTGAGAGAAATGCTATGTTTTCATCTGGAACATACTGTGCATAAATCTCATTTAAAAACCTACCACTACTTGCCTCTATACCCTTGGCTGCAACAAGAATTTTTTGTCCACTAAAGATAAAGTTTTCCTCTAGCCAGAGTGCTATTTCTTGAGCAGGAACAGTTATGACAATGTACTCACATTTTAGAAGTTCTTCTAAAGAAACAAAATTTTCTAAGTCTCTAGGAGTCCTCGAAGTAATACAAACATCACTTTTTTCACTCAGGGCAAAGGACAGAGCACTTCCCCATTTTCCAGCTCCAATTACACCAACTTTCATACTTCACTACTCCCTATCAATTTTTTAAACGCATCCAAATCTCTCTCATAACCAACAACAACCAAAACATCCTCACTTTTTAGTATATGATGTTTAACTTTAGAAGAGTAAATAAACTCATTTTTCATCTCTTTATCCATTATCGAGAGCACTATCACACCTTTATAGAGATCCCAGTCTATGCTCTGTAGCTCTTTGTTAACTAAACTTGTCCCCTCACCTATCTGAATCTGTTCTATTTTTAAATCGTTCTCTTCAAATAGAATACTTTGGAGTACCTTACTCGATATAGGAAGCTCTAAAATACTTGCAATAATATCTGCGGCTGTCTCAACAATAGGGATTACCTTATTGGCTCCAGCCATTGTAAGTTTATTTGCATTTTCTTCATTTGATGCAATAGCAACAATCACTAAATCTTTAAAATGTGCTCTCAAAGATATAGTTAAAAATATATTTTGGGCTGCATCTTCTAAAACACAAAAAGCGATAGAGTCAGCTATGTCAATACTATCTTCAAGCCCACTCCAGTCATCACTTAAATCAAAGTCTTTACCTTGAGAGTAGAGTTGAATACTTTTGTATTTTTCTTTTATATTTTGAGCAATTTCGAGACCATATTTGTTATGCCCAAAAATCAAAGCACTTGCTTTATTCATCCCTTACCTTTGTATGTAAATGACGTTCAAACTCTTTTATAAAAACTTTATATCCAATTGCAATAATATAATCCCCCAGCTCAATAGCTGTATTTTTTGGAGGATTAAATAAAAACTTGTCTTCATCGTGTTTATAAAGACCTAAAACAATAACCCTATACATTTCATTACCAAGTTCACCTACAGTTTTAAAGTTTTCGTAAACTCTTAAAGTTATCGCTAGTTCATCTATCTTTATATGACTTGTACTACTCCGCATAGCATGGACTACTTCAAAAGCAACTGGCTTTCCTATAAACTCTTTAGTTATCATAGCAACAAGCTCTTGTGGATAAACTAAATGGTTAATACCTGCAAACTCTAACTTCTTTCGATTAGAATCATTTATAAGGAGTGAAAGCATAAAAATCTCTTTGTCAAACGAGCGAACGGTTAAGGCAGTATAAACATTTTCAACATCATCTTCGTACAAACATAAAACTGCTTTAACCTGTTTTTTTATGTCTATTCCAAGATTTTTATAACTTGAAATTGTTCCTGGACTATAGTGGAGTGCCGTTAGACCATCTTTTTTTGCACTATTTACTCGAGTAATATCATCATCTAAAACAATAATATTATGAGAAGAGGATTCAAGTTTTTTACACAACTCTTTTGCAACACTTTCATACCCACATATAAGATAAAATTCCTTTAGTTTAGAGAGGTTTTCAATAGTCTTTACCTCTTTTATCTCATCAAGTTTATCTGTAAATGCTGAGACAACTAAGGATGTAGTAAATGCTAAAACTGCAATCCCAGCAGTTATAACAAGTATCGCTACAAAACGTCCCGCGTCTGTTGCTGGTGTTACATCGCCGTAACCAACTGTTGAGATAGTCACTATCGACCAGTAGAGTGCATCAAAAAGAGTATTTATCGGAGAGTTTTCATTGTTTGCTTCCATGACATACATAAGAACTGAAGATACAAAAACAACGATGGAAGAAAACAGAGCAAGCGTAATAAACTCAAACTTTTTACTAGCTAGCACACCCGCTAAAAGCTGAAAACTTCTTGCATAACGAAACAACTTAAAGACACGAAACAGTATAAATATCCGAAGCAGTCTTAACTCATGAAAAAATGGTAAGATAGCAAGAAAATCAATAATAGCTCGTAAAGAGAGCATATACCTAATTTTAACACTAAAAATAGCTAAAAAAACTTTAGATAAACTAAGTTTTCTACTTAAAAATGAGTCATGTTCAGCATACTCGACTACTATTTTACTAACACTACTGCTCACCCATAAACGCAGCATATACTCTATAAAAAAGATGATTGAAATTATATATGTACTAAAAAAAAGTAAGTAGTCATCTTTGGGGTGTTTTACTTCACGTATTAAAACTACCACACTTATAAAGATAAGTGTCATCATAGCAATATCTACATATTTTTTATATCTATACTTATCATTTTCTAAAATATTATAAAAAAAACGTTTATTTGACTGATAGCGTTTAGAAGTTTGCAAAGCATAACTACTATTGACTATCAGACCTCTTATCATAAATTTTATCCCAGTTTAGCTTTTAGAATTTCATTTACAACTTGAGGATTTGCAGCTCCCTTACTTGCTTTCATAGTTTGACCTACAAAAAATCCAAAGAGTTTCTCTTTTCCAGCCTTATACTGTTCAACCTTCTCAGGATTAGCAGCTATTATCTCATCACACATAGCCTCTATTGCTCCCATATCTGTCACTTGTTTGAGTCCAAGTTTCTCTATACTCTCATCAACTGACATATCTTTATTTTCCATAAGAAAATCTAGTACATCTTTAGCAGCTTTTGCTGAAATGGTTTTATCGTCTATTCTTTGTGCTAATGCTCCCAACTTCTCTGCGTTTACAGCTGAGTTACTAATATTTATATCACCCTTTAAACGTGATGGAAGTTCTACTGTAAGTAAAGATGTAGCAGTTTTAGCAGTAACACCCTCTGTTGACATCATAGTCTCAAAAAAGTGAGCTGTCTCAACACTTGCTGTAATTACCCCAGCATTGTATTCGTTGAGTCCAAATTCACTTATAAATCTATCGCGTTTTGCATCTGGTAGTTCAGGTATTTTGCTATATTTTTGCATCATTTCATCACTTACTACAGCTTTGAGCAAATCAGGCTCAGGAAAGTAGCGATAATCAGCAGCAGCTTCTTTACCACGCATAGAACGAGTCTCTATCTTCACCTGATCAAAAAGGCGAGTCTCCTGACATATCTCCTCATCATAAACACCATCTTCCCAAGCTTCACTCTGACGAGCAACTTCTACAGCAATAGCTTTTTCAATAAACTTAAATGAGTTAATATTTTTAATCTCAACTCGAGTATAAAGTTTTTCATCACCTTTAGGACGGATAGAAACATTTACATCAACACGGAAAGAACCCTCTTGCATATTTGCATCACCAATATCTAAGTAACGAATAATAGAGTGCAATTTTTTCAGATAAAGAATAGCTTCCTCAGCACTTCTCATATCAGGCTGTGTTACAATCTCTAAAAGTGGTGTTCCAGAACGGTTTAAATCTACTTTTGAAATATCTCCATCGTGAATATTTTTCCCAGCATCAGCCTCAATATGTGCAAATCCAACACGTATAACCTTACTTCTCCCATCCTCAAAGTTTATCTCCAAACTACCATTTTGGATAATAGGAGTATAAAACTGAGTAATCTGGTAAGCAGTTGGGCTATCAGGATAAAAGTATGACTTTCTATCAAAATAAGAAGTCTGGTTTATAGTAGCACCCAGTGCCGTACCTAGCATTACAGCCTTATGTAGTACTTCTTTGTTTAAAACAGGAAGAGCACCTGGCAGGGCTAGACAAGTTGGACAAGTGTTTGTGTTTTGTGTATGATTAAAACTAGTTGCACATGAGCAAAAAAGTTTTGTTTTAGTGTTTAACTGTACGTGGACCTCAAGTCCAATAACTACTTCAAACATAAAGTTCCTTAAATATATTATTATTGATTTTCTATTTTATCTAATTTATGCTTTTAAAGCTTATAAACAATAAAATTTATAACTTAAAGCAGAAGAGAAAAGTAGTTTTGAGTTTATTCTCGGTTATGCTAGTAGTCTTTTTTCAAAAACTAAAGAGCAAGATAGTGCCCAAAAACACCATAGTATGCATGTCGCTCTTAATTATGAGTTTTGAGTAAGTTCTTCTAGTAGTTTTGTTTGCTTTTTTGCTTCGCTTAGTCGTTCTTTATTAACCTTGAAAGCATCAAGCAATAGAATGAGAAAAAGTGATGTTAAAATATATAAAATAGTTAAGAAGATTGAGAAAGAGATTCCTAAAAGGATAGTTAATTTAAAAGTAAAGAAAGCACCAACAATGACTATTGCCCATGATGCTCCTTGCAAAAAGCCTATGATACGATCATAAATATCTTTTTGCATCTGTAAGAAGCCTAGTGCTCTTCAATAGTAACAGCACCACCGAGGTAAACATACGTAAGCATCATAAAGATGAAAGCTTGTAAGAATGCCATAAAAGTTAAAAGTGCAAATGGAATCATTGGAAGAATCCATGGAGCTAACATAAGGATTACCATTAAGAACATATCATCACCTTTTACATTTCCAAAAAGACGGAAAGATAAAGATACTAAACGTGAGAAGTGAGATACGATTTCAATAGGGAACATTAACCAGTATAACCACCAAACTGGACCTAAAAAGTGTTTAAAATACTTAATAACACCTTGACGACGGATACCTTCAAAGTTATAGTAAACAAATACTACAAGTGCTAAAGTTAAAGGCATCTCAAGAAATGAAGTTGGAGCTTCAAAACCTGGAACAACACCAACTAAGTTAGCAATACCTACAAAAAGACCGATTGTTGCAACAAGTGGAAGGTAACGACGAGCAGGCTCTCTGCCCATTACATCTGTACCCATCTGTAAAACACCACCAATATATGCTTCCATAAGGTTTTGTGTACCTTTAGGAACTAGTTGTAAGTTACTCATAGCAAATCTAACGAGTAAAAGAGCTATACCTGCTGAAAGTAGCATGTGTGTGATAAACATAAAAGTCTTGTCGTGTGTAATAAGTCCGAAAAATGTAAACAATTCTGGCATAGAATAGCTCCCTGTCTTAAAATAATTACGAGATTATAGTCAAACTTGCATTAAAATATTCTAAGTCTTGCTATAATTCCTTTATATCTCAATAAATTAAGGAAAATATACCATGAAAACATTAGATTTTATTTTTTTACTAGGGCTAAGTAGTAGCCTTCTTGGTGCATCTCCTAGTGATAAAGAGACTCCACTAAAAGAGATTAGAGAAATTGGAGAAAAGAGTTCTACACAATTACTTAAAACTTTAGGTAAAAACATGAAACAGCATATGAAAAGTGGTGGAGCACTAGAGGCTTTAGATTTTTGTACAAATCAAGCATATACTTTAACTGAGTCAGTAAATGCAAAACTTCCAAAAGGTGTTAGTGTTAAACGCATAAGTGCAAAATATAGAAACCCTACAAATCAACCCTCTGCCGATGAGTTGGCGGTCTTAGAAATATTTGAAAATATGAAAAAAGCAAATATTGTCCTTCCAAAAGCACTCGTGCAAAAGAGACAAGACCATCTATATAAATACTATAAACCTCTAGTTATAGAGAAAAAAGTCTGTTTAAGATGTCATGGACATAATATAAATGCAGAAGTAAAAAAAGAGATAGTTAATCGCTATCCACAAGATAGTGCGATAAACTATAAACTACATGATTTACGCGGGGCTATTGTCGTTGAGATAGATAAGAGAGTGAAGCAGTAAAAGCTACACTTTTTATCTATTTTGCAAACTCTATCGCTCTACTCTCACGGATTACATTTACTTTGATTTCCCCAGGGTATTGGACTCTATCTTCTATCTCTTTGGCAATCTCTCTTGCCATTAAGATAGACTCATCATCATTTACAAGTGTTGCATTAACGATAATTCTTACTTCTCGACCTGCATTTATCGCATAAGCCTGCTTCACACCACTATGAGACATAGCAATCTCTTCTATCTCAGTTACACGTTTTAAAAATGACTCTAAAACTTCTCTTCTTGCACCTGGACGTGCTGCTGAGAGAGCATCTGCTGCACAAACAGCACCACACTCTACAGAGTTGATCTCTTGCTGACCATGATGTGCATAAATCGCATTTAT
Organism: Sulfurimonas sp.; assembly: GCA_030949945.1. Lineage (GTDB taxonomy): Bacteria > Campylobacterota > Campylobacteria > Campylobacterales > Sulfurimonadaceae > Sulfurimonas. The sequence goes on along the minus strand of JAUZRZ010000044.1, from coordinate 12,652 downwards.
GACTACTTCATCTTCATTATAACGCCTACATATCTCAGCACCTAAATCAACATGGTTTCCATCATGGTCGTGAGTAAGTGCTTTTCCGATGTCGTGTAGTAAACCTGCACGTTTTGCTAGTTTAATATCTCCACCCATTTCAGCTGCCATAATACCAGCTAAATGTGCAACTTCAAGTGTATGTGCCAATGCATTTTGCCCATAACTTGCTCGGTACCTTAGTCTTCCTATAAGTCTCATCAAATCAGGATGCATAACACCAACATTTAACTCAGCTACAAGCTCTTCGCCCTCAGCTAAAATCATAGCTTCAAACTCATTAGTAACTTTTTGAAATATCTCTTCAATTCGAGCAGGCTGAATTCGTCCATCTTCTATAAGAACTTGCAATGTTTTTGTTGCAATAGCACGCCTAAAAAGATTAAAACTGCTCACTGAAATAGCATTTGGTGTATCATCAATGATAATATCAACACCTAAAAGTGTCTCAAGAGCTTTAATATTTCGCCCCTCTTTCCCAATAATACGACCTTTAAGTTCGTCATTATCTAAATGCACAATGTTAGTAAGACGCTCGCTTGCAAACTCTCCAGCAAAACGACTTGTAGCTTGAGCAAGGATAAAGTTGGCTTTTTTCTCGCCCTCTTTACGTGCTTCATTCTCGTAGCGTCTGACAATATGAGCAATGTCACCACGAGCCTTATACTCCACTTTTTTCAGTAGTGCAGCCTTAGCCTCTTCTTGTGTCATTCCAGCACTATGTTCTATAACATGTACTGCTTCATCTATTTTTTTCTCATACTGTTCTTGTAGTGCAGTTAAAGATTTTTCATTTCTTTGTAAATTAATTTTTGTCGTTTTGATAATTAGAGTCTCTTCTTGCAGTTTTTTTTCTTCACCCTGCTTATAACGCTTAAAACTCTGTTCTTGACGAATAAGAGCATCTTCACGCTGACTCATATCTTCTTTTGCTCGTTGTTTAGCATTCTCAAAACTTTTTTGTGCTTCTTGCTCAATCTCTAAAGATTTTAAGCGAGCACGTTCAAGTAGCGACTGTGCTTCACTCTCTATAACATTAGCTTTAGCAAGAGCCTGCTGTTTATAAACGTCAAAATTAGCACTTGTTAATTTTTTAGAAATGTAAAACCCAACAACACCACTAACTATGGCAGTTCCGCCACCTAGTAGTATTTCGTTTAACATTATATTTTTCCTATTGTCTTCTTTGGTGTTATTAGTATGTCACATGATATATCATGATCATCACAAATAAACTCTTTTGTATAACATAACTCAAGTTGTGTAAAAATTATATATGGTCTCTTTGGTAACTTTTCAAAAAAACGATCATACATCCCTTTTCCAAAACCAACTCTTTGTAAATTTCCATCTACTCCAACTACTGGAACAACGGCGATATCTATCTTTTTAATTATTCTATTTGTATTGCCTGCTTCGTAAATATTAAATTTTTTTCTTCTTAGAGGCAACCTAAATGGTACCATCTTAAAACTTTGCTCCACCATAAATGGTATATAAATATCATGTTTTTTTCGTAATTTAACTAAGCTTTTTAGTATATTTACTTCCATATCTAAGGGATAGTAAAAAAGTATCTTCAGCCTTTTTTTACTTTTTAACAAGTTTAGAAGTTTTTTATTTACAAGTGAAGTTTTATAAAGTCTATTATGTATAGAACTATTTTTAAGAGTTTTTAGACTATTTTGTCTAAAAATGGTTTTACTAAGAGTCATATTTAATCTTTTATCGCTATAATTTCATAACTAATGTTACAGACTATAAGGAGCAAAGCCCCTTATAGTCGCAGGGACACTGCTGTCCCTACAACCCCTTGAAGCTATAAAAAGGGGTTTTTTTAAGAAAAACCCGTAACATCAGTTCGTAAATCTAATATTACACAAATAAAACAAACTAAAGGTTAAACTACCATGTCAAAATTTTCTTTTCTTATACCTCTCATAGCGATTAATTTACTTTTTAGTGCTTGTTCTAAAGACGAAAGCACTACACAAGAAGCTAACTCCATTCTCTCTACTAATGATTTTCAACTTACAGAACTTGATAAAATGCAATATAATGTAACTAAAAGTGGTAGTGGTTTTAGTGTTAAAGAAGCAAAAGGAAAAGTTGTTATTTTTGACATCTTTGCTACTTGGTGTCCACCCTGTCAAGCAGAAGCTTCACATTTAAGTTCATTACAAGAGAAATACAAAGACTCTTTATTAGTTCTAGGTATTACTATTGAAGATAATATTAACAACGAACAACTTCAAGAGTTTAGAACAGAGTATAGTGCTAATTATGCACTTGTTAACTCAAGTGAAAATTCTCGTTTTGTAGATGCAATTGCTAAAAAGTTAAAAATAGGAAGTAACTTTGGTATTCCTTTGATGGCTATGTATAAGGATGGTGTACTTATTAACTACTATCAAGGTGCAGTTGAAGAAGAGTTTATTGAGAGTGATATAAAGAAAGCACTAGGTCTCTAAATGTTTGGCTTTATAAAAAAAGGACTGAGTAAAACAGTAGATGCTTTAAAAATAGTAGTCCCAAAGAAAAAAGTCACTTTCACCCATGAAGAGCTAGAAGAGATTTTACTTGAAGCAGATGTTGAGTATGACTTAGTTGCCATTATTCTTAATGAAATCTATCAAGATAAAGTAACACGTGAGATTCTTCGCTCTAAACTCTTAGCTACACTTGCCCATACTAAATACATCGAGCCAGAATTTACTGCTCCTTTTGTTGAGCTTATAGTAGGTGTTAATGGTGCTGGAAAAACAACTACTATCTCTAAACTAGCTTACAAATATAAGGCTGAAGGTAAAAGTGTTATCTTAGGTGCTGGAGATACTTTTCGTGCTGCCGCTATCGAGCAACTTACTCTTTGGTCACAGAAACTAGATATTCCTATAGTTGCTTCAAAACAAGGGCATGACTCTTCAGCTGTTGCATACGATACAATTGACTCAGCAAAAAGTAAGGGAATTGAGCATGTTATCATCGATACCGCAGGAAGACTCCATACTCAAACTAACCTAGCAAATGAGCTTATAAAGATAAATCGCATCTGTGACAAAGCACATTCTGGCTCCCCTCATAGAACTATTCTTATCCTTGATGGAACACAAGGAAATTCAGCCATTGCACAGGCAAAAGCTTTTAATGAGATGATAGGAATAGATGGTATCATCATCACTAAACTTGATGGAACTGCCAAAGGTGGAAGCATCTTCTCTATCGCTTATGCTCTTGAACTTCCTATTATATATATTGGAACAGGTGAGCAACCAGAGGACTTAACACCTTTTAATAAATTTGAGTTTGTTGATTCCCTTTTAGATGCTCTTTTTGTAGAAGAAGCATAATAACACTTCTTTAAATATGGCAATTTGCCATATTTTAAAACTTTCATTCTATTTTACACTACTATATACTTCATAAAACCAATAAAAAGACAGACTAATGGCTAAAACTAAAATACTTTTCGAGTGTCAGCACTGTGGACTCACTACTCCAAAGTGGATGGGAAAATGCACTAACTGTGGTGCATGGGATAGTTTTATTGAACTAAACGAACACCAACAAGAAGTTGTAAAACAGACAAAATCAACTACTAGTAAAAAGAGTAAAGCTGTAAGTATCACAGATATACAAGAAGAAGAGATTTATCGTTTTTCTTCACTTGACACTGAACTTGATTCTGTTTTGGGTGGAGGTATAGTACCAGGTAGTCTTACTCTAATAGGAGGAAGCCCAGGTGTTGGAAAATCTACCTTGCTTCTAAAAGTAGGCTCAAATGTTGCAAGCACTGGAAAAAATGTTTTATATGTAACAGGGGAAGAGTCTGCTGGACAGATAAAATTACGAGCAAATCGTCTTAAATCAAATGAAAAAAACCTTTATCTTCTCAGTGAAATACGACTAGAACAGATCCTTGTAGAACTCCAAGAACGCAGGTATGACTTTCTTATTGTAGATTCTATTCAGACTATCTACTCAGAGAACATAACTTCAGCACCAGGGAGTGTAACACAGGTAAGACAGATCACTTTTGAGTTGATGCGCATCGCAAAAGAGAGTGATACTGCTATTTTTATCATCGGGCATATCACAAAAGAGGGATCAATAGCAGGTCCTCGTGTTTTAGAGCATATGGTAGATACTGTTTTATATTTTGAGGGCGACTCTTCTCAAGAGTTGAGAATTTTAAGAGGTTTTAAAAATCGTTTTGGTCCTACAAGTGAGATAGGAGTCTTCGAGATGCGTAGTGAGGGCTTAGTCTCAGCCACTGATGTAGCCTCACGCTTTTTTAATAGAGACTCAAAACAGAGTGGCTCAGCCCTTACAGTTGTCATGGAGGGGAGTCGTCCCATTATTCTTGAAGTTCAAGCACTTGTCTCAGAGTCACATACAAGTAACTCTAAACGCCAAGCCACCGGCTTTGATAACAATAGGCTCAATATGCTACTAGCACTTCTTGAACGTAAAACTAGAGATACCACTCTCAGGATATGATGTTTTTATAAATATAACAGGTGGAATAAAAATCACAGAAACAGCAGCAGACTTAGCAATACTAGCAGCTATTATTAGTAGCTTTCGTGACCGTGCAATCTCTAAGGAGACTATATTTATAGGAGAGGTTTCTCTTGTTGGTGATGTCAGAGAAGTTTATGCACTAGATGTAAGACTCAAAGAGGCAATCATGCAAAATATTACAAAGGCTTTAGTAGCAAAAAAACCACTTGAAAAATCAAAAATAAAAACTTTTGTAGTTGATGAAGTAACAAAACTTTTAGAGTGGTACTAAAATTTTATAAACTAAATTTGTAATTCGTAATAATTATTAGCTATACTACACAAAACTATTCAAGGAAGAATAATGGCTGAAGAAGAAACAAAAGAAGAAGAATCTGCACCTAAGGAAAAAAAATCTAGTAATATGTTGATGATTATCATCATTGTCGTACTAGTTTTAATAATTATTATAGGTGGTGTGGTAACTGTTTTACTTATGGGTGATGATGAAGAAGTCCCAAGTAACAATAAACAAACGCAAGAGATGCAAGCACCTCAAAAAAGTGCTTCAAGAAGAGCACCAGCACAGTACAATGATTCTCGACAATTAAGTGATATTGGTATTTTATATCCACTTGATACTTTTACTGTAAACTTAAAAAGTGATGCAGGACGTCGTTACCTCAAAGTAACAATGAGTTTAGAGCTTGAAGGCGAAGAGTTAAGTTTAGAGCTTGATGCAAAGTCAGCAGTACTACGAGATAGAATCATCCGAATCTTAACATCAAAAACACTTGAAGAAATTTCTTCTAAAAAAGGAAAACAAAAAGTTTCCCAACAGATTATGGATACACTAAACGCAATGATTAGCGATGGTACTATTCGTGGTATTTACTTTACAGAATTTGTTATTCAATAAGTGAATATTACTGCATGATAGGCATTGACCTTATAAAAACTTCTCGAATGGAGCGTTTAATGGAACGTTTTGGAGAGAAGGGGTTACTAAAATTTCTCTCTCCTGATGAACTCCATCTTATTAAATCACACAAAACAGCAGCAGGTTTTTGGGCTATTAAAGAGGCTTTTTCCAAGGCACTTGGTACTGGGATAGGAAGTACTTGTTCTTTTCATGATATGCGGATTTATAAAACAGACAAGGGTGCGTCCAAACCCTCTTTAAGTAGGGAACCATGGATGAGTTTAAGATTGATCGATGTGTAGTGTTCCATCACCATCATGGAGAGTATGCAGTTGGGGTAGTTGCAGTAGAGGTTTTATCCCCCTCCAACGAAGTCAAGCAGTTCTAGTTTATCACCATCTTTCAAACGGTGAGTGTTCCAACTATCTTGCTTTACTATATCCATATTTACAGCAGCTGCCATAACTTTTCCTTCAAGTTCTAAAACTTTTAGTAACTCTTCTATTGTTATGTTTTCTTATATTAAAACTTTTTCTTGTCCGTTTACAATTATATTCATAAGTTTACTTTTTACACTCCATATATTATTTTTTATTACAGTTTCTTCTGACTAAGACTTAAGTTATACAACAGAATATTTCTTGATGAGCACCAAATTCAAAAGCGAAAAAAGTATAAAATAGATTCCTCTAATGGTACATAAATCTTTTTTAGCTATAATTGCGTATGAATTTTGAACCCTATCCATTTGAAAAACTAAACAATTTACTCAAAAACATTATACCTAACCCAAACTTGACTCCCTCTGTCTTAACTATAGGTGAGCCACAGTTTGAAACACCTGCGTTTATACAAGAGTCTCTCATAGAGAATGCCCCTCTTCTAAAAAAATACCCTAAAACTGGTGGAGAGACTAGCTTAAGAGAAGCTATAAGAGCTTTTATAAAGCGTCGCTTTCATACAGAGCTAGATGATGCACAAATTATTCCTTGTTTTGGGACAAGAGAAGTGCTTTTTAACTTTCCACAGTTTTTACTTTTTGATAAAAAAGAGTCTGTTATGGCATACCCAAATCCATTTTATCAGATATATGAGGGAGCTGCACTTGCTACTCGTTCAAGAGTAATTCATCTCAATCTTACAAAAGAAAACAGCTTTAAACCTGAGATAAATGAAAAAGAACTAGCCAAATGTGACCTTGTAATTTTAAACTTTCCAAACAATCCAACTACATCGACTCTCACTATAGATGAACTTGGAACTTGGGTAAAACTAGCACTCAAACATAACTTTGTACTCCTCAATGATGAGTGTTATAGCGAAATATATGCAGATATTCCCTCCCCTTCACTGCTTGAAGCTTCTACTTATGTAGGTAACACTGCGTTTAAAAATATTTTAGTCATAAACTCTATCTCAAAACGCTCATCAGCTCCAGGTCTTCGTTCTGGTTTTATAGCGGGTGATAAAGAGATACTAAAAGAGTATATGAAGTACAGAACATACATAGGATGTGCTTCTCCTCTTCCTCTTCAAAGTGCAGCAGCTGCAGCTTGGAGTGATGAAGAGCATGTAATCGCTTCACGAAAAATTTACAAAGAAAACTTTCTTATCGCAAAAGAGATACTCGGTAGTGAGATACCAAGTGCCACTTTTTACCTCTGGATAGAAGTAAAAGATGCCCTAGAATTTACAAAAAGACTTTATGAAAAGTACAATGTAAAAGTTCTTCCAGGTGAATTTTTAGCAAGAGAGAGCCAAGCCGGTAAAAACCCTGGTATAGGTTATATTCGTATCGCTTTAGTTGAAACGCAAGAAAAAACAAGAAGTGCATTACAAAGAATTAAGGAGTGCCTAGATGGATAAAGACACAAGAGTTAAAAGAAAAAGTACTCAAAGCACAACAAGAGAGTGATATTGCGGGGCTTTATGTTTTAGAACAAGAGGCACATGAACTCTTCGATGAAGATACACTTGGTGGCTTTTATGCAAATATCTTAGACCTCGCTTTAGAAAAACTTACAGAGACTTTAGAGTCTCATAGAAAGATGGATATGAGTGAAGTTCAAGACTTTGCAACTGTCCGTGCTCTTTATGAGTATGCGATGGAGCACTACTCAGCAGGTGAGCCAAAAGATGCTGCAGCACTTTTTGAAGTTCTTAGTGGACTGACTAATGATGATAATTTTTCTCTTGCACTCAAGTTTCACTGGATTGCATCTTCAGAAAAAATAAGTTTAGATGACTTTATGAGTAAAATATCAGATATGGATGAAACACAAAACAGAGGGACTTTTTATATCTCTGTGTTTACAAAAGAGGCACAAAAGTTGCTAGATAATGCACAATAACAAGGGGTATAAAATATGAAAATACATTTTATCGGTATTGGTGGAATTGGTATCTCTGGACTCGCTCAGTATATGCACTTTAGAGGTCACACTGTAAGTGGCTCTGATATTAAAGATACTCTTATCACCGATAAACTACGTAAAATGGGAATGTGCATTACAGTTCCTCACTCTGCACAAGCTATTAGTGAGCAAGATTTGATTGTTCATTCTGCGATTATTAGCCCCCAAAACCCTGAAATACTTGCAGCAAAAGCCAAAGGTATAGAAGTCCTAGCACGTCGAGAAGCACTTATAAAAATACTAGAAGATAGAAAAGTTTATTCTGTCGCTGGTGCACATGGAAAAAGTACTACAACTGCGATACTAAGTGCCATTATGGATGGTTCATCTATCATCGGTGCTGAGTCTAAAGCTTTTGGTTCAAATGTTCGTTATGATGCTTCTACTGATGTTATGCTTTTTGAAGCAGATGAGAGTGATGGAAGTTTTATAAACTCAAATCCTTACTGCGCTATAGTTATAAATGCTGAACCTGAACATATGGAATACTATGATTATAACTACGATAGATTTTATGACTCCTATAAAACATTCATAAACGCAGCACCAATAAAAGTATTAAACGCAGAAGACCCATTTTTAAGTGCCCTAGTTGATAGTGTTGAAGCTAAATGGCTCTATCCTTCAACTGACATCAAAAACATCACATATACACTTATAAACAATGAACCTCACACAAAATTTGAATTTCGTGATTTAGGTTACTTTAGTGTTTGGGGATTTGGAAAACATATAGCTCTTGATGCGGCCCTTGCCATCTTAGCGGCAAGTGACTCTATGAATATAGAAGAGATTCGAGAAAAGCTTTTAAACTTTAAGGGTATCAAAAAACGTTTTGATATTGTTGGTTCCCAAAAAGATAGTGTAATAATAGACGACTATGGACATCATCCTACAGAGATAAAAGCAACATTTGAGTCTGTAAAAGAGTATGCAAGGCTCAAAGGATTTCAAAAAATAACTGCTATCTGGCAACCTCATAAGTACTCTCGAACTATAGACAACCTAGAAGAGTTTATAAAGTGTTTTGATGGAGCAGATGAGCTTATCATACTTCCAGTTTGGGCTGCAAGTGAAGCACCTCGAGACATAGACTTTATAAACAAAGTTTAAAGCCTACAACCTCACAATGGCAGACACAATTACACGTGCAAATAATCACATAACAGTGGTAAAAGATGCACAGAACTTACAAACACTAGATAAAGGTCTTATCATAGGCTTTGGAGCTGGTGATATTACCTACCAAATCAGAGGAATCGCATAATGACATATCTCATCGGCATCATAATAGTAGGACTTTTTTTTCTAGCACTTCATTATCTTACAGAACTTACTAAAATGCAGATAGTTTACACTATAATTATTATACTCTCTATCCTCTCTTTAGCTGTTATGTATAACCAATACAAAAAACAAGAGAGTCAAAAAATGCTTGATGCCGTTTTAAAGTACAAACAAGGGCAAACAATAAAGTGTGATGGCAAAGATGTAAATAGTACAAACTACTCATTAAGTACCGGAACATATACCTTTATAGGACGAAAAAACACTCCAAACTATGCGGAGATGATTAGCTGCATCTACATGTCAGTAAGTACTAAACAAGAAAAAATAAACACTCTTATCAAACAGCTTGATATTCAAGAGCATATTGAGCAGTTTTCAAGTTTTTTTTCACGGGACAGTTCTCTATACATAGAGGGTGACCAAGAACTGCATTTTAAGTATATAAAAGCTCTTGATATGTTAGAGTTTAAAGCTCCTCCCAAAGTAATTGACTTTTTTACCCTTAAAAACCATCTAAAAAAACATGGTGTTTTAAACTTTGAACAAGTGTACGAAATAGTAAAAATTGTTCGCTATTTTCGCTACTTTAAAAACCGTAATTTAGATGGAATTATCGGTGAGTTTATGTCTAAGTTTGATATACCTCAGAAGTTTACAGAAGTAGAAAAATACTTTACACATGATGGCAAGTTTGAAGAAAATTTGGATGAAAACCTTTTTGGGCTCTCTACTCGTATAAAAGAGCATCGAGCATCTATGTCAAGTTCGCTTAAACGTATGATGGGCAGTTCAAAATTAGCAGGATATTTAGTAGACACACAGGTGCATTTTGTAAACAATGAAGATTGTCTTTTAGTTCGTGGTGGCTTTAACCATGTGCTAAAAGGTGCTGTCGTTGGTCGTTCATCTGGTGGTTTCTTTTTTGTAAGTCCTGATAGTATCTTAAAATCAAAAGAAAAAATCCGTTTTATTGAACAAGAGAGAGAAGCTATATCTTTATGAGTATGCTAAAGAGTTCTCTTCTAAACTTTCAGAGCTACAACCCTTTATAAACTTCATAGATAAAGAGTTTACGAAGTTTGACAACTACCAAGCAAGAGTGCTTTTTGCACAAAGTAAAAATATGCAACTCATAAAAAGCCAAAAAGATTCTAAAATAATCCTCAAAGGTTTTATCCACCCTGCACTTCATAATGCAAAGCCCATAGATGTAGACTTTTCAAAGAATATTTTGATGATTACATGGTGTAAATGCAGGTGGTAAAACTATGCTACTCAAATCCATCCTCGCCTCTGCGTTTATGGCAAAGTACATCATCCCTATGAAACTCGATGAACATAAATCTCATATAGGAAGTTTTAAAACAGTTCTAGCCATCATAGATGACCCTCAAAATGTTAAAAATGACATCTCTACTTTTGCTGGACGTATGCAAGAGTTTGCTAACATTTTCAAAGAGACCTCTGCCCTTGTTGGTGTAGATGAGATAGAACTTGGAACTGACTCTGATGAGGCAGCGCGCTCTTTTTTAAAGTTATACTCGGATGACCTTATCAAACGCAGACAAAAGGTAGTAGTGACTACTCACCATAAACGCCTCGCTGCACTTATGGCTGACCGTGATGATGTAGAGCTAATGGCTGCCATCTATGATGAAGAGGCTCGTAAACCTACTTATGAGTTTATGCAAGGAATCATCGGGAAGTCTTATGCTTTTGAAACGGCCTCGCGATATGGAATAAATAATGCCATTGTCAAAGAAGCAAAAGCAGTCTATGGTGACAATTCTGAAAAGCTTTCCTTACTTATAGAACGCGGAAGCCAGCTCGAACGCGAGCTAAAGCGAAAACACTCTCTTGTTGATGAAAAACTAGCCGACTTAAAGAAAAAAGAGTTACAACTCAAAGATACAAGAGAAGAACAACTCCTTGAGATAGAAGAGCAAAAAGCAGCACTTAAACGCAGTTATGATGTCGCAATTAGTGAAGCAAAAGCTGCAGCTAAAGCTAATGATACACAGTCCATCCACCGAGGCGATGAGATCAAAGCAAATAAAAAACTGCCACCAAAAGGCGAAGACAAACTCCAAAGAGATGAGAGTTTTAAAGTTGGTGATGTTGTCAAGTATCACTCAAATCGTGGAACTATCATCTCTATGAGAGGTGAAAAAGAGGCAACTATAGAGATGGATGGGATGAAAGTCCGTGTCAAAACAAAACACCTTCGCCACACACAAGCCTTAAACTCAAACCAAAAACAAATGTCTCTTTAAATGTAGAAAAAAGAGCTGGTCTCAAGTGTGACCTGCATGGTTTAAGAGCTGATGAGGCCTGTGAGTCTTTTAGATAAGTTTTTAAATGATGCACTTATAAATGGTTGGGATGAAGTCATAGTCTATCATGGTATAGGGACAGGAAAACTCTCCTATGCCGTTAAAAACTTTCTTATCGCACATCCTAGAGTTCAAAGAGTTCGCTGATGCCCCTCAACACCTCGGTGGTTTTTGGTGCAAAGATAGTGAGTCTTTAAATGAGTAAAGAAGTCTCTATAGTTGGAGCAGGAGCAAGTGGAATTTTTTCTGCGATACTTTGTGCTAAAGCTGGTTTAAATGTTACAGTTTATGAGCAAAACACTAAAATAGCTAAAAAAATTTTAGTAAGTGGTAATGGACGTTGTAATATCTCAAACAAAAACCTCTCTTCATCTGACTTCTATTCTCAAAATCCATCATTTGTAGAGTTTGCACTTCAAAGCTTCCCTTTTAATAGTTTTGAGAAATTCTGTAATGAGATAGGTCTATTTTTAAATGTTTTAGATGATGGTCGCGCTTATCCACACTCAAATGAAGCTAAAAGTGTTGTGAAAATATTTGAAGATTATGCACTCTCTCTTGGTGTTGTTTTTCATACTAACACCGATATAACAGATATAAAAAAACTTCTCAAAGAGTCTGATGCAGTTATAGTCGCTACTGGTTCTCGCGCAGGTGAACACCTTGGTGGAAATGCTGATGGTGAAGAGTTTGCCAAAGAGTTTGGACACACAAGCATTCCTGCTTATCCTAGTTTAGTTCAACTTCATCTCAACTTCAAACATTGCAAAAAAGATGAGGTGGAGTGAAGCTAAACGCTAGAGGTCACACTCATCTTAAATGGTGTCAAAAGATATAAGTGTAAAAGGTGATGTTCTTTTTACAAACTATGGTGTTTCAGGTTTTGCAATACTTGACATCTCACAAGCTGCCTCGTTCGCACTACTAGAGTATCAGGCTGTAGATATAAGTGTCAACCTACTGCCTGCGTTTAACATGCAAAAACTCTCTCAACACATCTCTAAAATAGCTCAAAACATGCCAAAACTCTCTATACTCGACATTCTAGTCGGTTTAGTGCCATTTAAGATAGCCAATGGTGTTCTCCAAGAGCTCAATATTGTTAGCTAATGCTCTCAAGGTAAAGAGATTCATACCAAACTAGCTAAAAA
>JAUZRZ010000043.1 GCA_030949945.1 Sulfurimonas sp. | reverse complement strand
AATAGATATGAAAACAAGAGAGTATGAGTTTAAATCTTATGTAGATTTAGAAGTAGAGTTTCATCTCGCATCAACCTGTACTTTAGTAAATGAGCCTGCGTTTAGTACAAAAGAAGAAGATGCAAAACATACTCTTTTAAAGTTTGTTGATATAAAAGAGGCAAGAGTTATAATAAACTGCGAGAATAACTCCTCTTTTTAGTTTGCATAACCTTGAGGGTTTTGTGACTGCCATCTCCAGCTATCTTCACACATCTCATCGAGTTCTTTTGTTGCTTCCCAATCAAGTACCTCTTTAGCATAAGAGGGGTCAGCATAACATGCAGCTATATCTCCCTCTCGCCTGGGGGCAATTTTATAAGGTACTTTTTTGCCTGAAGCCCTCTCAAATGCTCTCACCATCTCTAAAACAGAGTACCCATTTCCCGTACCTAAGTTTACAGTCAGTATATCTTTTAGTGATGATATTTTTAGCAGAGCATTTACATGCCCTTGGGCTAAATCAACTACATGAATATAATCTCTCACACCAGTTCCATCGACAGTGTCATAGTCATCTCCAAAAACACTTAAAACCTCGCGTTTACCAACAGCTGTTTGGGCGATAAAAGGCATAAGGTTATTTGGTATACCATTAGGGTCTTCTCCTATTGTGCCACTCTTGTGTGCTCCAACAGGGTTAAAGTAGCGTAGTAGTACTATTTTAAAATCATTATCAGCCTTGTAAACATCTCTCAAAATCTCTTCGATGAAGAGTTTTGTTCTACCATAGGGATTTGTTGCACTTAGTGCAAAGTCCTCTTTTATAGGTACAGTATGGGGGGTCACCATATACTGTGGCAGAAGAACTAAAGACAATCTTTTTACATCCATACTCTTGCATAACACGCAGTAGAACAAGTGTCCCGTTAATATTGTTATCATAGTACTTTAGAGGTAGTGCTACAGACTCTCCAACTGCTTTAAGTCCAGCAAAATGAATAACTGAGTCTATCTCGTATCTTGCAAAAACTTTTTTCATATCTTGCTCAGAGCGAATATCACCCTCTATAAACTTTATCTTTTTGTTTATAATTTTTTCTACTCGCTTAAGACTCTCTTGTGAAGAGTTACAAAGGTTGTCAAATACTACAAAGTCAAATCCTGCCTCATCTAGTGCAATACAAGTATGTGAACCTATATATCCTGCTCCTCCTGTTACTAATACCATACATACCCCTTTTAATGATGTTTTTATTATACTGCTAATATACTTAGGAATGATAAAAAAAGTTAAAATATTTTTACAAGAACCTTTAGTGAGTTTTATGATACTTGGACTGCTCTTGTATATGTACTACGGGGTGTTACACAAAAAGATGTATCGAGTGAAACAAAAACAGAGATAAAACTGACTACTTATGAGATTAAAAGTCTTAAAAGTGAGTATAAGAGAAGATATAAAAAAGATATGAGTGAAGAGGAATTTCCTCTTTATGTGAATAATGCTTATAGAAAGAAAGTTTTACTTGAGGAGTCTATAGGCTTAGGTCTGCATAAAAGTGATGCTTTTATAGTAAAGAGACTTATTGAAAAGATGGAGTTTATTTTGCTTGGAAGTGTAGAGTATAAAGAACCAAGTGAAGAGGAACTTCATGAGTATTATCTCAAAAATATAAAGGAGTATTCACAAGTGAAGTCTCTTAGTTTTGTGCACGTCTATTTTTCACAAAAGTTAAATAATATGCATGAGCTTTATACTATGAGTCATTTTACAAAACTCGCTCCTAAAGATATTAAAAACTTAGGAGATAAGTTTGAAGGTTCACAGACTTACAGAGATATTTCAGAGGATAAACTACAAGATATATTTGGAAAATATTTTGCATCTAAACTCTTTAAGTTGAAAAAAGATATGGTATGAGAACATACACTCTAAGTATGGAGTACATCTTGTCTACATCACCAAAAAAACAACTGGAGAAGCTTATAAGTTTGATGAGGTAGAAGATAGAGTTTATAGTGATTATCTAATGCAGAGAAAAGAAGAGACTATCGCTAATGCCTATAAAGATATTTTACAAAATTATAACCTGCATTTAGAAAAATAATTTTATGATATATAAACTTTTTTTACTTTTTGTATTTACACTCTCTTTATCTGCACATCAAACAGGTCTCTCTTACATTGAACTCAAAGAGTTACAAACACATAAGATAGAAGTTGTCTATAAAAAACCACTCTCAGACAAAAAAGGTAAAGATATAGTTATCAGGTATCCTCTTGTCTGTGAAAAAATGCACGAAGAGCCTAGAAAAATCATAAATGGCTTTATCATTGATAAGTACAGTTTATGGTGTGGAAAAAATGGCTTGTTTGAAAAACGTATCTGGATAGATGGACTTGTATCAAAAGATAGAGGTGTCATTATAAGGTATGAGAAAGAAGATATAGTTATAAAGTCTCTACTCCGAGCTAGATCTCCCTTTATATACATACAGCAAAAGAGTTCACAATTGACATTTTTTATTGAGTATTTAGAGCTTGGTTTTTTTCATATTTTAAATGGCTACGACCACCTTTTGTTTGTACTCTCTCTTCTTTTGCTTATCTCACGGATAAAATCCCTTCTTTTTGCAATTACTGCGTTTACTCTCTCACACTCAATTACACTGGCATTTGGAATGTTTGGTGTTGTGAGTGTAGGGGTTGCTTATATTGAAGCGATGATAGCATTGAGTATCGTTTTTTTAGCACGCGAGTTACTTAGTAAAAGAGATAGTTTTACTAAAAAACATATAGCTATAGTGGCATTTATCTTTGGTTTGCTCCATGGTTTTGGTTTTTCTACTGCTCTTAGAAGTATAGGATTACCACAAGATGAGATAGTGCTTTCTCTATTTGCATTTAATATTGGGATTGAGTTAGGGCAGTTACTCTTTATCGCTATTGCAGGGAGTTTCTTAATTTTCTTACAAAAGTACCTGCCTCCTTTAAATAAAGGGCTTCGTAAAACTGCACCATATTTTATAGGGATGTTCTCATCCTATTGGCTTATACAAAGAGTTATAGGGTTTTAAAAGAGAGTACCTTTTTCTATGCCCCTAGGATGCCAAGGCTTTGAGTTTAAAACTTCTTCGATGGATGGGAGAGTATCCAAACTCTTTAATCATAGCAACATGGAGTTTCGTGCCATAACCTTTATGTTTTTCAAAGGAGTACTCAGGATATAATTTTGCATCGCGAATAATATTTCTATCATGTGTGACTTTAGCAAGTATGGAAGCAGCACTTACCTCAGGAACTTTTGCATCTGCTTTTACCATAGTCTCAAGTCCATCAACACCAAAAGTAGTATTACCATCAAAGAGATACTCATCTGCATTTAAGTGTTCTTTTATCTCTAAAAGTGCCTTTGTCATACACTTTGAGATACCAAACTCATCTACTTGCTTTGGAGAGATAACTACTATATGATGCAGAGTATTAGGAAATATCTCTTCAAAAAGTTCATACCTGCGTTTTTCACTGATTTTTTTAGAGTCATTAAGTCCAGAAATTTTACTCTTTTCATTGAAAATACAGCCAGCAACAACTAAGTCACCAGCAATAGGACCACGACCTGCTTCATCTATACCACATAAGGTTTTCATATCAATCTCCTAAAGCCCAAATATCAAAAGGTACTATCTCTACCTGTGCGAGTGGGTGTGAAATTGTACCTTCTTTATTCATACTTACTGCAATAATTTTTCTAATAGAGTGAGTAAATATAAAGGCTTCTATGCTTTCAAGTTTTTGAAAGAGACGCCGCTCATCTGCAAAAGGTTTACAAAGAATTATAGTATCACTAGAGGGAAGATAAAAATCTATCTCATCATCATAGTAGCAAGGAGTATTAGATTTGAGCAGTTCTAAAAAAATCATATTTTCAAACAAACGACCAAAATTTTTCTCTATACTCAAGGCTGATTTTAAAGAGGTATCGCAAAGATAGACTTTCTTAGTTGCTTTAGGGGCATGAAACTTCTCAACTAAATGAAGATAGTTCTTTTTAACTAGACCCTCAAAAGATTTATAGAGTTTATCCTTACTGATCTTTCGAGTGAGTTTAAGCCTCTCATATATAGTAAACGCAGAGAGCTTTTGAGACATAAACTTTGCAGCTAAACAGAGTATATCAAACTCAACATCATCTAAAGTGTTTTTTAGAAGTCGCTGAATACTAAGCACTCTCTCATCTACACTTACCTTATGCATAAAAGCAAAACCTCCAAGTTGAAAAAAATGGTTGAGTGCTGATGAGTCGTACTTATGCTCATAAGCTAAAAACTCTTCATAGTCAAGTGGATAGAGTTGTAGAGGTATAAGCAGATCTGTTTTAATTTGAAGCTCAGTTGTTATGATAAGTTGTGAAACATTTACAAAGTTAATCTGCTCTTTATAGTTATCTAAAACAAGTACATCTATTTTATTACGATTACAAAAAGAGTTGAGACTACTGTTTAAAACTTCTATATCAATTCTAATGTCATTACAATCAATATAAAGATAAGAGCTTTTTTTCAAACCTAAAAGATAACTTTTGACAAGTTTTGTCTTACCGCTGTGTGATATACCAGATATTTGATAGGACTTATCATCAATAAAAAGTTTTCTATAGTGATACTTATCTAGATTTAAGTCAATTTTATAAAATTCCTCTAGTAGTATTTCCATAAATATCCCCTCACTTAAAATATCCTAATTGTATCATTTCCTTATTAAAAGGAAGTAAATTCATACTTAAATCAGAATTTACCCCCTAAATCCTTGAATAAAAGAAGAAGCTTGGGTATAATTTCGCACCCTAAAATAATAGTGGTTAATAGTCAGGTAACGCCTGATGAGTTCTTTAAGAAGGAAAATTATGGAAAAAATTCGTTTAAAATTGAAAGCTTACGATCATCGTGTACTCGATAGATCTGTAGCTTCAATCGTTGAGGCTGTAAAGCGTACAGGTGCTGCAATTCGTGGTCCAATCCCTTTACCAACAAAGATTCGTAAGTATACAGTACTTAAATCAGTTCACGTTAACAAAAAAAGCTCGTGAGCAATTTGAAATACGTATGCACGCTAGAATGATTGATATAGTATCTGCTACACCAGAAACTGTTGATTCATTAATGAAGCTTGATCTTGCACCGGAAGTAGACGTAGAAGTACGTTCTATGGATAAGTAAGGAGTTCGTAGTGGAATATATTGTTGAAAAAATCGGTATGAGTCGTACTATCTCTGTACCTTCTAAGCCAGTTACTCTTTTAAGAGTTCTTGATGCTAAGGTATGTGAAGTAAACGCAAAAAATGGCAACGTGACTACAGCAGTTGTAGCTTACAACAGCGGTAAGAAAATGAATAAAGCAATTGAAGGTCAACAGAAAAAGTTTAACTTATCTGCTGAATTTAATCGTTTTGCAACGCTTGAAGTAGCAAATACTGAAGCTGGTGATTTAGATATTACTCCATTAGCAGAAGCTAGTGTGATTAGATCTACTTTTACTACTAAAGGTCGTGGTTTTGCTGGTGCAATGAAACGTTGGAACTTCGGTGGTGGTCCTGCATCTCACGGTCATAGAATGGGTCGTAGAACAGGTTCAATCGGTAATGCTGAGTGGCCAGGTCGTGTAATGAAAGGTAAGAAAATGCCAGGACATTACGGAAATGTACAAAACAGTGTAAAAAATGAGATCGTTTCTTACGATGCTGAAAATAAAATCATTGCGGTTTTAGGTTCTGTATCTGGTGCAAACGGTTCTCTAGGTCGTGTAAAGGTAGCTAAATAATGAGCGCAATCGTTTTAAATGAAAAAATGGAAAAAGCATCTGAGTTAGCAATTCCAGAGTCTTTCTCTGGTATTAACCCTCACAACTTATGGCTTTATGTTAAGTCGGCTCAAGCTGCTGGGCGTGCTAACACTGCTACTACAAAAGGTAGAAGTGAAGTACGTGGTGGTGGTAAAAAGCCATGGGCTCAAAAAGGTGGCGGTCGCGCTCGTGCTGGTTCACGTCGTTCTCCTATCTTCGTAGGTGGTGGTAAAGCGTTCGGTTCTATGAACAACCATAACTACAATTTAAAAGTAAACAAGAAGCAAAAGAAATTAGCTTTAAACTTTGCTTTAAATGAGCATGCACAAAATGGTACTCTTTTTGTTGTTGACAACATTGAAATCGCATCTGGTAAAACTAAAGATGCAAGCGCAATGTTTAAAGCATTAGGTCAAAGAGATGTTCTAATTGTTAAATCTTTATTAGATGAACCAACATTTTTAGCATTTGAGAATTTATCTCAAACTTATGTTATCGAATCTAATGAATTAAATGCATACTTAGCAGCTAACTATCGTTCACTAGTGATCGAAAAAGCAGTTTTTGAAGCATTAATAAGTGAGGCTAAGTAATGGCTGATATTACAGATATTAAATCTATTATATATACAGAGAAGACTCTTGGTATGCAAGAAGATGGTGTTATTGTTGTTCAAACTTCACCACGTGTAACTAAGACAGGTCTTAAGGAAATTTTTAGAGAGTACTTTGGAATCGTTCCAAACAAGATTAACTCTTTAAATCAAAGCGGAAAAAGTAAACGTTTTCGTGGTGTACTAGGGAAGCAAAACAACTTCAAAAAGTTCTATGTGACTTTACCTGAAGGTGCACAAATAGAAAGTTTGGCGGTATAACATGGCAATTAAAACTTATAGACCGATAACTCCGTCTCGTCGTTTTTATACAAATGTTGATAGCTCAGATATCACTGCAAAACCAAGTGTTCGTTCATTACTTGTAAAGCTTCCACAACATGCTGGTCGTAACAATAATGGTCGTATCACTTCTCGTCACCGTCAAGCTGGTGCAAAGAAGCAGTATCGTATTATTGATTTCAAAAGAAATAAGTTCGATATTCCTGGTACAGTTAGTGCAATTGAGTATGATCCATATAGAAACTGTCGTATTGCATTAATTACTTATGCTGATGGTGAGAAGCGTTATATTCTTCAACCAAAAGATTTAGTAGTAGGCGATGTAATTGAGTCAGCTTCAGAAGGTTTAGATGTTAAACCTGGAAACACTATGAAACTTAAAAATATCCCAGTGGGTACTTTAATTCATAATATTGAGCTTAAAACTGGTAAAGGCGGACAAATGTGTCGTGCTGCTGGAACAAGTGCTCAGATTATGGGTCGTGATGGTAAATATGTTTCATTACGTATGCCTTCAACTGAAATGCGTTTAGTATTAGGTGAGTGTTTAGCTACTGTTGGTAGTGTTGGTAACGAAGAGTTTGGTAACATTGTTATCGCTAAAGCTGGTCGTCAACGTCACTTAGGTATTCGTCCACAGACTCGTGGTTCTGCTATGAACCCGATTGATCACCCACACGGTGGTGGTGAAGGTAAAACGAACTCAGGTCGTCATCCAGTTACTCCATGGGGTAAACCGACTAAAGGTGCGAAAACTCGTACTAAGAAAGCAAGTGATAAGTTAATTATTACTCGTCGTAAACCAAATGCTAAAAGGGTAGGTTAATTATGGCTCGTTCATTAAAAAAAGGTCCATTCGTTGATGACCATTTAAGTAAGAAGATTGAAAAGGCAAAAGCTGAAGGTAACAAAAAACCTATCAAGACTTGGTCAAGAAGATCTATGGTTACACCTGATATGGTTGGTTTTACAATAAACGTTCATAATGGACGTCAATTTGTTCCAGTTCATGTATCAGAGAACCACATCGGTTACAAGCTTGGTGAATTTGCACCAACTCGTACATTTAAGGGCCATAAGGGCTCTGTTCAGAAGAAAGGATAGATAGATGGCTAGAGCATTATTAAAATTTATCCGTGTATCTCCAATCAAATCTCGTTTAATCGCGAGAGAAGTTCAAGGTATGAATGCTGAAGAGGCTATGGCAGCTTTAGAGTTCACACCAAACAAAGCAGCAAAAATCATCTATAAAGTAATTGCATCTGCAGTTGCAAATAGTGGTATGGAAGCTGAAGATTGTATCGTTCAATCATGTCGTGTTGACAATGGTCCTGTTCTTAAACGTTTCCGTCCACGAGCACGTGGTATGGCTTCAGGTATTAGAAAACCAACAGCACATATCTTAGTAATAGTGGAGGGTAAATAGTATGGGTCAAAAAGTTAATCCTATTGGTTTACGTCTTGGTATCAACCGTAACTGGGAGAGCCGTTGGTTCCCTAACTTCAAAACAGCTCCAGCTGCTTTAGGCGAAGATCACAAGATAAGAACATTTTTAAAGAAAGAGCTTTATTATGCTGGTGTTGCTAACATCATCATTGAAAGAACAGTTAAAAGACTTCGTGTAACTATCGTTGCTGCTCGTCCTGGTATTATTATTGGGAAGAAAGGTGCTGATATTGAGAAGCTTAAGACTAATCTTCAAAAGCTTATTGGTAAAACAATTTCTGTAAACATCAAAGAAGAGAAGAAAGCTCAAACATCTGCTCAACTTGTTGCTGAAAATGTTGCTACTCAACTAGAGCGTCGTATTGCCTTCCGTAGAGCTATGAAAAAAGTTATGCAAGGTGCACAACGTTCTGGTGCTAAGGGAATTAAAATTGCAGTTGCTGGTCGTCTTGGTGGAGCTGAAATGGCTCGTACTGAGTGGTATTTAGAGGGACGTGTTCCTTTACATACACTTCGTGCTAAGATCGATTACGGTTTTGCTGAAGCACATACTACATACGGAATTATCGGTATTAAAGTATGGATCTTCAAAGGTGAGGTACTTACAAAAGGTATTCCTGCGGAAGCAAAAGAAGAGAAAAAAGAGCGTCGTCCAAAACGTGCTCCACGTGAAAAGGCTGAATAATTATGTTAATGCCAAAAAGAACAAAATATCGTAAAGTAATGAAGGGTCGTAACCGTGGTTATGCTCGTTCAGGTTATAGCTTAGCATTTGGTGACATAGCTTTTAAAGCTGTTGAAGCTGGTCGTATTAACTCTCGTCAAATAGAGTCAGCACGTATCTCTGCAACTCGTCACCTTAAACGTCAAGGTAAGATGTGGATTCGTGTATTCCCAGCTAAACCATTAACAGCTAAACCGCTTGAAACTCGTATGGGTAAAGGTAAGGGAGCTGTTGATCAATGGGTTATGAATATTAAGCCAGGTCGTATCATATTTGAGATAGCTGGAATTCCAGAAGATATTGCCCGCGAGGCATTAACTCTTGCAATGCACAAGCTACCATTCAAATGTAAAATTATCACTGCGGAGATGAACAATGAAATATTCTGATTTAGCAGATAAAACAGTAGCAGAGCTTCAAGCAATGCTTAAAGAAAGAAAAACAGAACTGTTTACTCTTAAGATTAAACAAAAAATGATGCAACTTCAAAACACTAGTGAACTTACAGTCGCTAAAAAAGATATTGCTAAGATAAATACTGCACTTACTGCAGTAGCAAACTAGGAGCCCAAATGACACATAAACGTGAAATTCAAGGTAAAGTAGTAACTATTGCAGGTGACAAAACAGTATCTATTGTTGTTGAGCGTCGTGTAATGCACCCTCGTTATCATAAAGTTGTTAAGCGTTTCAAAAAGTACCTAGTACATGATGAGCGCAATGAAGTTAAAGTTGGAGACGAGATTATTGCAATCGAGTGTCGCCCACTTTCTAAGACTAAATCTTTTAGACTTAAAACAGTAGTACTAGGAGCTAAGTAATGATCCAAGGTTTTACTCGTCTAGTAGTAGCTGATAATACAGGTGCTAAAGAAATTATGTGTATTAAAGTGCTTGGTGGTTCTAAGCGTCGTTATGCAACAGTAGGTGATGTTATAGTTGCTTCTGTTAAAAAAGCGACTCCAACTGCTAAAGTTAAAAAAGGTAAGGTTGTTAAAGCTGTGATCGTTAGAACTCATAAAGAAGTTCAACGTGAAAATGGTTCATTAATTCGTTTTGATGACAATGCAGCAGTAATCTTAGATGACAAAAGAGAGCCAATTGGTACTCGTATTTTTGGCCCTGTTGGTCGTGAAGTACGTTATGCAGGATTTATGAAAATTGTTTCTCTTGCGCCGGAGGTTGTTTAATGTCAAAGTTTAATTTCAAAAAAGGTGATACTGTAGAAATTATCGCTGGAGATGACCGTGGAACTAAGGCTACTGTTGTTGCAGTAATGCCTAAGAAAAACAAGGTTATCGTAGAGGGTTGTAAAATAGCGAAAAAAGCTATCAAACCAACTGAAGAGAATGCAAAAGGTGGTCATATCAATAAAGAGATGCCTATCGATGCTTCAAATGTACGTAAAGTGGAGGCATAAAAGTGGCTCGTTTTAAAGAAAAATATTTAGGTTTAAAATCTGAATTACAAGCTGAATTAGGAATTAAAAACCCTATGCAAACTCCAAAAATAGAGAAGATTATCATCTCTGTTGGTACTGGTTTTGCAATGAAAGATAATAAGCTTATTAAAAATATTGAAGATACAATTACTACTATCGCTGGTCAAAAAGCAGTTACAGTAATCACGAACAAATCTGTTGCAGGTTTTAAAGTTCGTGAAGGTATGCCTGTTGGGGTACGTGTAACACTTCGTGGTGATAATATGTATAACTTTCTTGATCGTCTCGTAGCTATTGCACTTCCACGTGTAAAAGATTTCCGTGGTGTTCCAAGAAATGGTTTTGATGGTCGTGGTAATTATAACTTCGGTCTTACAGAACAACTAATCTTCCCTGAAGTATCTTATGATTCTATCATGCAAATTCATGGTATGAACATCACTATGGTTACTACAGCTGATTCAGACAAGGCAGGATTTGCTCTTTTAGAGAAAATGGGTATGCCTTTCACTAAAGGGAGTAACTAATGGCTAAGAAGTCAATGATCGCAAAAGCGGCGAGAACACCAAAGTTTAAAGTACGTGGTTACACAAGATGTCAAATCTGTGGTCGTCCACACTCAGTACTTAGAGACTTCGGTATCTGTCGTATATGTTTTAGAAAAATGGCAAATGAGGGATTAATCCCAGGTGTTAGAAAGTCTAGTTGGTAATAGTACGGTAGATGAGCAAAAGCCCATCTATCCTACGTTAACACTAGGTTCTCCTCAGCGGAGGGCTCACGCACTAGTGCGTTTTGTTAACATTTACTAACTTGAAACTTCTAACAATAGCAGGTGCTTTTAATAAGCACCCACATTAAGGAAAAATAATGGCAATTAATGATCTAGTATCAGATGCGTTAACACGTGTTCGTAATGCAGGTATGAGAAGATTACCAGTTACTACTTTAGTACATTCAAAAACTATTGAAGCATTAGCAAATATCTTAGTAGAAAAAGGTTACCTTGAGTCAGCTAACGTTCTTGAAGATGGCGTTAAAAAGACAATCAAAGTTGTACTTAAGTATAATGAAGATGGTAAAACTGTAATCAATGAAATGAAAAGAGTTTCTAAGCCTGGACGTCGTGTCTATAAAGGTAAAGAAGGGATTAAACGTTTCAAAAATGGTTATGGAACAATTATAGTTAGTACATCACATGGCGTTCTTTCTAATGACAAAGCTTATGAGCTTGGCATTGGTGGTGAAGTTATGTGTACGGTATGGTAGGAGTATAGCATGTCAAGAATTGGAAAATTACCAGTAGATTTTGGAAGTGATATTAAAGTTGCTACAAATGGAGATGTTATCACGTTTACTAAAGGTAAACTAACTATGGACTTAGATACAAAAGGAAATGTTGACTTCACTGTTGATGGAAATATTATAACTTTTGCTACTAAGTCAGATTCAAAAGAGCATAGAGCATTTTGGGGAACTTATAGAGCACTATCACAAAATATTGTGGTTGGTTTAACTACAGGTTATACAAAACAACTTGAAATCAATGGTGTTGGTTATAGAGCTGCTGTTAAAGGTAAAGTTCTTAATCTTCAACTTGGTCACTCACATGATATTAACTTTGATTTAGTTGATGGTCTTGAAGCTAGTGTTGAAAAAAATGTTATTACTCTTAAAAGTCATGACAAACAACTTTTAGGTTCAGCAGCTGCAAAAATTAGAAGTTTCCGTCCACCAGAGCCATATAAAGGCAAGGGTGTGAAATACATGGAAGAGCATATCGTGCGTAAAGCCGGTAAAACTGCTAAGAAGTAAGGGAAGGTATTAAAATATGAATGCTAAAATATTAAAAAGCAAAGTAGCTAACCGTTTAAAGCGTAAGTTACGTATTCGTGCAAAAATATCTGGTAGTGCTACACTTCCTCGTGTTTCTGTATTTAAATCAAATCGTTACTTAAGTGTACAAGCTATTGATGATGTTACTGCAACAACATTATGTGCTGCAAACTCTAAGTCAATAAGTAAAAGTGCAAACAAAGAAGGTGCTACTGCATTAGGTGAAGCATTTGCTGCAACACTTAAAGCTGCTAACATCACTGAGATTGTATTTGACCGTAATGGTTACCAATATCACGGCGTAATCGCTGCGTTTGGTGATGCACTTCGTGCTAACGAAATTAAGTTTTAAGGAGACATGATGGAAATTAACAGAGATGATTTTGAAGAGTCAATTGTAAATATTGGTCGTGTTACTAAAGTTGTTAAAGGTGGTAGACGTTTCCGTTTTACTGCTCTTATCGTAGTTGGTGACAAAAATGGTACTATCGGTTATGGTATGGGAAAAGCGAAAGAAGTTCCTGATGCTATCCGTAAAGCTGTTGATAATGCATTTAAAAATCTTACAACTGTAAGTATTAAAGGTACAACAATAGCTCATGATATTGAGCATAAGTATAATGCAAGTCGCATTCTTCTTAAGCCAGCATCTGAAGGTACAGGTGTTATCGCTGGTGGAGCTGCTCGCCCAGTTCTTGAGCTTGCAGGAATTCAAGATATTCTTACAAAATCAATCGGTTCTAACAACCCTAATACACTAGTGCGCGCAACTGTCGAAGCACTTGGTAGACTTAAAGGATAGATGATGGGTATTGAAAACTTAACACCAGCTGTTGGTTCTACTTCTAACCGTAAACGTGTTGGTCGTGGACAGGCTTCTGGTACTGGAAAGACTGCAGCTCGTGGTCAAAAAGGTCAGAAATCTCGTTCAGGTTACAAAAGAAAACGTAACTTTGAGGGTGGTCAACAGCCACTTGCAAAACGTATGCCTAAGATAGGATTTACTTCTAGATTAGTGAAGCCATATGTTATTAATGTTACAAAAATTAAAGCTGTTGCAGAACTTGCTGAAATTACTATCGAGTCAATCCGTGGTGTTCACAAAATGGGTGCTGCAGTTGCAAAAGTTAAATTAGTTGGAGCTGGTGCAAAAGACCTTGCTTCAAAAATTAAAGACGATAACGTTACTACAACTGGTAATTAGTTATTATGAATAAAAATCTAGTAAATAAAATATTTATTACTATAGGGTTTTTATTTGTCTACCGCCTACTGGCTTATGTGCCAGTTCCAGGTGTAGATACAGCGGTAATCGCTTCTTTCTTCGACTCACATCAATCAGATGCTCTTGGACTTTTTAACATGTTCAGCGGAAACGCAGTAGAGAGACTCTCAATTATTTCACTTGGTATTATGCCTTACATTACTGCCTCAATTATCATGGAGCTTTTAGCTGCAACATTTCCTACTTTAGGTCAGATGAAAAAAGAGCGTGATGGTATGGTTAAGTATATGCAAATTATTCGTTATGCGACTATTGTAATTACTATAATTCAAGCAATTGGTGTGAGTGTAGGATTGCAAAGTCTTACAGGACCAAGTGGTAACTCCGCAATACTTGCTGATCATAACACATTTATACTTCTTTCTGCTGTCTCAATGCTTGCAGGAACTATGTTACTTATGTGGATTGGTGAACAGATAACTCAAAGTGGTATCGGTAACGGTATCTCTCTTATTATCTTTGCAGGAATTGTATCAGCTATCCCATCTGCAATTGGTCAAACAATTACAATGGTAAACACTGGTGCTATGAGTTTCATCACGGTTATAGCAATTCTTGCTTTAATTTTGGGAACCGTAGGAGTCATTATTTATGTTGAACTAGGTGAGCGTCGTGTTCCTATTACATATGCTAAAAAGACTATGATGCAAAACCAAGATAAACGTGTAATGAACTATATTCCTATTAAAGTGAATTTAGCCGGTGTTATTCCAGTTATCTTTGCATCTGCGATACTGATGTTTCCAATGACAGTTTTATCTTCTAGTACTAATCCTACTATGCAGGCTATCGCTGACTTTTTAAATCCAAATAGTTATTTCTTTAACTTTTTGACTTTTGTATTTGTTATTTTCTTTGCATTCTTTTATGCTATCGATTACATTTAATGCAAAAGATATTGCAGATAACTTAAAACGCCAAGGTGGATTTATTCCTGGTATCCGTACCGGAAATGCTACAAAAGAATTTTTAAATGACACTGCTGGTAGACTTACTATTACTGGTGCTCTTTATCTAGGTCTTGTTGCTACTTTACCATTTATGATAATAAAGGGTATGGGTGTTCCATTTTTCTTTGGTGGAACTGCAGTTTTAATCGTTGTTCAAGTTGCACTTGATACGATGAGAAAAATTGAAGCACAGGTTTATATGAGTAAATATGAAACATTAAGTGCGGTCGGTCTATAAAAATGGCGATTTCGCTTAGAAAACCTCAAGAAATTGAAAAACTTCGTGCTGCTAACAAAATTGTTGGTGGCGCTCTCGAATTAATGCGAGCAAACACAAAGGTTGGGGCAAGTTTAAAAGAGCTTGATGCACAAGCTGAGGATTATATCCGTAGCCATGGTGCTAAGCCTTCTTTTAAAGGTCTATATGGTTTCCCAAATGCAGTTTGTACTTCACTCAATCAAGTCATCATTCACGGTATTCCAACTGATTACAAGCTTCAAGAAGGTGATGTTATTGGTTATGATATTGGCACTGAACTTGATGGCTGGTTTGGTGATGCTGCAATTACAGTTGGTGTTGGTAAAATTGATGCTCAGGATGAGGCACTTATTGCTTGGCTAAAAATACACTTTATACTGCTATTGAGAGTATTAAAGAGGGTATGCGTTTTAAAGAGTTATCAGAGATTTTACAATCGACTATTATTGAAGCTGGGTATGTACCTTTGAGAGATTTTTGTGGACATGGAATTGGGCGAAAACCTCATGAAGAACCTCAAATTCCTAACTACCTCGATGGAAAAGCGAAAGCTGGACCAAAGATAAAGAATGGAATGGTTTTTTGTTTGGAACCTATGATATGTCAAAAAGATTCCAAACCAATTATTTTAGAAAATAAGTGGGATGTTGTTAGTGCCGATGGTTTACGCGGTTCACACTATGAGCATACTGTTGCAGTTATCAACGGTAAAGCTGAAATATTATCTCTTGCTTAAGAGTAAAAAAGGACTTATAAATGGCTAAAGCTGACGTTATTGAAGTTGACGGCAAGATTATTGAAGCATTACCAAATGCAACTTTCCGTGTTGAATTAGAAAATGGACATATTATTTTATGTCATATTGCTGGAAAAATGAGAATGCATTACATTAAAATTCTTCCAGGTGATAAAGTGAAACTAGAGTTAACTCCATACTCACTTGATAAGGGTCGTATCACTTATAGATACAAGTAGGAACTTTTAGTTCCTGCTAGCTTTCGTTCTAAAATACATCTAAATTTCTAAATTCAGATATCTCCATCTCAACCATTTCATCAATCATTATCGTAAATAACTCACTTATCATATTTGGATTTATGCCAAGTTCTATTGCTTTATGACGAGTTCTTTGAAGTATAAACTCTATTCTATCACTCTCTTTTACTTCATCAACAGAGTTTTTAAAACCAGCAGCTTGACGAATAAGATGACTTCTATCAGAAATAAGTTCAACAAGTTTTGTATCTATCTTATCTATTTCAGATCTAACTTCTTGTAGTGAATTGCATTTTTTCATTGATATTCTCCTAAAGTATTTATCTCTCTATATCTTTGTTAACATAGGCTAAATAACCAACACCAACTATAAGTATACTAAACATTATAGCCCAAATATAGAAATCACCACCACTACTTGCTTGATTAATTTTCTCACTCATACTATTGTGGCTTTATTATCTTTTTTGTTGCTTTTGGTATATGTGCAAAAGGTATGTTGATGATGCCTTGTTTTTCAATATCATCTATAAGCATCACATCAAGTGTCATTTTTGCTTGATAAAAACGAATAGCTTTATATCTTTGGTTTTGCATCTCAAACTCTATATCTTTTCCTCGTAAATCTTCATTAAATTTTTTCTTAATCATTTTTAGCCTTTGAGGTATATCCCAGTATCTTTTACTTCAATTTTACCTGCATCTTGCAATGAAGTAAGTGTGCGTTTAAACTCTTTTTTACTCAAAGAAAAAACATCTTTTATAAGCTGGGCATCACTCTTATAGTTATATGGCATAATGCCTTTGTTTTCTTTAAGAAGTGCTAATACTTTTTCATCACTACCACCACTCTTTTTAGTTCCTGCTTTTCTTAATGTAAGGTCAATGTTTCCATCTTTACGAACACTCTTTACATAAGCTGTTTTTTTATCACCTATATTTATAGTTTCAAAAATTTCATTATGATAGATGAGTCCTTCGTATTTGTCATCGACTATACACTTAAAACCAAGTGGTGTTTTAGAAATGACGAGAATTTGAACTACTTTGTTTACAGCCAAACCTTTTACATTTTTATCTAAAAAATCACCAACTTTTTCAGTTCCTACAAGCCTATGTGTTCTCTCATCATAGATAACCTTTAAAAAGTGTTTTTCTCCAACACTAAACTTTGTTTTTTGAAACATATTTGGAACTAAAAGGTCTTTACTCAGTCCCCAGTCCATAAACGCACCAAAAGGTGCTACATCTACTACTGTAAAGAGTGCATACTCATCAAGCATAGCTACTGGTTTCTTAGTAGTTGCTACAAGTCTATCTTCAGAATCTGTGTAGAGAAATACATCTACTAAGGTTCTCTCTTTCATCTCGGGTGTAAGGTAGGGTCCAGGAAGTAAAACATCCTCTCCATTTTGTGCCATTAAGTATGCACCAGGTGTCGTAAGTCTATCAATCATTAAAGTATTGATAACTCCAAGTTCTAAGTAGTCGCTTTGTCTGTTTGTTGTCATGTGGTTATTCCGTATTTGTGATTTTATAATTCTAATATATCTCTAGTGATGGGGATAAGTTCCATCTTTAAGGTTTTGATAAACCTCTCCATCTGTGAAGCGCTATCGAAGTTTGGATTTTCATAGTCTATCTCGATTACGATAGTATTGTCTGAAAACTCAGGCAGAGTTTTTGAAGCACTCTCATCAAGTGCAATAACCAAATCAAACTCCTCTTCAAGGAGTGTTAAAACAGCTTTTGCATGATAGGTTTCATTCCATGATGTATCTTTAATCAGTGCAGTTTTAACAGCAGGATTAATTGCTTTTGTTTTTTTTACAGCAGCACTTGAGGCACTTACTTCTTTAACATATCTATTGAGCACAGCTTCTGCCATAACAGAGAGTGCACTATTGTCTTTACATAAAAGAAGTACTTTTTTATTCACGAGAGAAACCTTATATATTAATAATGCAATTATATCTTAAAAAAATATGCACAGAGATTAACTAAGAGCATATAAAGAGCTTTTTGTTATTATTTCAAAAATTTAAAGGATAAATATGTTTAAAATAGTAGTAGATAGAGAGTGTGGTTGTTTTAGAAGAAGTAATTTAGAAAATAATCTTGAGTTAGACTCAAAAGATGCAGCTTTAGAAAAAGCTCTTGAAATGGTTGAGTCTATGAATGAAGATTTTTGTGATAAACATAGTTTTACACTTCAAGAAGCTGGAGATACATTTTTAATTAAAATGGGTTAATACTTCCAACTAGGTATTCTTGACCTAGTTTTTTACTATATGCTCCAAGCATGGCTGATTCAAAGTCGTTGTTTGTGGCATACTGATAGCCAAATGTTTTAGCCCACATTTGATGTTCTTCCATGCAGAGATAAAAAAACACTCTCTCTTCCCCTTTTTGCCAATCAGAAAAACTCTCATAAGCATGTTTAAACATCTCAACTTTTGTTTCATCAGGATAGGAAGTTTTACCACTTGCATCTACATGCTCTATCTGTGTAATCTTTGTTCTAAACTCACGACCTCGTAACTGTTTGATGACGGGTTTAATAAAGGTAAGTGTCCCAAAACTTACAAGTGCAACTTCTTGAGGAGTAAACTCACTTATAAGCTTCTCATAAACCTCTTTATACTCATTAAGGTATCCAACATACTCAACTATGGGGTGAAAGTGAAAACCAACTTTTACACCTTTATCAGCTAGTTTTCTAGCTGCATTTATTCTCTTATCAAGCGAAGCAGTTAAATGCTCTTCATTTTCAATAATAGTTTTTGTGTTTAAGCTCCATGTGCAGAGTATATTTGGTGGTACATCATTTTCTAAAAAGTGCTTGATATTATCACTTTTGGTTTTAAATTCTAAAATGACATTAGGATTTTTAAATGCAAACTCAAAAAGTGCATCTAAGACACCTTCACGGTTTCCAAACATAAGGGAGTCACTTGCTTGACCTGTACCTATATGATAAGTTTTATTTGGGTCAAGTTCAAGTTTTAGTAGTTTATCTTTAAAACTACTATCAAAGGTAATCGTGTTTTGATTATAAAAACTCTGAATAGAACAGTATGAACAGTCAAATCCACATGATTCTACAGCATCTAAAGTAAGTAGGTTACAACAACGTGTTTTCTCACTAGCAACTGGGCATAGTCCTAAACCAAAACCCTGTTTCTCAGCTACTTTAAAAGTAAACTTTTGCTCTTTTGGAATATTTTTTAGAGTAAAGTTTTCATAAGAGTTTGTTTTATTTTGAATAGCTTCATAAGTGGCACGAAGACGAGTAAAAACTACTTTTTTCTGCTCATGTTGAGGAAATATTTCTTTGATTGTTTTTTCATTCCACATCTCTAAGTCACGTGCTATGGTAATGATTTGTTTTAACTCTTGGACTGAAAAGAGGAGTTTATGGGCTTTTTCTTTTATGAACTCTTGTTCATGAAGTGGTAAATTTGTATAAAAAGTATTTTCAATGGCGGTATTAAATTTATCTGTATAATTTTGCATAAGGAAATTCTACCAAAAATAGTATGTCAAAATGCCATTTTTTTGAAGTAAAAATATTTTTTAGATTATTATTAGAAATATAATGATATTTGGAGAAATTATGACATTAGGTAAATGCCCCTACTGCGATGATGGAGAGATAGAAGTTCGAGATAAAGAAGTGAGTGGTAAAAAAGTAAAACTTTATGCTTGTTCAAATGCCAACTGGAGAACTGAGGATGGTGAAGTGTTTGAGTTAAGAGAGGATGCAAGTTGTGATTTTAGAATTTGGCAAAACTCTTTGGCTAAGTATGGGAAGTGGTTACAGTATAAAGATATACGAACTCTTTTAAATGATGAAGAGTTAGAAGTCGAACTGCTCAGTAAAAAGTATGGAAAAAAAGTTTATTATAAAAAGCATATTATACTTAATCAAGAGTATGGAGTAAGTGTATTATGGGAATAAATTTTAAGCTTTAATAAATTCTTTAAAAATATTTGGGTATAATTCCCATCCGCTTTACTGTTTTAACAAAAGAGAAGAGTATTTCTATCTATATATACACTATACAGATAAAAGTATTGGCTTGGGGAGTTGTTTTTGATACTCCTAGCCTAAGAACAGTAAAGATGTACAAACAAAGGACTACTTATGAAAGTAAGAGCTTCAGTGAAGAAGATGTGTGATGACTGTAAAGTTATCAAGAGAAAAGGCATTGTAAGAGTAATCTGCAAAGTTAAAAAACATAAACAGAGACAAGGATAACCATGGCTCGTATATCTGGTGTTGATTTACCTAAAAAGAAAAGAATAGAATACGGTTTAACGTATGTCTATGGTATTGGTCTTCATGCGTCACGTCTAATTTTAGACGCTACAGGCATAGACTATAACAAAAGAGTTTTCGAATTAAACGAAGCTGATGTTGCTGCAATTACTGCTGAAATCCGTAAAAGCCATATGGTTGAAGGTGATTTACGTAAGAAAGTAGCTATGGATATTAAAGCTCTTATGGATTTAGGTTCATATAGAGGGATTCGTCACCGTCGTGGTCTTCCATGTCGTGGTCAGAAAACTAAGACAAATGCGCGTACTCGTAAGGGTAAACGTAAGACTGTCGGCGCGGCATAAGGAATTATAGATGGCAAAAAGAAAAGCTGTTAGAAAAAAAGTAGTAAAAAAGAATATTGCACGTGGTATCTGCCACATAGCTGCATCATTTAATAATACACTTGTAACAATTACAGATGAAATGGGTAACATGATTGCTTGGAGTTCTGCTGGTTCTTTAGGATTTAAAGGTTCTAAAAAATCAACTCCCTTTGCTGCACAAGCTGCTGTTGAAGATGCAGTTGCTAAAGCACAAGTACATGGTATTAAAGAACTTGGTATTAAAGTTCAAGGTCCAGGAAGTGGTCGTGAGACTGCAGTTAAAGCTGTTGGTGCTATCGAGGGTATCCGTGTTACATTTATGAAAGATGTTACACCATTACCTCATAACGGTTGTCGCGCACCTAAGCGTCGTAGAGTTTAAGGAGATTACTGATGGCAAGATATAGAGGTCCAGTAGAAAAAATCGAAAGAAGATTTGGAGTAAGCCTTAACCTAAAAGGTGAGCGTCGTTTAGCGGGTAAATCTGCATTAGAAAAAAGACCTTATGGTCCTGGTCAACATGGTCAGCGTCGTAAGAAAGTTTCTGAGTATGGTTTACAACTTAATGAAAAGCAAAAAGCTAAATTCATGTATGGTGTATCTGAAAAAGGTTTCCGTGCTCTATTTGTTGAAGCAAAACGCCGTAGTGGAAATACAGGTACAAACCTTATCACACTTATCGAAAGTAGATTAGACAATGTTGTTTACAGAATGGGATTTGCATCTACTCGTAGATTTGCTCGTCAACTTGTAACACATGGTCATATTTTAGTAGATGGCAAAAAACTTGATATTCCTTCTTACCGTGTTAAACCAGGTCAGAAAATTGAAGTTAAAGAAGCAAGTAAAACAAATGCACAAATTGTTCGTGCAATTGAATTAACGAACCAAACTGGTCTTGCACCATGGGTAGATATTGATGCTGAAAAAGTATATGGTATTTTTACTCGTTTACCAGAGCGTGAAGAAGTTGTTATCCCAGTTGAAGAACGTTTAATCGTTGAGCTTTACTCTAAATAGTAATTAATAATAAAAGGGCGTTAATATATGAAAAAAATTAAAACTACTCCACTTGCTCCACAAGAGTTTGAGGTAGAACAAATTAGTGAGAATGAAGCTAATATAATTGCATACCCATTTGAAACAGGGTATGCTATCTCTTTAGCTCATCCACTTCGCCGTTTTCTATTAAGTAGCTCAGTTGGTTATGCACCAATTGCTATTAAAATTGAGGGTGCCAAGCATGAGTTTGACTCAGTGCGTGGTATGCTTGAAGACATTTCAGATTTTATTTTAAATCTTAAAGAGATTCGCTTCAAACTAAATGATGATGCAGAAGAAGCAGAAGTTAACTATAGTTTTGCAGGTCCTTGTACTATTAAAGGTTCTGATCTTAGTAATGATGAAGTTGAAATAGTTACTCCAGATGCTCCACTTGCTACTTTAAACGAAGATTCTACTCTTAACTTTAGCATTAAAATTGCTCAAGGTATTGGGTATGTTCCTAGTGAAGATACTTATGAAGAGTTAGAAGATGGTTACATCGCTTTAGATGCTTTCTTTACTCCTGTTAGAAGTGTTACTTATAAAATTGAGAATGTTCTTGTTGAAGATAATCCTAATTTTGAAAGAGTAATTTTAAGAATTAAAACTGATGGTCAAATTACTCCCGTAGATGCATTTAGAAACTCTTTAGAAGTTATGTATGCACAACTTGCAGTATTTAACTCAGAGATTAGTATTAAAGCACCTGTAGCGATAGAGAGAGTTGAAGAGTCACCAGATCTTAAAAAACTAACTACTAACATTGATAGTTTAGGTTTAAGTGCTCGTAGTTTTAACTGTCTTGATCGTTCAAACATTAAACTAATAGGTGAAATTACACTTATGAGTACAAATGATTTGAAAAATGTTAAAAATCTTGGAAAAAAATCATACGATGAAATCGTTGAAAAAGTTCAAGAATTCGGTTTTGCAGTTGGTACTGCCTTAGCTGATGACGTAGTTTCTGCGTTAAAAAAGAAAATTGAAGCTTTACAAGCTTAACTAGAGGATTAGATATGAGACACCGTCATGGATATCGTAAACTAGGTCGTACAAGTACACATAGAGCTGCACTTCTTATGAACCTTAGTATTTCGTTAATAGAACATGGAAAAATCGAAACTACTGCTATTAAAGCTAAAGAGCTACGTTCATACGTAGAAAAACTTATCACAATTGCTGGTAAGAATGACTCTAATGCTCATAGATCAGTATTTGCTGCGCTTCAAAGTAAAGAAGCAACAAAGAAACTAGTAAATGAAATTGCTCCTAAGTATGTTGATCGTGCTGGTGGATACACTAGAATTACTAGAACTAGAATTCGTCGTGGTGATGCTACTACTATGGCGTTTATTGAATTAGTATAATTACTATTTCGTAAACTTAAATGCAGTCAATGGCTGCATTTAATCCCCCTTCAAATTTCACCCTCAAACTAAGAGGACTTCCGCATTCTAAAATACTTTTATAAAGAGAGAAAAAATGAGTAATTTCGCATTTGGAACCTACCGAGTAACTGATCAAAATCCTGAGCATGTACAAGCAATCATCGATGCAGTTGAAGAAGGTGTAAGACTTATAGATACATCTACGAACTATATGGATGGTGAATCTGAAAGAGCTATTGCAAAAGCATTAAGACATTTTGATGATAGTGTTAGAGATGAAGTAGAGATAGTGAGTAAATTTGGTTATATTCAAGGCTCAAATTTACTCACACATAAAGAAGAACCCTTTGAAGATGTTGTAGAGTACTCAGAGACCTGTTTTCACTCTATAAGCAAGTCATTTATGTTACATCAACTTGAACAGTCACTCCTGCGTTTAGAACTTCAAACACTTGATTGTTATCTTCTTCATAATCCTGAGTATTATATTTTTAATGCCTTGAATAAGAAAATGCCATTAGATGAAGCACTTGATAATATGTTTGATAGGATCTTTGATGTTTTTGTTGCACTAGAAGAGCAAGTGACAAATGGAACTATTAAGAGTTATGGAATTAGTTCTAATAGTTTTTCAAAAGCAGATACTGATATAGAGTTTTTACCCTTTGAAGATTTGATTATCCTTGCAGATAAAGCAGCCCAGATGGCAGGAAACCAAACACATAGTTTTACAACTATACAACTCCCAATAAACTTAGTTGAGAGAGAGGGACTAAAGTGTGCATCTTGGGCGAAGAAAAATGGACTAAGAGTTTTAGTAAATCGCCCTTTAAATGCTCAAAAAGGTGAACTTATGTTTAGACTTGCTGAGTATGATGAGAGTAGTGAATATTATAACTATCTTAATGAACTTCTTGAAGTAAGTGACAATGAAGAGTTAAGATCACTTTATACACTCATAGAGCAGTTAGATACAAATAAACATAAATTTGGCTGGATAGGGGACTATGAGAGTTTTTTATATTCTCAAATAATTCCCCATATACAAAAGAGTCTTAAAAGGGATAGATGAGAAAAGTTTTGAGCTACTTTTTACTTATATTGATCTGTTTTTAAAAGAGTATAGAAAAATGGTAGCATATGAGTGTTCAAAAACTACAAGGTTAGAGGTTAAAGAGTATCTTCTTGATTGTGATAGCAAACTTCAAGAGTGTGCTTTGAAGTTTTTATTAAAAAATGAAAACATAGATTATGTATTAGTTGGAATGAGAAAATCCTCTTATGTGCATGATATAATGGCTTTAAAAGAATAGTTAATATATTATTTTAGGACTTGTTAAGCGATATTGTCATATTTTATGACACGAAATAAAAATATTAAAATTAAGGATAAATATGATTCCGTTTACAGATGAAGAATTAATGGACCCAGTAAAAGTTGTTATAGATAAAGTAAGACCTTCATTGGCATTAGATGGTGGTGATATTGACTTTGTTACAGTAAAAAATGGTGCAGTCTATGTGCAACTTAAAGGTGCATGTGTAGGCTGTGGTAGTAGTGGTACTACATTAAAGTACGGTGTAGAGCGTCAACTACGTATGGATATTCATCCTGAGATTACCGTTGTTAATGTGCCACTTGGTATGGAAAACGATATAGATAATTTATAAGTTATAGCAGATGAGTTTAATAAGTAAATACCAAATATTATCAGAAGCAAAAGATAGTTTTCCAAAGCTGAATACAAAAATGCTTTAGAGAAGTTTGCAACTGTACTGCAAACATATCCAAACTCTACTGAAGCATATAATGGAGTTATCCTCTCCGAGATGGCAATGAGTGGTGAGGGTGGTGCAGAAGCACTATTTGATTATTATGAAGTTCTAAAAAGAAGAAGATAAAGAACAAGCTGATATTATAATGACTGAAATAATACAAAATATAGATGGCTCTTTAGAAAAACTCAGTGAAGTATTTGCTGATCCTCTTAGAGATCGTTTAGAGTTTGAAGATGGCATACTTTATAAAGATTTTAAAAATATTTTAAATGAAGGTGGGGAGTTTAGAGAAACTTTTGAGAATATTATGTTCTCCACTCGTGTAATTATTACACAAAAAGATGATTTTATTGATTTTTTAGATAAACTAATAGAACATGATTTTGCAGAAATGGCACTAACATACTTAGAAAATGCTCTGAGCATCTATCCTAGTGACAAATTACTAAGAAAACTTTTAAAAAAACTAGCCAAAGGCAAAAATAGTTGAAAATAGAACTACCAAATCAGGCTTATAAATATGTAAGTGAAAATTCTCAAGAGTGTGATAGTGAGACAGCCTTTGTGCTCACTACTCAAAATGAGAAATATCTTCAAAATGCAAAAGAAAATCAAGCACATTCGATTATAAAGATTACTGATATAGCTACACTTTTTGGTGTTGATAAAATCAAAATTGTTGGTATTACTGGAACAAATGGTAAAACAACAACAGCGAGTGCAATATACTCTTTTTTACTTGATTTGGGCTATAAAGCAGCTATGCAAGGAACACGTGGTCTTTTTATGAATGATGAAGTTACAGAGGGTAAAACACTTACAACACCTTCTGTTTTAAATACTTATAAACATATTTATCAGGCTGTAGAAGCTGGATGCGAGTACTTTATCATGGAAGTGAGTTCTCATGCTATTGTGCAAAAAAGAGTTGAAGGGCTTGATTTTGAGCTTAAAATATTAACAAATATTACACAAGATCATTTGGACTATCATAAAACTTTAGAAGATTATATCTATGTTAAAAATTCATTTTTTTCTGATGAAGGTAAAAAGCTTATAAATAAAGATGAACCAAGGGCAAAGTTTAATTTTAAAAATGCTTTTACATATGGAATTGAAAACCCTTCGACTTATCGCTTGATGGCTTACTCTTTAAATGATGGTAGTAGCGGTATTATTCAGCATTTTCAAGAGATTGTTCCATTTACGGCATCAACTCATGGTTTTTTTAATTTATACAATTTAATGGCTGCTATAAGTGCTGTGCATCTTATTACAGAAAAAAAGTTAGAAGAGATAGCTGATGTAGTTGATAACTTTGCTGGTGTAAGTGGTAGAATGGAACAAGTATGCGCTCTACCAAATGTTATAGTAGATTTCGCTCATACCCCTGATGGAATGCAACAGGTACTCAATGCCTTAAAAGAGAAAGAGCTGATAGTCGTTTTTGGTGCAGGTGGAGATAGAGACAAATCCAAACGCCCTCTAATGGGTAGAGTAGCAGCATCATTAGCAAAAAAAGTATTTATAACGACTGATAATCCCCGCCATGAAGAGCCAGAGAGTATAGTGGCAGATATACTTGAGGGTATAGATGATAGAACAAATGTTGTAATAGAGTTAAACAGAAAAAAAGCTATAGAACTCGCACTCGAAGTGCAAGAGGAAGATGATGTAGTTGTTATTTTAGGTAAAGGCGATGAGTCACACCAAATCATTTATGATGAAAAACTTCCCTTTGATGATAGAGAAGTTGTAAGAAGTATATTAAATATTTAACATATTGATACATGATGGCAATACTATTGAAATGTTGTATTAAAGTCTTGTGCATTATTTGTATCTATAAAGAGGGTTGCTCTAAGAAGAATTGACGAGGTGTTGTTGTCAATAGTAAGTGTAAGCTGTGTTGCATTAACATCACTGATAGTTGTATTCTCATCAGAGGTGTATGTTATGTTTGCGGCTAGACTTACATTTGTTTCGTTGTTCTCAAATGTTCCACTTATATAGACTATCTGAGCCGTTCCTATATCACTAATATTTACATCACTATACTCAATTGAAATTAACTTTTTGATATGTACATTCGTAAAATCATTAAAGCTATCTGTATAGCTAATAGAGAGATTTACGTCTCCACCATTGTTCGCGGCAATTATACTTCCCGTTGATGCAAAAAGTATTGAGCTGTCTGAACTACTCCATGCTACATCAGCAGTAGCATTAGCCCTTGAGCCATCTTGATATGTTACGGTTGCACTTAAAGGTTTTGCGAGTTGTGTTGAATATATAGTAATGTTGTTCTCATTGAGTGAAATCGAACTGATGTAAGTAATAGGTGAAGAGCTTGTATTTTCTCCACATGAGATGAAAAATAGACTCAAAAATGATAGCAGTGATGCTTTGATAAATTTCATATATATTTCCTAAAATCTATAGTTAATGCCCATATAGGCAATGTTTGAAAGGGAGTTGTAGCTTGTTTTTTTGACAATTGTATTAATAGCTTCGTAAGATGTAGTTCTCATCTCATATCCTAGTTCTAAATCGAAATGCTTACCCATTGGAAGGTAAGTTCCAAGCACTAAGTCAAATGTACCATAAGTGAGATTTTTTTGAAGTTCTCTATCTATGTCTAAAAATCCAC
Source organism: Sulfurimonas sp. (assembly GCA_030949945.1). Lineage (GTDB taxonomy): Bacteria > Campylobacterota > Campylobacteria > Campylobacterales > Sulfurimonadaceae > Sulfurimonas. The sequence continues at coordinate 19,182 of JAUZRZ010000043.1, read as the reverse complement.
TACCAAAACCTACTTTTATAAAAGGGAGTATATAAATATCCCAGTCAAAAGATTTGATTAGGTTTACATTAAAGCCATACTTATTTCCATCTCGTGTAACTTGCGCAGATGTTGAAAATATTTTTGATCTATTATGTGCATAGTCTATAGAAAATTCAACTGCATAAGCTTCTCTGTTTCCATAACCTAGTTTAAAAGATGCAATTGCAGATGAACTCACAGCATCAACATCGCTAAAATTTTCATGATAAACTCCAGCCCCTACACCCATATAGATTTTAGCTTCAGAGTAAAGAGAAGATGTGAGTAGTAAAAATAGTAGTAATTTGTTCAATTTTTATATTGTCCTAAGAGTTAATATTTAAGTGCCTAGTCAAAAAGAGTATCAACATCAGCGAATAGAGAAATATTCTAGTGTTAGGCAGATTTTCGCAGAACTAGCTGGCTAATTCAAGGAAATCTAACGACACAATAGGATATTTCTCTATTCGCCCGTAGGAAACCTAAAAAGATAACTACTGACTTCGTTAAAAGTACTCGAAGCTACTAGTAGCTCCTTCGCACTTTTGCCTTGCATTAGTCATCTTTTTAGGTTTCTGATGTTGCTACTCTTTTGACTAGGCACTTTAGTAAAAAGATTATATCAAAATATTGAGCAATAAACTTAAAAATCTAAACTTGTCTTTGAATATTAGAATAAAAAGTAAGAATTTCGATATAATTTCAAAAATTAAACCAAGGAACTTTTTATGGGAATCCCTCAACCAACATTTTATATTTTCAAGTGTGAGCAGTCAGCTCCTCCTGGTATGCCAAAACCATCTTGTGTAACACCAGACAACAAGGACCTATATCAGTATACTGCTAAGAAACTTATGATGGAAGGTGTTATGATGGCAGCTCCAATCGTTCGTACTTCATGTATGAATAGATGCCAACAAGGTCCAGTTATGTTAATTGAACCAGGACATACAATGTATGTAGGGCTTACAGAAGAGAAAATTGATAGAATTATCACTGAGCATATTATCGGTGGTAATGTAGTCCAAGAGTATGTGATTGAAGAAGAAGCTTGGGATGCTCCAATGAGTATAGCCGATGCACGCAAGCTAATGGGAAAATAGGAAGTATTATGTTAATTGATATGTTGTACAGCAAAATCCATCGTGCTACAGTGACCGATGCCAACTTAAACTATGTTGGTTCTATTACTATAGATGAAGAGCTTTTAGAAGCTGCTAAGATGAGGGTTGGACAAAAGGTTGAAATACTTAATATAAATAATGGTGAGCGTTTTAGCACTTACATTATTTTAGGTGAACGTGGAAAACGTGATATATGTCTAAATGGTGCAGCTGCTCGTAAAGTTCACAAAGGTGATAAAGTTATTATCGTTGCATATGCAAGTTATGATGAGGCTGACCTTGAAAAGTACCAACCAAAAGTTGTTATCTTAGATGATAACAATGATATCCAAACTATAGCGGATAGTATTTAACTTATGTTTGATATGGGTGAGATGGGAAAAATGCTTGAGGGGATGCAAGAAAAGTCTGAAAAGCTCAAGAGTGAACTTGCAAGTAAAACTTACAGTGTAAAAACTGGAGGTGGACTTATTGAGTTAAGTCTCAATGGAAACGGTGAAGTTGTAGATCTAGTGATAGATGAAACAACTTTAACGGATAAAGATATGCTACAAATCTTACTTATTGGTGCAATAAATGATGCCAATAAAATGGTGCAGCAAAACCAACAACAGAGTGCGATGAGCATGCTTGGTTCTCTTGGTGGTATGGGTAACCCATTTGGTGGGAATAAATAGGTGTTACGCCTATTTATTCTTACAAACTTCCTACTTTTAAACCTTTATGCCTGTGAGGGCGGTTACTTCTCTTGTGTCAAAAAAGCCAAAGACTCAAATACATTCCAAAATCACTCTCTTTATATACCTGTAAAAAACAGTAAACTACTTGTCTACTCTAAACATAAACCAAAAGCAAAAATCTTAAAATATGACCCTTTTTTATCTCTTTATCTTATCGAGGATAAAAAAAGTTTTAAGTATCCATTTTCTATCAATATGCGACTGCAACTTGGTAGTGCACTTGTGACTCATAAAACTGCACAAGAGGGGAGAGTCCTTAAAAATCAAATTGGGCTAAATTCTTTAGCTGTTTATACCGCAAAGTCTAAAATTCCAGCACTTATTACTAGTAGCTGTTGTTCTTTAGAAGGAATTGCTACAACTCGTGGTATCATCCAAAAAGAGTATCTTCAGAGGTTTCTCTCCTCTGCTCCTGCTACTTATGCAGATATTGGTGTTCGTGTGAAAAATGAGAAAGGTTTTGTGGTAGTCACTGCATCAAATCCCTACCTTAAAAACAATCCACTTAAAAAAGGTGACTGCATTGTAGAGTTTGATGGCAAAAAGATAAGTGCAGCTTCTGTTTTTATGCGTCGTGTTCTTTTTTCTAAAATAGGCTCAGATCATACTATCAAGGTTAAACGCAGTGGTAAGTTTATTAGCTTTAAAGTAGTAAGTTCTCAGCGTTATGGTGGTGGCGATATTAGTGATACTTTTTTAGAACATAAGGGTATTTACTTTGATGAAACGCTACACATAGTTGGACTCTCTCAACACTTTTTGGACTATGGTCTGCGTTTAGGGGATCAACTACTACAAGTTAATGGTATAAGTGTAACAAATGAAGAAGAGCTACTCAGATATATAGAAAATTTTAAAGATTTCTCTTCACTTCTTTTTTCACGAAGAAATTTCCAATTTTTTGTAAATATTAAGTAGAATAACCGTACAATTTCATATGCAAAACTTTGAGCAATTTTTACTAGATAACTTACCTACTTCTAAGAGTATTCATCCAACATACGAGAGTGCTCTGCAAAATATGCTTATAGCTGGTGGAAAACGATTTCGTCCTGCACTTCTTTTAGGAGTTGTAAAGGCTTATAACCCTCTTATGTTAGACTCAGCGCGACATGCTGCGTTTGCTATTGAACTGCTTCACACCTATTCACTTATTCACGATGACTTACCCGCTATGGATGACTCTCCGCTTCGCCGAGGTAAACCTACACTTCATGTTACTTTTGATGAAGTAACAGCTATACTCGCAGGGGATGCTTTAAATACTTACTCTTTTGAGGTCTTAGCAAATGCACCTTTCTCAGATGCTAACGAGGGTAAAACTTATAAGAGAACTTGCATCTAACGGTGGACTTAATGGTATGGTTTTAGGTCAAGCAATAGACTGTTACTTTGAGAATAAACCACTCAAAGTAGAAGATATAAAAATTTTGCATACAAATAAAACAGCCAAACTAATAGCAGCATCTATGAAAATGGGTGCTATTATAGTTGGTCGTGAAGATATAGCAATGAAACTTTATGACTTTGGGATAAAGTTAGGTTTACTTTTTCAGATACAAGATGATATTTTAGATGTCACACAATCAAGCGAAGAAGCAGGAAAACTTACAAACAATGATGAAGATAAAAATAGTTTTGTGACTATCTTAGGACTGCACGAGAGTTTAAAACAAGCAAATGAATTAGCAGATGAGTTAAGCAGTGAGTTGCTTAGTTTTGATGAGAACTTACAGAGTGAGTTGTCCTCTTTACTAACAAAATACATAAACAGACATAAATAAGGAAATTAGAACTATGAATCAAACACGTAAAAGAATGGCCGATAGCATTAGGTTTTTAGCAGCAGATATGGTTCAGCGTGCTTCCTCAGGTCACCCTGGTGCACCGATGGGGTTAGCAGATATTGCAGTAGTTTTAGGCGAACACCTAAACCACAACCCTAAAAATCCAGACTGGTTAAATCGTGATAGATTAGTATTTTCAGGTGGACATGCAACTGGACTGATTTACTCTCTTTATTATTTATGGGGATATGGTTTAGAGATAGAAGACTTAAAAAACTTTCGTCAACTAGACTCTCTTACTCCTGGTCATCCAGAGTATGGACACACTAAGGGAATAGAAATTACAACTGGTCCACTAGGTCAAGGTGTAGCAAACGCAGTTGGTTTTTCAATGGCATCTAAGTTTGTTGGTGCGCAAGTGAACTCTGACAGTGCTGAGTTAATTGATCATACAGTTTATTGTTTATGTGGTGATGGTGACTTAGAAGAGGGACTTTCATACGAGGCTTGCTCTATAGCAGGACACAATAAGCTTGATAACCTTATTCTTATTTATGATTCTAACAATATTACTATTGAGGGAAGTACTGATTTAAGTATTTCTGAGAATATTCCTATGCGTTTTGAGTCTCAAGGATGGGATGTGTTAGAGATAGATGGACATGACTTTGATGAGATAAATGATGCCTTAATCCAAGCAAAATCAAATAAAAAACCAACTATTATAATAGCACATACTATCATCGCAAAAGGTGCAAGTGCACTTGAGGGCTCACACCATGCCCACGGTGCTCCACTAGGGGAAGATGTTATTGAAAAAGCTAAAGCAGATGCTGGTTTTGACCCTAAGAAAAAGTTCTTTGTTCCTGAAGATATTTTACTTAGATTTAGATGTGCAATCGAGCATGGGGACTTTACTAGAGCGTGAGTGGATTCATAGACAAAAAACACTACCTTTAATGGAGCAAAACGAAGCTTTAGATGCACTCCAAAATCCTGATTTTTCCCGTATTAACTATCCAACATTTGATAAACCTGAAGCTACTCGTGGTACAAATGGAAAAATTATGAATGCTATTGCTCGAGGAATTCCTAGTTTCTTAGGTGGTAGTGCAGATTTAAGCCCATCTAATAAAACTAACCTTAACGACATGGGTGTATATCCTAAGGGTAGAAATATCTATTTTGGTATTCGTGAGCATGCAATGGCTTCTATCGTAAACGCGATGGCACTTTATGGTCCACTTATGCCTTTCTCAGCTACATTTTTTGTACTTCTCGGACTACTTAAAACCTGCCGCTAGAATAGCAGCACTTACAGGTATCCAGCAGTTTTTTATCTGGACACATGATAGCATCGGTGTAGGTGAAGATGGACCAACTCACCAACCAATAGAACACCTTTCACAATTTCGTGCTCTTCCAAACTTCTATGTGTGGCGTCCTGCTGATGGAGCGGAAAATATCGAGGCATGGAAAACAGCACTAGAGATGAGAAAATCTCCATCTGCGTTTGTTTGTTCACGTCAAAACCTTAGCGTACTTCCAAAAGCTATTAAAGGGGAGGCTTCTCGTGGAGGTTATTTACTTGCAAGTGATGAAGAAGCGACTATCACTCTTATGGCTTCAGGTTCTGAAGTGGAACTTGCTTTAAAAGTGAAAGAGACATTAAATGCAGAGGGTGTAAAAGCTAATGTCGTGTCGGTTCCATGTTATGACCTTTTCATCGAACAAGACAAGGCATATATGAGTTCTATCATTAAAGAGGGTACTAAGACTGTTGCTATTGAAGCTGCTCGTGGTTTAGAGTGGTACAGACTTGCAGATACTGTTATCGCAATGGACAGTTTTGGTGCATCAGCTCCAGCAGGTCAACTTTTTGAAAAATTTGGTTTTACACACGAAGCGATAGTGAAAAAAATCAAATAGTTTTGTAAAATTACTTTATTTTGCTATAATTATATCGAAACATGATTCTATACCTTGATGGATGATTACCATCAATTGGCACTGCAAGCCCAAGTACTTTTTTAGTACTTGGGCTTTTTTTTTGCAAATTTTTTTGTGAAATTGTGGGTAGTGCTGGGTGGGAGTGCCAATATAAAGGTTAGCTTCATGTTGAGGATTTTTATCCTATTGTTAATGCTCGGTTACTTAACCAAGCTCTTTTAACTAGAAGAGGGCTCATCACCCTCTTTTATAAGCTACTCGCGTTTGAATACGACTATCAACATACCCACGTCCAACTGTAAAGTGATACAGCACTTGAAACTTATCTGACTCAAGACCTAAAACAGAGTGCATCATATCATCTAAGAAACATCCTATTCCTGTTCCACTTAAACCCATTGAAGTTGCATCAAGATAGAGTTGTTGCCCTATAGCACCACACTCCCAGTATAGTTCTTTATATCTATGTGCTCCATAGGTATTTAACTCTTCTGAAAACCTACATAACATTCCAAGACTAAACGCACCATCGCTTGCTATCTCTTGAGAACAACTTATCGTTTGGCTTGTAAGCATTGCATCTCTAGTATCTAAAAGGTAGAGACCATCAAACTCGCACTCTTTCCAAGTAAACGCAGTAAACATCTCTTCTTTAAGTGCTTCTTTATCTCTCTCGTTACGAATAAGGATATAGATACCAGATTCATAGCCAGTAACACGGTGTATAAAAATTGCTAAATGTGCTGCATTTTCTTTGCCATCTAGTGAGTTTACAACACCCGCTAAGAGTCTGTGAAACTCATCTTTATTTATTACAGAGCGAACCTTATCCATAACATGAATACTTCTTCTTTGCATAACTACTTTTTTTGACTCTTGTGTAGGTTCTGGAATAACTTGTGATTTTTGCACATTTTTTTGAGCTATCTGCATAGTGCTCGTTGCATTTTCTATCTCAGTTATGATTTCCCAGTTCTCCATTGTAGGGCTTAGTTTATTAGCAATACCATTAAAACTAAGGGGAACATCTTGAAGCAGTGACTCAATACCAGTAGAAGTTGAGACATCTTCTGGTGAAATAACAAAAAGCATATCTGCATGTTCTCTCTCAAAAAAACGTTTCTCTTGAGAAAGACCTAGTAGAGTTTCAATGTCGGCATCACTTACACTTGTCAAAGGAGTTGTTTTCCAGCCTAACATTTTTGCGGAGACATTTATGGACTGGTAAGCATGACCTGCATCAAGATTTACATATCTAAATGCACGCTCTCCATACTTCCAAGCCTCTCTCCAAGATATACCTGATAGCCCTATAAGAAAACTACCCTTAGGGAGCGCTTCCCAAAAAGATGTATCAAATGCAGCGAGTGTCTCTAGGGCATGATCTTTTGCTCTATAGTGAAAGAGAGTTGTTTTGTTTTTTTGCTCATCCATAGTTGGAGGAAGGATAAGATAAGTCTCTGTTGGATGTAAGTTTCCACTTGAAGCATTACATCTAACAGCCCATGAACTCTCACCAGAGACTTTCCATGCTGCAATCCCCATTGAAAATTGTAAAAGTTGCGAGAGTGACTCTTTTAGAAGTGGAGCAGGGGGTAAGTCTGAGTCAAGTAGATGATAAGGTGGCGTGGTGTTATCTAAAGCAAGAGGTAAAAGAAAACTCTCAGCTCCATTGTAATTCCTAAAAGGATTTGGCTGCGTTTGCCAGTCCATGTAGCCAAGAGAACGGGCATATCTTTGTTGTGAGTGTTTTGTTGTTTGGTGGTAATTAAATACGGTTTGCAAATTTTTATTCATAAAACGATTTTAGTTAATTTATCTTAATCTCCCCTCTAAAAATAGAGTTAAAAAATTATTGTAGCCCTGTTTAATCTCTCTTTTGATAAAACCATCTTATGAAATTCTCAAACTTAAAACTCACAACACCATACTTAGAACTCGACTCTCCTTTCTATACAAAGGTTGAACCTACACCACTAAAGAGACCTTTTCTTATCTCTGCATCACAAGATGCTGCCGAACTTTTGGGCATTGATGAAGATATAAGTTTAGATGAAAAACTTGTAGCCATTGTTAATGGAGAAGAAAAACTAGAAGGGAGTGAGACTTTTGCTATGTGTTACTCTGGACATCAGTTTGGTCACTTTGCAGGACGCTTAGGGGATGGTAGAGCTATAAATTTAGGCAAAGTAAATGGCTGGAACTTGCAAGTTAAAGGTGCTGGACTCACAGAATATTCACGTCAAGGTGATGGAAGAGCAGTGCTTCGTTCTTCCATCAGAGAGTATCTTATGAGTGAGGCGATGCATGGTTTAGGAATTGCTACATCACGAGCTTTAGCCCTCATAGGAAGTGATACAGATGTTCCTAGAGAGAGGTGGGAAAAGGGGCAATAGTCCTGCGTTTATCTCCTACATGGGTGCGTTTTGGGACTTTTGAGTACTTTAACTCTACGGGGGAACATTCAAAACTTCAAACTTTAGCTGATTATGTGATTGATGAGTCATTTCCTCATCTTAAAGGTGCAGAGTCTGCTTATCTTAAAATGTATGGCGAGATAGTAAAAAATACAGCTTTAACTATCGCAAAGTGGCAGAGTGTAGGATTTAACCATGGTGTGATGAATACTGATAATATGAGCATAGATGGAAGAACTATAGACTATGGTCCTTTTGCTTTTTTGGATGACTACAAAAAAGAGTATATCTGTAACCATACAGACACAGATGGACAGTACCGTTTCTCAAACCAACCCGCCACTGCTCGCTGGAACTTAGAGCGTTTAGCAGTAGCACTCTCACCCATTATAAACCATGATGAGATGGAAGAGATTTTAGATGATATTTTTAGACCGATGTTAGAAAAAGTCTACAGTGGGTTAATGCAAGAGAAACTGGGTCTATACAAGGAAGACGAAGAAGATAACTATCTCTCTTATGAACTTTTAAAATCCTTAGAGTTAGCAAATGTAGACTATACAGACTTCTTTAGAAAACTCTCTCGTTTTGATGGAGACAAATCTCCTATACTTGATATATGTATCAACAGAGTGTATGTAGAGAAGTGGCTAGATACGTATGAGTTGCGTTTAGAAAAAGAGGATATGCCAGTACAAAAGAGGCATGAAAAGATGCTAGCAGTAAATCCAAAGTATGTTCTAAAAAATCACATACTTCAAGAAGCGATAGAACTAGCACAAAAAGATGACTTCAGTATGGTAAATAACCTCCTCAAAGTAGCATATAAGCCATTTGATGAGCATAAAGAGTTAGAACACCTTTGTAAAAGAGCACCAATGAGCTCAAAAAATCTTAAACTCTCATGCTCTTCTTAAAGATAAGTAAGAGCTTTAACCGCTACAAACACCACACCGAGAAAAAGAAAAGAAGAGACAAAGACTAAGGCAGTTACAACTCTTGGTTTACACTCATAGAGTGAGGCTATATTTACATTTGCTACAGCTAAGGGCATCATAAGCTCTATAAAAACTATACCTTTTATCATGGGATCAAGGTTGAGGTTTATCAGTAGAGTAAATGCAGTCAAGGGTAGTATAATAAACTTCAGTGTCATAACCCAAACTAAAAGCTTTTTGCTTATCTCTTTTATCTTTGTGCCATAGAGATAGATACCAAAAAGAAACAGTTGCATAGTCATAGAAGCATAGGCTCCCATCATGAGCATATTCATAATACTTGCATGGATTGAGACTTCATAAACACTCAGGAGTATAGCTACAATAGCTGCCCAAAGAATGGGGAGTTTGATAATGTTTGTAAGAGAAGTTTTAACATCATAAGTTCCACGAGAGTAATAATAAACGCCAATAGTGTAAACCACAAAAACATTTACAAGGTTTACAACCGTAGTATAGGGAATAGACTCTTCACCAAAGATAGCGATATTTATAGGAATACCGAGATTACCAGTGTTGCCAATGATAGCTGCAACTGTAGCAATGGAGTACTCTTTTTTATTTTCAAAAAGAAGTTTTGCTCCAAAAGCAGAGATAACTAAAATAAGAACTACTATGACAAAGTAAGCTGAGGGTGCAAAGAGAAGTGATATGTCTATGGGATGGATAAGTAATCCCCAAAAGGTTAAAAAGACTTGTAAAAAGTAAACATTGATAAGGGTGATAGTTTTATCATCTATCTGCTCTTTAAAGCTGCGTTTAGCCATATAACCCATAAGAATAAAAACATAGATACTTAAAATACTAAATATAATTGAACTCATAGGCTAATTCTACTATAATTTACTATGCAAACAATAGAAAATATAAACAATACGATAAAAAATAATATAGCGGTAATGGTTTACTTCTCAGCTCCAACATGTAGTGTTTGTCATGCACTTAAACCAAAACTTTTAGAAGAGTTAAATAAAAACTTCCCTGCATTTAAAGTAGAAAGTGTAGATATTTCAGTAGAGGAGGAGATAGCCCCTCACTTTGGTGTATATGCCATTCCTACTGTTTTAATCTTTCTCGATGGCAAAGAGTTTGTGAGAAAATCTCGACATATGTCAGTACAAGAGATACTAGATGAGATTAAACGCCCTTATGAGATTATGACCTCATAAATGCGATAAGTGAAGCTGTAACTGCAACATTTAATGACTCTACACCGCGTTTCATTGGGATGCTTATAGAGTCATTACAAAGTTTTTGAACCTCTTTTGAAACCCCATCACTCTCATTTCCTAAAACAAAGATACTTTTTTCACTCTGGCTTTAACATCATAAATATTATTTGAAGCATGAGAAGAGAGAGCATAGATTTTTGTATCGTTAAGTTGAGGTAAAATATCTTCTAAGTGAATTACAAAAATAGATAGGAAGTTTAAAGAGTGTTCCAGCACTTGCTTTTATAACAAGAGGTGAGATTTTTGCAGAACTTTTTTTAGGAAGTATTATTCCATCTACATTTCCCAGCAGCACAACTTCTTATAATCATCCCTAAGTTTTGTGGATTTTGAATGCCATCAAGGGCTATAAGTCTAAAGCTACTCATACTTTTTAACTCTACTGCGTTTAGATAAGTTTTAGAGATAACATCAATAGCTACTCCTTGGTCTTGTTTGGCATTTTTACTTATGCGAGAGAGAGAATTTTTCTCATGATATGTTATGTCAATATTTCTTGTTTTTGCAAGTTCTAAGATAGTCTTTACGGCTCCATCTGGTTTGTTTGAAGATGCCATATGAAGTTTATGAACTTCAATACTTGAATCTTGAAGTGCTTCAATGACAACATTTCTGCCATAAAGTGTGATGATTTTCTCAAAAAAAGCTTTTTTATCTTTGTACTCTTGTGAATCTTGCATATATATCCTTTACTCTACTATATCGTAGATAATTTCTGTTTTATTTTTTGTAGTTTTTATCTCTTTAACCACTAAACCATCTATCTCTAACGCCATAAACTCTTCGAGTGAAGTGATGTTATGTTTCGGCACACTCACGAAGTACTATCCCTCTATATGCTTTTGCCCAGTGACTCACCGTTTTGCCACCCTTTAAAAACTTCAAAGTAGTATAGGGTTTTGTGTTTTTATAAAACTTGTCATAGTATCCAGCACGAAGGTCTAGTATATCATGTGAGCCAAGGTATAAGTCAAGTTGATAAGAAAATCTCTCTTTGTAAAACTTCTCAGGTACAATCTCACCTATACTGTTTCCTTGCTTTACTTTATAGTTTGCAATTGCATTCCCACCCAAAAGAGGACCATAAAGGTTTGAGAAGATAATTGTATTTTGTTTTAAATACTCTTGGTTAGCACTTTCTAGCTCTGAGTACTTTAAATAATCATAAGCAACACCTTGATAACGCTCAATTGCCGCCATAAGGGGTGAGTTGAAAATATCATTTATATATACCTTACAAGCATCAAATTTTTTAATGCCGAAAAGTTCTTTAATACGCTCTTCATTATTACTAAGGACAATTGTATTGTAAGTAGTAAGAATTTCATCTCTAGCACTGCTTGCACCAAAAAGTTCGGATTTAGGCTCGCTGCCACCACTGTTTTTCCCTTCTGAAGGGGAGAATAGTATTTTTAACATTATTAGGCTCGTTTACTGATGTTAACCCCTAAAGCTATAAAAAAGGGCTTTTTTTAAGAAAAGTCCGTTAACACCAGTCGTTTATTATATTTTCAACATTATAGTGACATTACTATAATACTCAACTTTTAGCTGAAGTAATGATATAATGATGTCAATATAAATGGAGTTTATATGCATAAAAAAGCAAAAAGTTTAGGTGCTAATGAAATACTTGAACTGGTTTTTATTTATCTAGCAGAAGTTTCATCCCTTAAAAAACCTGATGACATTCTTAATGTTTTAGCAAGTATGGGTAGAGTATTAACAAGTGCTGATAGGTGTAGTATATGGCTTGTGAGTGATGATAAAAAAACAATTTGGACAAAAGTTGCTCAAGGAATTGATAAATTAGATATGCCTATTGATTCTGGTATTGTTGGAGCTGCTATGAGTAAAGGGCAAAGAGAACTTATAGAAGATGCATATTTAGACCCCCGTTTTAACAAAGATGTAGATAAACTTACAGGTTATACAACAAAATCTATGATAGTTATACCCATGTATAATTATGACGATACAATTATTGGGGCTTTTCAGGTTATAAACCATAAAGGTGAAATAGAAAAGTTTGATACTCAAGATATGGAACGCTTAACTCTTGCAAGCACTTATGCTGCTGAGACTTTAATCTCTACTAACTTAGCAATAGAGATGCAAGAGACACAAAAAGAAGTTGTTTTTACTATGGGCTCAATTGCTGAGAGTCGTTCTAAAGAGACAGGCAATCATGTTAAACGTGTAGCAGAGTACTCAAAACTACTTGCCTTAGCTTATGGTCTTGATAAAGAGGAAGCTGAATTACTTAAACAAGCTAGCCCTATGCATGACATTGGTAAAGTGGCTATTCCAGATAGTATTTTAAACAAGCCTGGTCGCTTTGATGAGAATGAGCGATTTATTATGGATACTCATGCTGATATTGGTTATCAAATGATTAAGAACTCAAAGAGACCTTTACTGAAGGCAGCTGCTATTGTTGCAAGAGAACATCATGAGAAGTGGGATGGAACAGGCTATCCTAGAAGGCTCTCTGGAGAAGATATACATATATATGGACGCATAACAGCTATTGCTGATGTCTTTGATACGTTGGGTAGTGACCGTGTATATAAAAAAGCCTGGGATGATGAAAAGATTTTTCAATTACTCATAGATGAAAGAGAAAAACATTTTGATCCAAAACTTATAGATCTATTTTTTGAGAATCTTGATTCCATTAAAGAAGTGCGCGAAACATTTAAAGATGTGTATGAAGAAAAAATTGATTTAAAACGTGATAAACAGATAACTATACTTGGTGCTTATGGAACAAAAGCAAAGGGACATGCCACAACAGCTTTTTCCTTAATCGTAAAAATGTAATAGATGCAGGGAATTTACTAGAGCCTCTTAATATTGAATCAATTGATATCCAAAATATATGGATGACACATTCACATCTCGACCATATTATAGATATAGCATATATTTTAGATAATTATTTTAATCTTCGTAAAAAATCGCTTAATATAATTGGATTACCTCAAACTATAAAAGCAATAAAAGAAAACTTTTTAAATAATACCATTTGGCCAGATTTTTCTAAAATTCCTCTTACTAAATCAGATGAGATGGCTGTAACTTACACAGAACTAGAATTAAATAAAGAGTATGAAATAGGTACTAATGAGAGTATTAGAGCATTTAAAACTGATCATACAGTTGCAAGTTGTGGATATGTATATACGAAAAAGGGTGCATCAGTTTTAATAACTGCGGATACATACTCTTTAGATACCGCCATTAAAGAAGTTGATTTAGATGAGAAAATTAGCTCCATTGTAGTTGAATGTTCTTTTCCAAGTGAGATGAGAGAGTTAGCAATTAATTCAAAACATTTAACACCCCAACTACTTTTTGAAAAGCTTAAAGCAATGAAAAGAGAGAATATAGCAGTTTATATCCATCATATTAAGCCTGCATTCTTTAAGAGAATCTCTGATGAAATAGAAGAATATAAGGGGGAATGGGAGACAATTATCCTAAAAGATGGCTTTTTTGTAAATTTCTAAGTAAAACCCTTGACATAGATAATCTTTTGCACTATAATTCTGACTCAATTTCGATGCCGACATAGCTCAGTTGGCTAGAGCAGCTGATTTGTAATCAGCAGGCCCGGGGTTCAAATCCTCGTGTCGGCACCATTGAAATTTGAAATATTAGAAACAGTGTTAGACCAGATAAGATATAATAAATATTATATATTTTGTGGTGAGGTAGTCAAGTGGCCAACGACGGCGGACTGTAAATCCGCTCCCTACGGGTTCAGAGGTTCGACTCCTCTCCTCACCACCATAAGTTTAATGCGGGTGTAACTCAGTGGCTAGAGTTCCTGCCTTCCAAGCAGGCTGTCGAGGGTTCGAATCCCTTCACCCGCTCCATAAACGAAAAACATCTGGAAGCTGAAGTACAATGACTACCTACTTCATATCAATTATATACATTATTTAATATAGATAATTATATAGTAATCTAATCACAAAAAACTAATAATAAAAAGAACTATTCAATTATTGCTTATATACATATTTATCTCATTTGCTCTCGTGGCTCAGGGGTAGAGCACTTCCTTGGTAAGGAAGAGGCCGGCGGTTCAAATCCGCTCGTGAGCTCCATAAAGTAAAATTATGTTTTAATTAAGCAATAATTGAATGATTTTTGGATATAATTCCATTTCAATTCACAAACTAAGTAGGAGAACACTATGGCAAAAGAGAAATTTGAACGTGGTACGAAACCCCACGTTAACATTGGTACAATCGGACATGTTGACCACGGTAAAACAACATTAACAGCTGCAATTACAGCAGTATTAGCAGTAACTAATGGTGCTGAACTTATGGATTACGATGCAATCGATAATGCTCCAGAAGAGAGAGAGCGTGGTATCACGATCGCTACTTCACATGTTGAGTACGAGACTGATAATCGTCACTATGCACACGTAGACTGTCCTGGTCACGCGGATTATGTTAAAAATATGATTACTGGTGCTGCACAAATGGATGGTGCTATTCTTGTTGTTTCTGCAGCGGATGGTCCAATGCCACAAACACGTGAGCACATTCTTCTTTCTAAGCAAGTTGGTGTTCCTTATATCGTTGTTTTCATGAACAAAGAAGATATGGTTGATGATGAAGAATTACTTGAATTAGTAGAGATGGAAATCCGTGAACTACTTGATATGTACGACTTCCCAGGCGATGATACTCCAATCACAACTGGTTCAGCTCTTAAAGCACTTGAAGAAGCAAAAACTGGTAATTTAGCTGAATGGTCAGAAAAGATTAAAGCACTAATGGCTACAGTTGATGCTTGGATTCCAGATCCAGTACGTGAAACAGAAAAAGATTTCTTAATGCCTATTGAGGATGTATTCTCAATCTCTGGTCGTGGTACAGTTGTTACTGGTAAAATCGATCGTGGTACTATTAATGTTGGTGAAGAAGTAGAAATCGTAGGTATCACAGATACTCAGAAAACTACTGTAACTGGTGTTGAAATGTTCCGTAAAGAGATGGATCAAGGAATCGCTGGAGATAACTGTGGTATTCTTGTTCGTGGTATAGCTAAAGAAGATGTTCAACGTGGACAAGTTCTTTGTAAGCCAGGTTCAATTACTCCACATACTACATTTACTGCAGAAATTTATGTTCTAAGTAAAGATGAGGGTGGTCGTCATACTCCATTCTTCTCAAACTACCGTCCTCAGTTCTATGTACGTACAACTGATGTTACTGGTGCTATTACATTACCAGAAGGTACTGAAATGGTTATGCCTGGTGATAATGTAAGTATTACTGCTGAATTAATTCATCCAATTGCAATGGAAGAAGGTACTAACTTCGCTATCCGTGAGGGTGGAAGAACTGTTGGTGCTGGTGTTGTTGCATCAATTATCAAATAATTCGCTTTTGCGAATTATTGATAACCATAAAAGGTAAATAAAATGAGAGAAGCGATTCACTTAGGTTGTGAGAAATGTACAAGACGTAATTATCACACAACAAAAAACAAAAAGACTCATACAGAAAAATTTTCAGTACGTAAGTATTGTAAATGGTGTCGTGAGCATACAACTCATAAAGAGATGAAACTGTAATTATAGTTTTTCTTTGAGTTTGAGTTAGACTAAGTCTAACTCTTTTATAGGCGTATAGCTCCAATGGTAGAGCACCGGATTCCAAATCCGGGTGTTGCGGGTTCGAGTCCCCCTACGCCTGCCACCATTTATTACTAATGAAGCCTTTAGCTCTATTTGTAATAAATGATACTTTTAAATTAAAATGGATATAATGATGAACTTAGGTAAACATATTAATAGTGCTAGAGCAGAACTGCAAAAGGTAATCTTTCCAACATCTGGACAAGTAAAACAAGCGTATATCTCAGTTATTATAGTTGTTTCTGCAATTGCCGCTTTTTTAGCTTTAGTTGATTTAATTATGTCATCTGTTATGACATCAATCTTAGGTTAAGGAGTAAATATGGCACAACAATGGTACTCCATTCAGACATACGGCAGCGATAGACTAGTTAGAGATGCAATTTTTAATATGATTGAAGAGATGGGTCTACAAGAATTTATTACTGAAGTTATTGTTCCTACTGAAGATGTTATTGAAGTTAAAGATGGAAAGAAAAAAGTTACTGAGCGTTCTTTATATTCTGGATATGTATTTGCAAAACTAGAGTTAAATACAGAAATTCAGCATTTAATTCAATCAATTCCAAAAGTATCTGGTTTTATTGGTGAAGGAAATATTCCTACACCACTAAGTGAGCATGATATTAATGTGATTCTTGATCGAGTGAATAATCGCGCTGCACCAAAACCAAAAGTATATTTTGAAAATGGTGAAACAGTTCGTATTATTGAAGGTCCATTTGCTAACTTTACAGCTACGGTTGATGAGTACGATTTAGAACACGGTACTTTAAAACTCAATGTTTCAATTTTTGGACGTGCAACTCCGGTAGATATATCGTATACGCAAGTCGAAAAAATTATATAACCCGTGTGCTACGCTAACAATAGATTTTTTAGAAACTCTATTGTTAGCGTAGCTAAAGCAACCAGTTGCGCGAGCATTCTGCTGAAGAAAACTTAGCGTTAGCGTAATAATTTGGACATGTTCAAATTGTGTATTAAATAATGAAAAGGAAAGAAAATGGCAAAAAAAGTCATGGATTATATCAAGCTTCATATAGAAGCTGGTAAAGCAAACCCAGCTCCACCAGTAGGACCAGCATTAGGACAACGTGGTGTTAACATCATGGAGTTTACTAAGGCATTTAATGAGAAAACTAAAGACAAAATGGGATTCAAAGTTCCAGTTGTAATTACAGTTTATACAGATAGAAGTTTTTCTTTTATCACTAAAGAACCACCTGCATCTGCACTGTTAATGAAGGCAGCTGGACTGAAAAAAGGTACAGATAATCCACTTTTAAATAAAGTTGGAAAACTTACTCGTGCACAGTTAATGGAAGTTGTAGATGCAAAAATTGCTGACTTAAATACAGATGATAAAGATATGGCTGCTAATACTTTAGCTGGTACAGCTCGTTCAATGGGTATTGAGATAGTAGACTAAGTACTCCTTAGTTGAGTATTAATACTCTTTAATTTAGTGTAAGACTTGTTGACCACTACAAGTAAAATAAGTGGAAGAATTAATATGGAGATTTGACAATGAGCAAAAGATATAAACAATTAGTAGAAAAATTTGACGGAAGTAAAGCTTACGGTGTAACGGAAGCTTCTAC
This sequence comes from Sulfurimonas sp., assembly GCA_030949945.1. GTDB lineage: Bacteria > Campylobacterota > Campylobacteria > Campylobacterales > Sulfurimonadaceae > Sulfurimonas. The sequence goes on along the minus strand of JAUZRZ010000043.1, from coordinate 1,644 downwards.
AACTCTAAAAGATTTAAAAAGTGCAAAGTTTGATGAAACAATAGAAATCGCAATGAATTTAAATGTTGATCCTCGTCATGCTGACCAAATGGTTCGTGGTGCATTAGTGCTTCCACATGGAACTGGTAAAACTGTTCGTGTTGCAGTTTTTGCAAAAGGTGTTAAAGCTGATGAAGCTAAAGCTGCTGGTGCTGATATCGTTGGTACTGATGATTTAGTTGCAGATATTAAAGCAGGAATCTTCAATTTTGATGTAGTAGTTGCTGCACCAGATTGTATGGGACTTGTTGGACAGATTGGTCGTATTTTAGGACCAAAAGGTCTTATGCCTAACCCTAAAACAGGAACTGTGACTCCAGATGTTGCAACTGCTGTTAAAAATGTAAAAGGTGGTCAAGTAAATTTCCGTGTTGATAAAAAAGGAAATATACATGCAGGTATTGGTAAAGTAAGTTTTGGTGCAGAGCAAATAGCCGAAAACCTAACTTCATTTATCACTGCTATTAATAAGCAAAAACCAGCTTCTGCAAAAGGTCGCTATATTAAGAATGCTGCAGTTAGTTTAACTATGAGTCCAGCCATTAAACTTGATTTAGTAGAATTAGCAGAAATTAAGTAGTGAAAGTTTAACATAGAAAAATTTATTTTTCTATGTTGTTAATGTAAAATTTTTAGTTACAGATAAGTGTATTTTTAACTAAAGATTTTCATTTTGAAAATCTGAATTTACTTGGACTAAAGATAGTTGGGGGTATCTACCGTGTTGGTAGTGAGCTTAATCGAGCCTTTCTCGCCCCTCTTGAAGTTATGTCTGGAAAGGAGAAATAAATGTTAAAATCAAGAAAAGCTGAGTTAATTGCAGAATTAACAGAAGCATTTAGTGATACGACAGCAGTTGTTATATGTGATTACAAAGGTTTAACTGTAAGTGAACTAGAAACTTTACGTAAAGCTGCTCGTGCAAAAGATACAAGTGTTCAGGTTGTTAAAAACTCACTTGCTACTATCGCATTAAAAAATGCTGATATGAGTGGTGTTGAAATTAAAGATACAAATATTTTTATTTGGTCTGATGACGTTATTAATGCATCTAAAATTGCTGCTGATTTCGCTAAGTCAAATAATAAATTAGTCATTAAAGCTGGTTACTTAGATAAAGAACCTGCAGACGTAGCTAAAATTGAAGCGTTCGCTAAACTTCCTGGTCGTGAAGAACTTCTCGGTATGCTTGCTGCTACTTGGATGGCTCCAATCACAAATATGGCTGTTGGAATCGATGCTCTTAGACAAAAACTAGAAGAAGAAGCTTAATCTTTACTTCTATAAATCAAAGTGTGAAGTAAATTCACAATAGGGAAACAAAATCGCATTAATGTGATGAGCTTTCCCCTGAGGGAAACCTAGTGTTGACGTAGATGGCGGGATTACTCCCGACATCGTATGAAAACAGTAAAAGGTTTCCTTAAATTATGAAATAATTAAAGGGATTAAATTATGGCTGTAACTAAAGAAGACGTATTAGAATTTATCTCTGGACTTTCTGTTCTTGAGCTTTCTGAGCTTGTTAAAGAATTTGAAGAAAAATTTGGTGTATCTACTGTGTTTTCCTGTTGCTGTTATTGCTGGTGTATTGTTACATATACC
>JAUZRZ010000042.1 GCA_030949945.1 Sulfurimonas sp. | reverse complement strand
TTGTTGTAATTAAATATGTATCGCCAGATGCAGGTTGATAGTGCAGGTGGTGAACTTAGCAGATGAGAGTTGGGATGATATTGGTGAGTACCATAATCCTATTCCAAAAGGTTGGGCAATTATTTATTTACTAACAATGGTCTGGGGAATGTGGTACTTTGTAGCTGGTTATCCGGTAAACTCTTACTCTCAAATTGGTGAGTATAACGAGGATGTTATTGCACATAACAAAAAGTTTGAACAAGAGTATGCATCTATAACAGGTGATAGGTTAATAGAGATGGGTGAGTCAGTCTTCTTAGCAGAGTGTAAAGTTTGTCATGGTCTGTCTGCTGATGGTATTGATGGAAAAGCAGCTAATTTAAATGTTAGAATAGAAGCCAATACTGTGAAGAATGTTATCATAAATGGTTCAGACAACTCTCTATTAGGTACTCAAATCACCAATGCCAGGACGTGATGGAATCATGAATGCAAATAAAGACTATGCACCAATTACAGATGCAGAAATAGATGCAGTATCTGCTTATGTAGCAAATGGTATGAGCGGAAAAGGTGCTGATGTATTTGCTGGAGCATGTGCTGTTTGTCATGGTGAAAATGGTCAAGGTATGGAGTTTGTAGCACCAAATATTGCAACTTATGATGCAAGCCTGATAACTAATGTATTAAATCATGGTAAAAAAGGTGCAATAGGTACTATGCCTGCATTTGACAGATTAAACTCTAAACAAAAAAGAAGCAGTGAGTGCTTATATTATTAGTTTAAGTAAAGGAGAATAAGATGGAAGAAAAATTCAAGAGGCGTTTTTGCATTTGATGGACTTTTTAGGATTTGCCGTTGCAGTAGTAGTTCTTTTAGCAGCTCTTTTCTTTCTTATGTACTTTGCTATAGGTTCACAAAATCATAATGCTCAAAATTATTATGATATAAAAGATGCAAAGTCTATTAAAATGTTTGACAAAGATAATGCTAAACATATTATAGATGTAAAAGGAGTTTAAGATGGAAAAGATTATTACACTAGGTTTAGTAATTATGGCTGCTTATACTCTTTATGCAGTATTAACTCCAAACCATCTTTTTGTTGGTTAGGTTTTAAGTTGAGTAAATTTAAAAGAGGGCTTTTTGCCCTCATTATCACTATTTTTTTTCAAACACAACTGTTTGGAGAGTATTTATATAAAGATGAAATTATACATAATCCTCAGTTTACTGAAGATATTGAAGTTTTAGGTTCTGAGCTTTATGAGAAAACGGGTGTTCCATTAAAGCTCTTGATGCTTAAAGAGATTCCAGAAGATATGGCAATACAAGAGTATGAAAAAACACTCTTAGAAGAGTTTTCAGAACCAACTGTAGTTTTGATGTTTTCCCAAAAAGAGAAAAATGTTAATATCTGGACAAACGATTTATCATTATATAAATATTTTAATAAAAAACAGGTACTAAGTCCTATGGCATCACCTGTGCAGGCTTTTTTTATGTCTTTAATTTTCGCAAGAAGTATAGATGATATAAAAGAGCTTATGGACAGTTCAAGTGGTACAATACTTCCTTTTACTAGGAAATCAAGTAAAGGGAAGCCAGTTAGGAAAATACTCAGCTGCTATGTATAATGGCTATTTAGATATAGCTATGCAGATAGCTGAGTCAAAAGAAGTTGACTTGGATAATGCAGTTGGAGAGTCTTCTAAGTATCCTTTATTGATAGTTAAAACACTTTTTTATGGGATGTTACTTTATGCACTCTTTTTGTACTTGAAAAGTAAGTTTAGAAAAAAAGGAACTGATGATGAATAAAGGAAGAATTTGGCCTTATGCTATTGGTGCCGCAATCACTTTAGTTTTTGGTTTTTGTGTGGCAACTATAGTGATTACAGAGAGCTCTGCTATACAAGAGAGTGATGTTTACATGACTAAGTATCAAGTGGCTGACTTAAATGCTAATGAGTACATTCAAAAGAGAATAGAGTTTGATAAGCTTTATGATGTTGTATATATAACACAAAGTATAGGGGGAGAGTCTCCTGTTATCTCATATAAAATTACTACTAAAGATGGTAAGTCTGTGAGTAATGCAAAAATTAAGATTGCACTCAGTCGTCCCGAAACCGATAAGTATGACAAGGACTTACAAGAGCCTAAAGTCAAAGATGGTGTCTATAGTTTTAGTGTAGAGAAATTTCCAAAAGCAGGTGTTTGGAATATAATCGCTAAAATAGATATAGATGATAAAGAACGTTTTTTAAATATTAAAGCAGATACTCGAGCTCCATACTCTTTCGAGTTTTAAGGAAGAATGATTGGATGAGAGAACTTTAGTCCTACCCTCAGCTCGTGCAATTCGTGCCGAGCAGCAAAAACTTACAGAACAATCTCTTTTTCTTCCCAACTACATAACGATGAGCGATTTTATTGCTAAGCTGTGTATAGTGGATGAGTACCAGTTTATAGATGAAGATAGTCGTGTTTTACTTCTACTTGAAGCTTCAGATTTTAAAGAGTTCTCTTCACTACAGATAGAGAGAAACTTTTTTACTTTTACTAAAAATAGTTCTTATATATTTAAATTTTTTGAAGAGATGAGTGCTGAACTTTATGATATAAACTTATTAGCAACTGCTGACTTATATGCTGAGTATGAAGAGCATATTACTATACTTATAGAACTTTATAAACGCTACGAAGAACTTTGCACAAAACGCAAGTACTTAGATAGAATTTTCCTACCAAAACTGTATAAATTTAACGAAGAGTATGCAAAAAGTCATAAAGATGTGGTTTTAAAACTCTCAGGGCATTTAACTAACTTTGAGTTTGAACTACTCCAAAAATATACAGAGTATAGCGAGGTGAAAATAGACTTCACTACAAGTGATTTTAACCATAAAATGCAAACAAGATTTGAAGAACTCGGCTTTGACTTGGAAGCTGGTTATGAGTACCTACTCTCTTTAAACAAAAAAACCATCCTCTCAAAACAGAGAGTTGTAAAAAATAAAAATGTAATGTGTGAGAGTTTTGGCGAGGCACTCCTACAAGTGGCATTTGTAAAAAAGAAAATATATGAATTTGTACAAAAATCGTATAAACCAGAAAAAATTGCTGTAATTCTACCCGATGAGAGTCGGGCTGCAATGCTAAAAATATTTGATGAGAAGTGTAACTTTAACTTTGCTATGGGTGAGCCATTTATCAAAAGTAGTATCTATGTGAGACTCAATGCAAGTATAAAAAGACTCGACTTAGACTCACAAGAGAACTCTGCTAGACTGCATAGAGTTGGAGATGCACTCTACATACTAAACTCTCAGACATCTACTATAAAAATTTAGAAGAGATAGATTTTATAGACTTTTTATCTCAAATTTGTGAATATATAGATAATAAAAAAGAGTTGAGTATTTACAAAGAAGAGTTGTACAGTTTTGAGAAAATAATATCTTTTATGCAGGATATGAGTATAAAATCTTTAATAAGCCTTTTTATGCAAAGATTAGCAAAGCGAACTCTTGATGATGTCAGAGGTGGCAAGGTTACTGTTATGGGTGTGCTTGAGACAAGAAGTGTAGAGTTCGACGCTGTCATTATTTTGGATTTTGATGATAAAAATGTACCCAAACGCAGTGATAAAGATATGTTTTTAAACACAAACATAAGAGAAAATGCAAAACTTCCCACAATGAGTGATAGAGAAAATCTTCAAAAACATTACTACGAGATGCTTATTAACTCAAGTAAAGAAGTAGCCCTCTCTTTTGTAAACTCCAACGAGAGTAGTGGTTCACGATTTTTAAAACAGTTGGGTATTAGAGATGTGAGTCTGCATGAAGAGTTGGAGTATGCTAACATTCTTTTTAAGCGAGAAACGACTGTTAGAGACGAGTCTCAAAATATCTCACAAGAGTATAGCTTTAAAGATGTAAAGCTATCGGCTACTAGACTCAAAACTTATTTGACTTGTAAACGCAGGTATTATCATAAGTATGTTCAAAAACTCTATGGTCATGAGATACCCCAAGATGTTCCACAAGAGTATGAGATAGGAAATGTAGTGCATCTAGCCCTCAAAGAGCTATATACCAAAAAAAGTTCTTATGATGATGCTAGAGAGTTGCAAAGAGATTTGGAAAAAGAGTTAGATTCTCTTTGTGGCAAGAGTGAGCTTGAGAAATACCTCATAAGTTTACAAAAAAAACGGCTCCAAAACTTTTATGCACTTGAAGTCCAGAGGTTTAAGGCTGGTTTTGAGGTTTACTCTTGTGAAGAGAGTTTTACGACTCAGTATGCGGGTATGACCTTAGTAGGGCAGATAGATAGGGTAGATAAACGTGACAACGAGATAGAGGTACTTGACTATAAAACAGGTTCATATAAACTCTATAATAAAAATAATTTTACAGAGGCAACAGACTTTCAACTTGAGTTTTACTATCTTTTAACACAAGGTCTAGGAAATGTAAGTTCTTGTGCATTTTATGACTTAAAAGAGATAGCCATAGTGCCTGAAGCTTTTTTAGACGAAAAGTTAGAGATTCTACAGTCACACATAAAAGATTTGCTTAGTGTTGAGCATATAGATTTTGTTTTATGCGAAGATAAAACGCAGTGTACTTACTGCGATTATGCTGTAATGTGTGGGAGAGACTGATGCCTTTTAAAAACAACCTCGCCTATGAGGCAAGTGCTGGAAGTGGGAAAACTTTTATGCTTGTTGTTCGTTATCTCTCTTTGCTTTTTCGTGGCTCAGACCCTACAAAGATTTTAGCACTTACCTTTACAAACAAGGCGGCTCATGAGATGAGTGAGAGAGTTGTTGAAACCTTAGAAGAATTACAAGATAGAGATGAGTTGTTTGAGATAGCTAAAGTGACTGAGCTTTCACCTGCAGTTTTTACTTCAAGAGCGAGATAGAATTTTAAATGAATTTTTAAATGCACACACGAAGATTATGACCATTGATAGTTTTTTTACGCATATTCTTAGAAAGTTTTCGCTGTATGCTTCACTTATGCCAGACTTCTCAACCTTTGCTTCCCAACACGAGCAAAAACTTTTAGAGAGATTTTTAAAAGAGGTGAGTGTTGCTGGTAAACGCAGTATGCTTATAAACCTCTCTTTAGAGTCTAAAAAAAGAGTGACAGATATATTTACCCTGCTTGATGCTTTTTATCTTAAAAAAGAGGAACTCTCAAATATTCGTTTTGAGCAAAGAAGTACAGATGTGTTTGAAAAAGATGCTATGGAGGCACTTAGCAACTTACAAGGAATAGTGAGTAACTGTAAGGGGGCATCAGCTTCACTCATAAAAGCTGTACAAGCAGACTCGTTTGAAGGACTACTCTCTAAGTCTTGGATAGTCAAAGAGACACTAGAGTACTGGGTCTTTAAAAAATGTTTTACTCTGGAGATGAACCAAAATCTTCATACTATTCAAGAGGCTATAAAGGGCTACTATCAAGCAAAGGAGCAGAACTTTTTTTATGCTCTTAGCGAACTTGTGGAGATTTATCAAAAGGCAAAAAAAGCACTTTATATGGAAGATAGTGAGCTAAGTTTTTCTGATGTTACCTCTTTGGTTTATACTATTTTGCATAGACTCAATGATAGTGAGTTTTTATACTTTAGACTCGATGCAAAAATAGAACATATGTTACTCGATGAGTTTCAAGATACAAGCATAACACAGTATGAGATTTTAAAACCACTTATAGAAGAGATAACTTCGGGGAGTGGGATATTTGAGAATGGAAGTTTCTTTTTTGTTGGGGATGTAAAGCAGTCTATCTATAGGTTTCGTGGTGGTGTCTCAGCTCTTTTTGGTGCAGTCGTAGAGCAAAATGCAACTGAGGTGCAAAAACTACTTACAAACTATAGGTCACAAAAAGAGGTGATAGAGTTTGTAAACCGTTCATTTGTGCAGAAGATAAAAAACTACTCCGACCAGCTAGTACGAGAGGGAGCAGATGCAGGCTATGTTGAAGTTGTGCAAAACGATGAACCTTTAGTAGAAGCTGTAACGCAAGTCAAAAAGTTCTTAGACCTTGGAGCAGATAGTAATGCTATAGCTATTCTCTGTGCAACAAACGGAGATGGTGAGGCGATAAAAAATGCCCTGCAAGAAGAAAATATAGAAGTAGTGACAGAGACTACAACAAAGCTTATAAACCAAAGAAGTGTAAAAGCTATTTTGGAGTATTTGAAATATCTTTATTTTAGAGAAGAGATATATCGACACAACTTTTTTGCTCTTATTGATCAGCCAGCGGTGAAAATATATAGCATAGACTTTAACAAGGTAAAACTCTTAGATATTGTAAAAAAAGCTATAGATAAGTACAAACTATTTAGAGATGATTTTCATTTAGTACGATTTTTAAATAGTGTGGCGAGATACCCAGATGTAGAAGCACTACTTTTTGAGTATGAGAGACTAGACACTCCAGCCGCAGCCTCAGACATCAGTGGAGTTCGTGTTTTGACTATTCATAAGTCAAAAGGTTTGGAGTATGAAAATGTTATCGTGATGGATGGTCTTAAACGCCCAAACAACTCAAGTGATAGTATTATTTATAACTATGATGGGATTAGACTTCGCAGTGTTTATCTTAGAACAAAAAACAGAGATGCTATAGATATAGAGTATGAGAGAGCCTTAGAAAAAGAGAAAGAGCTTGTAAAAGAGGATAAGTTAAATGCCCTTTATGTAGCGTTTACAAGGGCAAGAGATAACTTAATAGTTATTAAAAAGTCTGAAAAATCTACTTTTGACCTGCTTGACTTAGAAGTAGCGAGTTATGGAAAGATGCAATGTAAGTGCCAAAGAGAGAGTACAACATGAGAGCCTCAAAGATATAGAGTATAAAGAGCTATATTATGGAACGCAGAGTGATATTTTAGCCTTAGAAAATGAAGTAGATGGGGATTTACAGGCTATAAATTTTGGTATTGCTCTGCACTATATGTTAGAGATGATGAGTGAGTTTGAGTTAGATGCTCTAAGTAATGCAAAAAATATGATGCTTAATAAATATGGCTCAAGGTTAGAAGAGTCAGAGATACAAGATATATGCACTCGCGTTGAGAACTTTGTTAAAAATGAGGTAGTTAGAAGATTGGTAGAGGGGAAAATTTATAAAGAAAAAGCACTTCATTATAATAAAAAACTCCGTTACATAGACCTTTTAGTGCAAAAAGATGATGGCTCGTTTATGGTCATTGACTATAAATCTTCGATGGCTTTTAGTAAGCATCATCTAAATCAGGTTCGTGGTTATGTGAGTGCTATTAGAGAGATAAGTGGTGAAAAAGTGACAGGGTTTCTCTGCTACCTTTTAGAAAATGAGATAAAACTTGTAGAAGTTTAACTCGATATAATACACTTATGATACAACTACAAAATATTTCTAAAAGTTTTGCCTCCCAAGAACTTTTCTCAAACCTTAATATGAAGCTAAACGCAGGGAACCGTATGGGACTTGTTGGACGCAATGGAAGTGGAAAATCAACACTTTTTAAACTCATTCTTGATGAAGAGAGTGCTGATGATGGGGAGATAATTATCCCTAAACATTATAAAATCGGAACACTTAAACAGCATTTGACATTTAGCAAAAAGTCTCTTAGAGAAGAGGCAGCACTTGCTTTGGATGAAGAGATGAAGTATGATGTTTATAGGGTTGAGAAAATTCTTTTTGGTTTGGGTTTTGTGAGTGAAGATTTAGATAAAGACCCACTCTCTTTTTCTGGCGGTTTCCAGATACGTATAAATCTTGCAAAACTTCTTGTAACTGAACCAAATCTACTCTTACTCGATGAGCCAACAAACTACCTCGACATCGTTTCGCTGAGGTGGTTAAAGAACTTTCTTTGTGCCTTTGATGGGGAACTCATTCTCATCACTCACAACCGTGATTTTATGGATAGTGTTTGTACTCATACTATGGGTTTGGTGCGAAAAAACATAGAGATACTTGAGGGAAATACACATAAGTTTTATGAGCAGTTAGCACTAAATGATGAGCTTTATGCTAAACAAAAAGTGGCACAAGATAAAAAAGTCAAAGAGCTAGAAGAGTTTATAGCCAAAAACAAAGCTCGTGCTTCTACCGCTTCACTTGCTCAGTCAAAAGTCAAACAGTTAGAGAAGATGGAGTTGATGAGCGACCTTGCGTTTGATAATACTCTTGCGTTTGACTTCAACTTTAAAGAGACTCCTTCAAAAGTAATGCTTGAGGTTGAGGATTTGAGTTTTGGGTATAGCCCTGAGAATATCTTGTTTAAAGACATCAGTTTTAGTATTAAACGCGGTGAGTGCATAGGTATCATCGGGAAAAATGGAAAAGGAAAATCTACTCTTTTAAACACTATAGCAGGAGAGTTAAAAGCTCTTAGTGGGACTATAAACTCTCACCCCTCTGTGGAGTTTGCACATTTTGGGCAGACAAACATAGCTAGACTTCATGAAAAATCAACTGTAAGTGATGAGATTCACTCCGCTAACACAAAACTCAGTACTCAGGTGATACGAAGTATCTGTGGAGCGATGATGTTTAGTGGCGATAGTGCGGACAAAAAAGTCTCACTACTTTCAGGTGGAGAGAAGTCGAGGGTGATGCTAGGTCAAATCTTAGCAAGAGAAGTAAACCTTCTTTTTTTAGATGAGCCAACAAACCACCTTGATATGGAGTCAATAGAAGCACTGACAGAAGCTATACAAAACTTTGAGGGTGCTGTGATGATTGTTACCCACTCAGAGGAGATGCTTCGTCGCGTTTGTGATAGACTTATTATATTTGCTAAAGAGGGTGCAGAGTACTTTGATGGTGGTTATGATGACTTTTTAGAGAAAATAGGCTGGGAAACTGAAGATATAGAAGAAAAAGTGAAAGCTAGCCCTAAATCAAATAACAAAGAGAGTAAAAAACTCAAGGCGGAACTAGTACGTGAGAGAAACAAGCTCACTTCACCACTAAAGAAAAAAGTAGAAAAACTTGAAGAGAATATAATGAAACTAGAAGATGAACTCTCAGGACATCACGAAGAGCTGATAAAGGCTTCAAACGCAGGAGATAGTGCATCTCTAATGGAACTCTCAAAAACTGTCTCTGCTCAAGAGAATAAAGTGGAAGAACTTTTTGAAGAACTTGAAGTCGTGCAAGGCGAACTCGATACGATACTTTTAGAATATGAAATAAAAATAGATGAAATTTAAAATAATGGACTTATAAATGAGACAAATTACAAAAATATTACTACTACTTACACTCTTTAGTGCAACAAGTTATGCTGTGTCAGTAGAAGAGGGCATAGCCGAATCAAATAGAGGAAATCATGCTAGGGCATTTGAAATATTTCAAACTGCATGTGAAGAAAATAATCCTGTTGCTTGTAAGTATGTGGCAGAAGCATATAACAAGGGTATAACAGTAAAAACAGATGTACCTGAAGGCTTTAGAGTTTTATACAAAAGTCATGTGAACTCGGTTTAGGTAAATCGTGTCTATTTATAGCAAATAGCTACAACAAGGGCACGGGAGTAGAGAAAAACTATACAAAAGCTTTAGAGTTTTATGGTAAAGGCATGTGAGAATAGTGTAGCGGAGGCTTGTCAGCACTATGCATTTTGTCATGAGATAGGACGTGGTGTTAAACGCGATAGGGAAGTTGCCAAAGAGTACTATAAAAAATCGTGTGAGTTAGGTATAGATGATGGTTGCTTTTATGTCAAACAACTAACAGAGATGGGTGTAAAATAAAACCCTTACTCTTCTTTTTTCAGGAATAAAGTGTGTTTTTATTGGAATTTGGATATGCCTATTTATAAAACAGTAAAGTAAAATAAACTCAAGTATTATTCACATGAGTTTTGCTATAATAGACATAGATTAAACATAAGGTTGAACTATGACTGCACCAACTACTATGGCAAAAAAGGTTTAGAAGATTCTAAAAATGGTAAAACTATTTCAAATCAAGAGATGGAACATAGAATCAAACAATGAAATTAGAATTTTTCTTTATGGACACTATAGAGTTGCTTATCTCATAAAAGATACAGAAACTATAGACATTTTAGGTGTATTTCATGGAGCTTTAGCTATAGAAAGATACTTATAAGCTAGGTAGGGCATAAGCACTTTTAAAAATGGCATTTGTGGATTTTTCCCAATAGTAGAAAGAATAGGTAACTAATCACCCTATCAAATCCCTATAATAGGGACTCATAATTTGCTAAAATAATCCTGCAGATAATAGCATCCCTTAAAATAGGGATTTGAATAATTTTAAAATATTTTTCTTAATATTAACTGAATCCTTAAATCACCTAAAATAGGGCTTTAAAATGAATTTAGATAGGGTGATTAGTTACAAGAATAGTATAATTTTTTAAGGGACATTATGTCCTTTTACCCCGATATATGCATACCTTTCTACACAAATACTAAAAGTGGAATAAAGATTGCATAGTCCTTGATAAAACTAGGATTTTGAGATGGAAGAGCGTTTAAAAAAAGACATGAGCAGATGGTTAAAAGCTATATGAGTTCTAAACAAAGTGCTACAAATGGATTAAAACTTCTTTTGAATAATCAGGAGTCATTTTCACAAGTACAGGCAGCATGGAGATTCTTAAATAATGAGAATGTTTCAACAAATGCACTTTTTGAACCAATATTTGATACTTTAAAAATCGAGATAGAAAAACAATGTAGTAGATTTGTATTAGCGATGACGGATTGGTCACATGCAGATTATAAACACCATACTTCAAAAAAAGAACTTATCTCAGAGAATAGAAAAACAGGAGTTAAAAAAGGCTTAGACCTGCAAACAACATTAGCAGTAAGTGACACTACAGGAGAGCCAATAGCTCCTATTGCACACAATCTAAAAAGTGATACAAAATTCTACTCAACCTATAACAATAATATAAAATTAGGAACCACCCATTTAGAGGAGCTAGTACAAAGAGCGAAATGGATAAGTAATAATTTACAAACAAGCAAAAAGATAGTGCATATAGTAGATAGAGAATCTGATAGTGTTGCCTTTATGAGAGACTTACACGAACTCAATGAACTTTTCCTACTAAGAGTTAAAAATAATTCTAAAGTCTATTATCCCAAAGAAGAAATTGACATAAAACAATCAGATTTGGCAAATAAACTTCCCTTAGGTAAAGAAGTTAAGAGTATAAAGTATAAAAATAAAAAGTAAAAATATATGTCAACGAGTGTGCTATCGAGGTAAGAAGAGATGCTACTAAGTTTATTGTTAGTAGTGATGGGAAAGGAAAACTTCAAAAAACTCAAGGAGAACCAATAAAAGCAAGGTTCATCGTAGAGAGACTGGTTGATGAAAACAACAATGTAGTGGCTCAGTGGCTCCTAGTGACAAATATTTTAGATACAAGTGTCACAAAAGAGATCCTTGCAACTTGGTATTATTATAGATGGAAGATAGAGAGTTATTTCAAACTCCTTAAATCTTCAGGGTTCAATATGGAAGAATGGCAACAAAGAGAACCTATAGCTTTATTTAGAAGGCTTCTTGTCGTTTCATATGCTTGTGTACTTGTTTGGAAAATCGCTAATGATAATTCTAAAAATGGAGCGAAAATTAGAGAATTCTTAGTACTTCTAAGTGGTAGACTTATTGAGAGAGGCAAGGAGTTTACACATCCTGCATTATTAGCTGGTCTTGAAAATTATATTCAAATATTAGATTTACTCAGCATGTTTAGTAAAGAAGAGTTATTGGATATGAAGCAGGAATTAGTTAATATTATGGGAATGAATATTTAGGTTTTAGTTGTGTAGAAAGATATGGATATATGACAATTAACACTTTCATTTCTTAAAGGTTGAGACGATTATTTGCTTCCTAAAATCTTCCTAAAAAATCAGAAATACTCCCGAGAATAAGCGGTTCTTGACAATTATAAGGGGAACACTTTATATGTGTGTTATTGTTTGTTTTTAAGGCTAAAGTGTATATAATGAGAATGAATGAATAGTTAAGTACACATCAAATAAAGGAATAATATTGAAATACCAAAAGGAGGTTCTGAATGGCGAAAATGGGATTTGCATTTCATACGCCGTCTTCATATGATTACAAAAGACAAATCTATATCAAACCAAGACATCATAGACAAATTATATGATGATAATAATATAGCAGTAGTAGCTATAACAGATCATCATATTATTGATATGGAGAAGCAGAATCAAAGAACTACAAAAGCTTGGTGAAGATAAAGTGACAGTATTGCCCTGGTATTGAATTTTTATCTGCAAACAAAGGTAGGCAGCCTATTCATTTTATTGCAATATTCGATGAAAATTCAAAAATAGACTATATCTGGGAGCAAATTAAAAAATCTTACAAACATCAAGAGAACTTATGGTGAAGGAAAAATCCAAATGAAGTTTATTGTCAATTAGAAAATACTATCAAAATTGTGCATAATCTTGGAGGAATTATAACAATTCATGCAGGAAGATAAACATAGCGACATAGAAAATATAACTCATTCATTACCTCATACTGAGGCTCAAAAAACTGGATATTGCCAAAATGGTAGATATATATGAATTAGGAAAAGAAAGTGATGAAGAGGGATATATAAAAAAATGTTTTCCTGCTGATTAAACAATATATTCCAATCTGATTATTTGTTCAGATAATCGCGACATAAAAAACTATAAACTAAAACAAAATTGTTGGATTAAGAGCGGAGCCCAACATTCAAATGGGTTATTACAAGAAGCACTAAATGAACCACAAGATAGATTCTTTATAGGAGAAACACCACAAAATATAGCTGTCGCACTTAATAAGCTTATAAATATATAGATAGTATTTTAGTAAAAAAGATGGCAATTTCCACAGAAAAGAATATTTGGTTCGATTGTGAAATACCACTTAACACTAATCTGGCCAGCTATTATTGGAATATAGAGGCCAATGGGAAAAGTGCTTTTTATCTGACATAGTAGCACTTACTGGTAATGCAAAAATTATTAGTCAAGATGATTTTAGTTTTTCTTAATACTAAAAGATTTAAAAAAAAATGGACTTGCTAAAAATTTTGGAAAGCTAGTCTAGTATGGAATGATAATCAAAAATCTGAGGTGTAATTTGAACGACAATATCCAATTAGATGAAAATGAAAAAAGTAAAATATCTTCCTCAGAAATACATAGAAAAAATCTGTACTGAAGAGAACTATGAAATCTTGCGAGAAGAATATCAAGAGAGTTGTATTCTCTATTCATATGCAAGCTAGATGTTGAAAAACTGAACAAAAGACAACTTGAAAGATTTGATTAAGAGAAAAACTGATTCGTTACGAAATAGGCGTAATGAATATAAGAAAAAAATCTACAAGATAATTTTGAAAAAACTATTGAATTAGAAAACAAATACAATAATCAAGAAATGAAGAAAATACATGCACGACTTAGTCCAATCATAAGTAGCATATCTGAGCATCAAAAGTATAAAGAAGAAAATATAAAAGAGGTGAAAGCCCCTGCTGACGATACAACAATTGCTAATGAACAAAAAGAAATTTAAAGAAATTAATAAACTGAGTGAAAATATTAAAAATAATCAACAACGAATTAGTAGATTCAAATACTAGTTTACAAGGAAATTAATATTAGTTAAAAAGCACTTTTTGGAAAAAACACTTGAGCATATAAAATTACAAATTACAAAATTTGAGTCAAATTTAAAACAAATATACAGAATGAAGCAGAAAATTTAAGAAATAGAATTTGATGTAAAAATAAATTTATAAATGTTTCTTTTGAAGAGAAATATCTTATGGAGAAAATTGATAAAATCAATGGAAAAATTTCAAATATTAATGAGGGAAATAACGGCTACAAATAAATCATTGGAAGAATATACCAAAAGTCAAGAAAAACTAAATACTGGATCAAATGAAGTACAAAAGAAAGCACTATCAGAATTATTTAGAAAAACTAAATATTTGGAATATTAAACTTAAAGAGAGTTGGACAATGAAAAAAATAAAAAGTTGAAGAAAAAATAAACTTTAAAAAGGACAAATGCCTACTGCTTTAAAAAGGAATTAAGACAAGACATACACATAAAAGTTTAAGCATGTATATGCTACATATGAGGGAAGAACTTAATATATATCCAAGAACTATACAAGCCCAATTTTAGAGTTTGTTAGAGATGGAAAAAGCGAGATGTACATGCTAATAAAGGATTTATTGAATTCACATCTAATATTGTGCTAAATAAAAAGAAAGCTATATGATAATATAATGGAGTATTTTTCATAAAAGTAGAGATAAGAAATTTGACAAGTACAAGAAGTAATAGAAGTTATTACTGCATTAGATGATGTTAGTCTAAAAGAAGGCTTTTGTATTACAAGAAAAATTGAGTCTATTATCCAATAAAAACAAAGAAATCAATAAGCAATTTAGAGATTTCAAAAGCAACTTCAAAACTTCTATTTAGAACTTTGGGGTCTTGATTATTTAGAGGTTCAATATGATATAAAAAATGGATGGACGAGGGAGTGAACAACTGTCTCCTGGTGAAAGAGGAGCATTAGTAATTATCTTCTATTTATTAATTGATAAAGGAGATATTCCTTTAATTATAGATCAGCCAGAGGATAATTTAGATAATGAATCTGTATTTGAATATTTAGTACCTTATATTAAGCAAGCAAAACAAAACCGACAAATTATTATTGTTACACATAATCCAAATATTGCAGTTGTTTCTGATGCAGAACAGATTATATATACTGAAATAGATAAAGCTGACAAAATATAAAATAACATATTTAATGGGAGCTATTGAGAAGTAAAGAAATTAATAGCAAAATTATTGAAGTGTTAGAGGGAACAGAAATGCCAGCTTTTTGCAAAATAGAAAAAACAAATACAACTTATGCACTTAACAAAACCTTGGAACTAATAAATTTTCTAGTGAAAATTTGCAGGATTCAGAATCAGTCGTTAGCATCACATTTGCACAGTAAGTCTTAATTTGTGGTACAATAAAAGGACTGAAGGAGATTTTATGCAAATTGTAAATGATATAAAACCTGTTACCTATCTCAAAAAGTAGAGCGACTGATGTTCTAAAATATATAAATGGAAACTCATAGACCTATGATAATCA
>JAUZRZ010000041.1 GCA_030949945.1 Sulfurimonas sp. | reverse complement strand
GATAGAACATAAGCCGACTGCCTCACCTTCTCCGCGTTTATAAGCAAAACCAAGCAAATGCCATAGCTTCGAGGGCATCACTACTGACTCCAAAATCATCACTGCGTTTGACTGCGCACCGTGTAAGTTCTTGAAGTCTCTGCATTAGAAAAAGATTTTTTGCACCACCACCACAAACTATAAGAGTGGAAATATCCTTGTCTGTTAAGTCATTTGCGATACTTTTTGTTGTGAGTTCAAGCAAAGTTCTTTGAACATCTTGCTCGCTTAGGTGTGAAAAAGAGGAGAGCTTATCCTCAAGCCAGAGTGCATTAAAGTACTCTCACCTGTACTTTAGGAGCACTTTTTTTGAAGTAAGCATCATCAAGCAGTACTTTTAAAAGTGCTTCATCAAGATTACCACTACGAGCAAACTCACCATCTTTATCATAAGGTTTAGGCTGCGTTTGACTCATCCAGTAATCTAATAGGACATTACCACAACCAGAATCCCAGCCGAGTACTTCTTCGCCTAGAAGAGTAATGTTCGCCATTCCACCTATGTTTAAAACACCAACATTTTTTGCTAAATCACTAAAAATAAACTGATGAAACGCAGGAGCAAAAGGAGCACCTTGCCCACCGTTAGCTATATCCATACGTCTAAAGTCCGCTATGGTTTGTATCTGCGTTTTAGTAGCTACAATGTTGGCATCACCGGACTTGCATAGGAAAAAAGGGTGTTCTCCATCAGGTTGGTGCCAGAGTGTTTGATCCATGAAGTCCAATGGCACGAACATCAGCTCTTTTTATGCTAAATGTATCTAAAAAAGTGTTTATAGAATCCCCAAAAAGAGTCCCTAACTTATGCTCTAGTGTACCTAAAGCCAAAAGTGTAAGAGGTTTAGCTATAGCACTTAAAATATCCTCTCTAAGATTTGAGGGAAAAGGGTACTCATGAGAATGAACAAGCTTACATGAACTACTGTCTATAGAACAAAGTGCGATGTCAACACCATCTAAACTTGTACCACTCATAACACCAATGAAGAGTTGTTTTTTAATCATGAGATATTATATCATTCTTTTGAATAGGAATTTATTCAAGTTAAGCCTAAAATATAGATGTATAATCTTTTCATAAGGACTATTTATTGATTTTATGATATATTTGTGTATACTTTCGAAAATTATCATAGGAGTGGATTATGTCAGTAGTTATTAATATTAAAAATGAAACTGGTGATTTTGATTTTGTTGGCTCTCGTGGTGCAGGTGAAATAATTCGAAAAAAAATGAAAAAAGTATTAGATAAAAATGATACAGTAACTTTGGATTTTAATGGTATTGAGCAGGTTACACAGTCATTTATTGATGAGTTTTTTGGTATTTTCATTCGAGCATTTGGGATAGAATATATTAGAGGAAAAGTAAGACTTGTAAATGAAACACAAGGGATAAAAAGATACTATTAATTTTGTGATAAAATATTCTAAAGAACGCTCTGCTTAGAAAAATCATCATCGTCATCATTAAGTATCTCTTTCCATAGATAGTTTCTTTTAAAGTAATCCATATCAAACTCAATTTTTGCTTCATCAAATTCAAATGCGACTACAACACCTTTCCATTTAGATGTTAACTCTTTTACTATATATTTATCATCTTCATATCGTACTAGTGTATCGTTGGATATAATAACAAATCTACCGTTTGTCTGCTTCAAAATTTCAAGCATAGCATAAAGACCATAACCTGCATTCTTTTCATGACCATACATTTTTTGAGGAGTTGCTGTAATGCCTTTTTTCAAGTGCTTTTAATATGGCTTCACCTTCAGTTTTCATATCAGGAAACTTTAATTTTAGATTACTGAGAAAACCTACTCCTTTATCGGAAATGGCAAATTGTACTTTTTTGTTATTAGGATAATACTGAGTCATTACATGCCCATCAGCTTGAGCATGGTCAGCTACATTATTCATAAGTTCTAAAAATAAATATTGTAAATATTGTTTTAAATCTACAATATCACTTCCTTTTAAATGGGTAAAATTTTTCAACATAACATCAGTAAGTTGCGTTGAAATCTGCCTCTAGCCCATTACGAGTGGTTACTTGAGATATAGGGCTATAGGTATTACAATTTTTATAATCTGAAGTTAACATATTATAAAGGTATGTATTATCTGTTTTTAATGGATACTTTACACTTTGGTTGTATGCACTAGTCATCGAGATGAAAATTGGTTCAACCCATTTTATGTCATTGAATAAATTATTATTGTTACTAAACAAGTTAATGAAGTTCTCAATATTGGAAATTTTAATTTGTTTCATATTTTATCCTCAATTATTTGCTATGCGATGGCAATACTTGCATTATAGCAAACGCCACCAAAGTTGCAAAACTTATCTGCCATGCAAAACCTATGTTTATTCCAAAAGTATAAGGTTGTAGAGCTAAAACAGTTAAAAAGCCACCTACTAGAGAAAAAGGGACAAGTTTAGCAGTTCCACGTGAGGTAAAAATCGCTGAGAAAAAGACTCCTAGTAAGCCAGTATAAGCAAACGCCATCACTCCAAGAGCAAAACCTATAAGAGAGAGTTCTGAGTATCTCTGCCAAAAGTAGCTCAGAAGTGCCATACCAAAGAGTAAAAGTGCAAAAAGAAGTACTGCATTACGGGATGCTTTTATAAAATGTGTCTCATCAGTACTAGGCTCTTTTTTTAGCTTGTATGGTCTGTAAAGGTCTTCTATAGCGACCGAAGAGAGAGCACCGAGTACCGAGTTTGTACTTGAAAGAGCCGCAGCAATTGCACCCACTGTCACAAATCCTCTTAGTCCTTCTGGCATCTCATTTAATATATAGTACATAAAGATAGTGATTTTTTCACCCTCAAAACTTTGCACAAGAGAAGTGCTCTCATAATGAACATAAAGTAAAGCCCCGATGCCCAAAAAGAGTAAAACGATAGGGATAGTAAAAAGTATGGAGAGTATGAGTGAACGCGATGCCTCTTTTTTGTTTTTGCAGGTAAGTATTCTCTGTGCCATATCTTGATCGAGCCCAAATGCCGCGATGTTTAGCAGTAACCAGCCACTAAGTAGCCCAATAAGGCTAAACTTGCCATCAAGAGTTGTATCTATAAAAAGGAGTTTGTTATTTTCTTGTAAAACATCTAAAATTGCAATGTCGCTAAGAGAGTTGTAGAGATAAAAAAGCACGACAAGACCAGCACTCACATAAGTTATGGCTTGAATGACATCACTCAAAATGACAGACTTTACTCCTCCAAAATAGGTGTAGGCTAGAGCACCCGTGAGTAATATGAGGATAGAGAATGATCATATGAGGTAGAGATATATCTAAAAAAAGTATCATACTTATAGCTAATGCTGCAATGTAGAGCCTTGCCCCACTTGCCATAATCCGTCCAAGTAAAAACATAATTCCAGCTTGTTTTTTTGCACTTCCACCATAACGATGCTCTAAGAGTTCATAGACAGTAATGGCGTTTATCTCGTAAAACTTTGGTACAAAAAACTTCGCAACAAAAAAAACAGCACCAAGAGAGGAGAAGTAAAAACCGATGAGGGTAAAGTTGTGCATATAAGAGAACTCAGGCACTCCTAAAAATGTTGCAGCTGATTGGCTTGTGGCTAGTATGCTTATGGCAACTGCTAAAAGTGGCATAGAGTTTGAAGCTGTAAAGTACTCTCTACTTGAAGTGATTTTACTACGAGAAAACCAGTAGGAACTAAAAGCTAAAACGCCAAAGTAGGCTAAAAATATAAGCCAGTCAAGTGTGCTAAAACTACTATTTATCAAGTGCTTCTCTTAAGTTTGACATAAATTTTTTACCAGGGTCATTTTTTTGTGTTCTGTAGCTTGCATCTTTTTCTAGCCAAAGTGGACTTGTCTCAAATTTTCTATACTCATAATGCCCGATGATGTTTTGTATAGTTGGGTATTTACTTTTGAGATAGTTTACAAGTGCTATATTTGCTCTAAGTTGTGCAGGAGTTAAATCCTCTTTTTATTAGCTTCTCCTCCAACATTTTCTATCCCTATACTTGAGTAGTTTAGACCGATTACATGGCGAGCCATAATATTATCTGGCATTAGTTGGTAGATGTTACCTTTGCGGTCTATGAGATAGTGAGCAGAGACATTCAAGGCAGAAGCCTTAGCAATATCTTTTCTATCACTAAAAAGGAGTTCAGGATTTAGTCGCTGGTGAGATTTGTTAAAATCCATCATCGCCGTCCAGTGAACTACTATAGTTTTTGGAATAATGTTTATGTTATCTACATCAAGTCCATAGTGAGTTTTGATGTATTTTTTTGTCAAACTCTCGCGTTTATCTGTAAAAATGATAGGCTTTTGAATGATGGAGTATTTGGTATGCATATTTTGGATGCGTTTGTTAGCTCTTATAATATTTGCTAAGGGAATAGCACCATTTTCTACCTGCTTATATATAGTCTCTACTATCTCTTTGACACTATTTTTCTCTAACTGATTTGCAAAAAGAAGAATGTCCACCCCTGCGTTTATGGCTAAAGTTGTACTCTCTTTGAGGGAGTAGTGTTTTGAAATCGGCTCTCATCTGCATATCATCACTGATGATAAGCCCTTTAAAATTGAGTTTATTACGAAGTAGCTCAGTGTTTATTTTGTAAGAGAGAGTCGCTGGATATTTGTTGTCAAGGTTTTCATTAAATACATGGGCTGTCATAATAGCATCAGCTGCGTTTTGTTTGATGAGTATCTTGTAGGGTTCTAGCTCTTTTTTACTCCACGATTTACTAATATCTACAAAACCCTTGTGCGAATCACCCAAAGATGAGCCATGACCAGGGAAGTGTTTTAAAACAGAGATGATGTTTTTTTCCTTCTGTGCATCTATAACTAAAGAAGCATACTCTACTACTTTTTGACTTTTTTTACCAAATGAGCGCTCAAGTCCTACTATAACACTATTTTTAGGATTGATACTTAAATCAACTACAGGAGCAAAGTTGAGGTTTATGCCTGCGTCGCTAAGCATTTGTGCTTGCGTTTCATATACTTTTTTCGCTTCATCTATCTGCATTTGAGAGACACTAAATGCAGAGGGAATTTTGACAAATCCATACTGAGGTTTGAGTCTTGCAACTCTTCCTCCCTCTTGGTCTATACTAATAAAAAGAGGATTTTTTGAGTATCTTTGCAGGTCTGTTGTGAGTTCTTTGAGTTGGTAGGGGTTTAGTATGTTTTTAACTCGCTCTCTATCATCATAATAACGGTCAAATAAAATGACACCACCTAAGTTATAGTTTTGCATATCTTTTACAACTTGAGAGTTGTAAGAGATAGCTTGGTCTTCAAAACCGACTATAAGCATTCTACCTATCATCTTTTTTATTTGAGTATCTTCTTGTGGTGCTGCGTATAAGCAGTAAAAATGTTTGTAGTAAGAGTAAAAATATTTTCATTAAAATTCCTGTGGATGAACTAGTAGTTTATTTATATCATTAATCACTTTAAAGAGAAGTGATTTAGTATTCTCTTTTGTAATAGTTTGCGGTTCAAAATGGTCACTTACTACTTTTAAAATATGAAAAGTTTTGATAGCAGGAGAGTGCATAACAGCATCTAAAAATCCATATGATTCCATATCGACAATGTCATACTTCTCATGACTCACTTCTTCATAAACACAGACAATACTTTTTTTACTTTTCTCAAACATATATGGCATACCATCATATATATACTTCACCGATTTCTAAAAGTGACCCTATCTTGTAATCTTTCTTTGCCCCACATATCCCTATGTTTACAAATATATCCTCATCACTTATATCAAAGTTGTTTATGAGTGTTTGTGTAGCTTCTCTTGCATGGCTCACACCCATGCCACTGATGATTATAGTTCTTGTTTTATCATGGTAAAGCAGATACTTCCCTAACTTGGTTTTTGTAAGTCTATACTTATCAACTAAGGCCTGAGCCTCACTACGAAGTGCAATAACTAGATAAATCAAATATGCTTTCCTTAAAGTATTTTTTGTTATTATAGTGAAAAATTATAAGGAAACTTCTATTATGGCACTTTCACACCCAGATTATTCCGATTTAGATTATGATGAGATGGCAAAAAATATTGGATTAAAATCAAAACATATACCACTACTCTTAAGTAGCTACATAGAAGAGACCCAGCCACTACTAGCTAGATTAAAGTCAGCTATTGATGGAGATGATTATGCAACTATCAGAACGGCTGCTCACTCTCTAAAGGGAAGCTCCGGTAACCTGCGTTTTAACGAACTTTATGAGATGGCTAAAGAGATGGAAGTAGCAGGAGCTGAGGCGGATACTACATTTGAATATGCAAAGTATTTAGAAGCAATGACTACAGCAGTAGAAACAATTAAGATATAAATAATTTTTTTTAGCTATACTTTCACATCTCTTCTTTAGACCTGTGCAATGGTTATAAAAGACAACGTGTCAGAGCAGGAATGCAGCAGCACACCTTTTATGATTATGTGCCGCAGGTATCTGGAGAAGAGTCTTTCTTAACAACTTCTACAATTATTTAACTTATAAATATTTAAAACTAAAAAGCTTATCCACTAACTATCAAAATATTTTTAAGTAAGAA
>JAUZRZ010000040.1 GCA_030949945.1 Sulfurimonas sp. | reverse complement strand
ATTCACTTCAACCAAAGTTGCATAGGTAAAGTATAAAGCGGCAACTGTAATAAGCATATTGCTAGCTGAATCCAATCAACTTTATCAGCAGCAGCATTATCAGGGTAATAAATATAGGTACTATCAGTAGTTAAAATAACTATGCATTGGTGGTGAAAATAGATTTGGTTTTGCAGAACTAACTGCTAACCTTTTTACTTCAATTGTCATACTACTTCGATAATAGTAATTTTTATTTTTTTCAAAATCACTGTCAATAAATTCATAAACACCTTTTTAAAAAAACCAGCAGATACACCTTGTAAATTTCCCATCCAGATATGGAACTATTTTGTATGGTGTCTTGAAAGTCAGTGACAAAATAAGTAATGAAATTATGTTCAATAGGATTTTTTGGTTTTATGTATATAGGTAAAGATTGCTTATCAAATGGAAAATTTTCAATGCTATTATCGTGTTGAAATGTTGCTTTAATATTATATGTTTTTACATTCATTGTAGTGTTAGTATTGCTATCGACTAAAAATTCTCTTGAATAAATTGACGGTGTGTATAAAGTATTAACTTGAATATTTTCAAATTCTAAGTCTTTTAATGCAAGGTCTTGCTCTGAAATTAAGGTTAACATAAAATCTATCGTATATATACGTGCTTCTTGATCAACATACTGATGTTCTTAACATTTATATTCGTATATAATGTTGGGACATATACAAGTTTAGAGTTTTGAAAGATATATTGTTTTTTGTATAAAGAAGCTTTTTTCCCTGTTGATTTTAATATATATTGTGGTGTTAAAATACCACCTTGTCTATTTTCATTAAAAGAGTAACTTTCAGCAATACCGTCAAAAGGGTTTTGCGTAGTCATAGTCTTTAAACCATTTAAAATATGTTCTTTTATTTTTTCCACATCTTTGTTTTCTAAATATATGTTAGAGCGTTCATATGCATTTTTTAAGATGTATATGCAATCATATCCATATGCGGCATATTCTAGGTAACTTTTATTAGAGTTCTTCTTAAAATATTTCTTATTATCACTTTCAAATTTTAGTAATGTATCGTTACTAACTCCTGCAAGTAATGTTGACAACTCATATATATTTTTTAAATTAACTCCACCTGCATCATAAAAACCTTTTCCAACGATACCACCTTTAGCTAGAAAAATATCATTACTTATACCAGAATCTCTAATTATTTTAGCTAGTTTAGCATTATCTTGTACATTTGTGGAAACAATAATTAAGGTGTCTTTATTTATTGAATGTTTTCTCTTTTGGAGAATTTGATCAGCATAGGGTGCTTCTATCAATATTAAATTTGACGGAATAATTTCTTTTACATCATCATAATATTCTAATCCATAACTATCATCTTTAAATGTTATAAACTCTATATTTCTATATTTTTTTGCTTTTTCACAAATTGCTTGTAGATATCGTATTTCACCCTTTTATACCAAAGTTAGTACTGAAAAATGTTCCTTTTTTATCTATTTTAAATAGCTTATCATTTGCCAGCAGATGAAATTATTGGTATATTCTTATGTGTGACTATATTTATTGATTGCTGTGCTCTTTTACTGTTAGAAAAACCTATTACACCGATAACATTATTTTTTACTCGCAATTTTATTTGCAATTGCAATTGTCTTTTCTGTTTTACCTTCTTCATTGTATTCAACTATATCTAATATATGTCCAGCAAATCCTCCATTCTTGTTAATTTCACTTCTGACTGTTTTCATCCCATAAAGTAATGCATTATATTTTTCTGGCTTTTCTACTTTTTATAGTAAACAAATGCACATTCTAGGTTGTCTTTGTATTTACTTGATGAATAAAGCATATTAGCTAGCATCAGTATCATAAAAATTAATTTCATTCTAAACCTTTGGTAATTATTTATAAACTTAAGTATGAAGTTTGAATTATTTAAACTTCATACTAAAATATATTCAGTACAGTAGCCTTAAATTATTTAAAACTATTGTACTATGTAAATAATATGAATTATTTACAGTTTTCTATATTTAAATTTGCTAATCTATCTTGATGTGAAGGGTGTGCATCAAAGAATCCTGCTGGTTTTTCATTATGAAATAAAGCACATGCAGTGTCTTTAATAGGTGTTTTTAAATTAGATAAAATTTTCTGTGCAATTTTATCTGCTTCTAATTCCTGATCTTGAGAATGAACCACTAGCACGGCTGATTGCATTACTACTTTAGTTGAGTTACTAATCATTGTACTTATTCCAGATGCATCTAATCCCGAATTTAATAATGTTTTGATTAAAATACGACTTTTTTGTGGTATTTCAAAACCAATTCCCATAGCATGCATTGCTGTTTTATCACCACTTTTGATTGCAATTTTAGCAGCAAAGGAATCTTGCCTTAATTCCATTAGTTTAGTATCAATATCATAATCTTTTTGTGTAATATTTAATTTAGCAGAAAGTAAGGGTGTCGATGTACTTAAAAGCTTTTTTGCAGTAGGGCTTAAAGTTGCATAGAATTCATTAGCTGTGATATCAAGTGCTAAATTAGCGGTATCTGAACCACCATCTAATAGCTCTTGTACTTGTGTTTCATCTTCTGTTACATGCAGTGCAATAGCA
Source organism: Sulfurimonas sp. (assembly GCA_030949945.1). Lineage (GTDB taxonomy): Bacteria > Campylobacterota > Campylobacteria > Campylobacterales > Sulfurimonadaceae > Sulfurimonas. The sequence continues at coordinate 30,172 of JAUZRZ010000040.1, read as the reverse complement.
TGTCCAAGTTCATGTGCTAAAACAAATTGAGCTTTGCTCTTTCCAGCTTCAGTTGATAAGTCTAAATTTTGTATATAGATGTCATTAAAAGGTGTATAACTTGCATTGAAATTTTTATTCCCTTTTTTGTCTGTATGTGAGTAAAGTGTTATGTTTAATGAACTAGTATTCCCCTGTAAAAACTTTGGAGATGCTGCTATAATCTCTTTAGATAATCCTCTTGATTTAAATATTTTAGAAGCTTCTGCTAGTAGTGGTGCCATTAACTTTTCTAAGTCTTTGGCTTTTGTTAATTTATTCAAAGGAGCTTTTTCAATCAATACAGTTTTAGCTGATTTTTCTCTTTTTGCAAAACCTTTTGAAGCACCCTCTTCATATTCAATAGCAATCTTATTCATCACTTTTGGGTTTAGACTCTGTTCTCTATCTGTAACAGGTGCTTTAACAGTCGGTGTTCCACCCATACAACCACTTAATACGATACTACTTACAGTTAAAACTGTACTTTGCATTAAAACTTTTTTCATTGACATTTTCATTCTTTCCTTGATTTTACTTTACTTTATTGAATTAGCGATGTTTAGTCAGCTTCATCAAAACCTTTTGAATAACTTTTACCAGCACAAGCTGTTAAGACAAGACTGCTACAACCTATTAACAATATAGATATTACTACTGATTTTAATATATTCCTCAAATATTCCTCCTGTTTCAAATATTTTTATACTAAATTATATTATATTATAATACTTCTTATTAGTAAAGACTAATTGGACCAACATTCATATTCCGTTTATTATGCTACTTCAAGTAACTACATTTGTCGAAAATAGTTTTTTAGCACTTTTAAAGCTATTAAGTCCTTAGTCAAAAGAGACCCAAACTTAAGGGATAAGAGAGTAGTTCTAGTGTTAAGCAGATTTTTGCAGGACTAGCTTTGCTAATTCAAAAAAATCTAACGATATAATAGGACTACTCTCTTGTCGCTCGTAGGGAAAGCGTTGGGGTTTCTTTTGACTAAGGACTTATATCCTTCCTTTTTAGCTTTAAAATTTTGTGACAAAGCTCTTCATGTAGTTTTTGCAAAAAATCAAGAGGATAATGAAACAATAGTTATCACTGCATATTATCCAGATAAAGAAAAATGGAGTGATGATTATAAAATAAGGACAAAAAAATGAAATGTATGATTTGTAAACATGGTGAGACAAAGAATGGAACAACGACTGTAACTTTAGAAAAAAATGGTTCAACTATTGTTTTTAAAGAAGTCCCAGCCAACATTTGTGATAATTGCGGAGAAAAATATATTGATGAGTCTGTCACAAAAAAATTATTAAAAAAAGCAAGAAAAATTATAGAAAGTGGTGTAGAAATTGAGATAAGAAAGTATGAAATAGCAGCATAATCAAATTACTAAAACTAGTAATAAGTATTAGTTTCAGGCTACAAAAGTAGCCTTTTATCGTTTATAATAACTAACAATAGAACTTTTCTCTATAGTATGTGCATTTATCATATATCCTACTACGGCTTGGTTTGTACTCTCGTCTATGTCTAGTTTTTCGACATCGAGTGCATAAACTGTAATAACATAAGTATGAAAACCATCACCTTTAGGGGGACATGCACCACCAAAACCTACTTCTCCATAGTCATTTGTTCCCTCAACAGCACCTTTTGGGAGTAGCTTAGTTTGAGAAGCATTTGTAGCGATAGTAGTTGTGGATGCAGGGATGTTAAAGATAAGTACCTGGTCAAAAAGAATACCAACTATCAGAAACCTAAAAAGATGACTAATGCAAGGCAAAAGTGCGAAGGAGCTACTAGTAGCTTCGAGTACTTTTAACGAAGTCAGTAGTTGTCTTTTTAGGTTTCCCTACGGGCGAATAGAGAAATATCCTATTGTGTCGTTAGATTTCCTTGAATTAGCCAGCTAGTTCTGCGAAAATCTGCCTAACACTAGAACATTTCTCTATTCGCTGATAGTTGGTATTCTTTTTGACCAGGTACTTACTCCAGTGCCACCATCCACTTCCTGTTGGTGCATCTTTATCGTACATAGTTACAGCAAAACTTTTTGTCTCACTTGGAGCATCACTCCATTTAAGTTCTGGGGAGATGTTCTTTCCACTGCATCCAAAACCATTAAACTCTTGTGTTGTTGTGAGTTGACCTCCGAGGTCTGGACTCTGTAGTGTAAAGTTCGCTCCATATGAGGAGAGGGCTATCATCAGTAAAATAAATAAAGTTTTCATACTGTTCCTTCTAAAAAATATTTTACTATTTTAACAGTTTTTTCTTAAAGAGACAAAATTAATAGAGCATTAAATTCAGTATTTAGTTTTGTAAATGAAAAGAAGTATGTAAATACTAAGCTACAATCATATAAAAAATTAGGACTCTATTATTATGCCAAAAAACACTCTTCAATCTGAAAAACGAAATGTACTCGGTGGTCCACTCGAGCCTTGTTCACTTGACCCTATAACAGGTTTTTTTAGAGATGGTTCATGTACAGTGACTCCTGAGAATAAGGGCATGCATGCCATCTGTATTTATGCAACACAGGAGTTTTTAGACTACTCAAAACGCACAGGAAATGACCTATCAACACCTATGCCACATTTTGGTTTTAAAGGTGTAAAAGCAGGGGAATCTTGGTGTCTTTCAGGTGTGCGTTTTGCACAGTCTGTAAAAGATGGAAATGCTCCACAGATTTTTATACACTCTACACATGAGGCTATTTTACAGTTAGTTGATTTAGAGACACTCAAATCTTTAGCGATAGATTTAGACTAAAATACTTCGGACTTAACCAGCTCGCCTTTTAACTGATGCTACGGACTATAAGGAGCAAAGCCCCTTATAGTCGCAGGGACAAAGCTTGTCCCTACAACCCCTGAAGCTATAAAAAGGGACTTTTTAAGAAAAGTCTGTAATGTCACATCTTCAGTATTTTTGCTATATCTATAGCTCCATCATACTTTACAAAGGCTGTCTCTTTTTTCTCTATGGCATACATAGTCATTCTATCTGCAAGTTCATTCCCCTCAAAGCCAGCATGTGCTTTGATGTGTGAGAGTTCTACTTCTGCTTTTATCTCATTGTAAAGGTAGTAAGATTTTTTGATAATGTCGAGATTTTTAATCGCTCCACCTTTTTTAGTCCACCCTTTTTTCTCCCACGAGATAGCCCACTTGCTTATGCAGTCTATAGAGTACATTGAGTCACATTTGATGACAACTCTATTTCCAGCTTCTTTTTCTCTTTTTGCAATAGATAAAGACTCATAAAGAGCCCCGAGTTCTGCTGTGTTGTTCGTACCCATTGGCTCATAAAGACCATACCAAAGTTCGCTAAGTGCCTCACCTCGGTATATGGCTACTCCTGAACCCGCTTTTCCAGGGTTTGGAGTACATCCTCCATCACAGTAAATCGTGACATCGCCATTACTTGCAATAGGAGTAGTTTTTGGTGTTTGTTCAAGAGCTCCTTGCCTAAACTTCTGAAGTGCCTTATAGTTAGCGATGATTGTCTTACGAGATGTTTTTGCTTTTATCTCTCGCAGTAGTACAAAAAGTTCTGCTCGTGCATCTGAGAGTTCTTTGCCAAGTGAGAGGGCTATAAACTCCTCTTTGTTGCAAAGTTCAAGACCAAGTAGGATGAGCTGTTCTTCATTTACCTCACCATTTTTATCAACTCCTAATGCGAGTAGCTCCTGCTGTAACTACCTGCATTAAACTCCCACCTTGCTTAAATCAACAGGAGTAAAAGTATCTGCATTATATTGCTCTAGCTTACCCTTTTCATCTAGTTTTATAGCCCACTCTCTATACTCGACTCTATCTTCCTTGTACTCCATGATAGGAACCGCTTCTCCACAACTTGTTTCCACTGCATAGATATTAAAACGAAAGAAGTTACGGACTATATTGTTTATCTCTCCAAATTTTTTTGCATAAACATCAAAGTCAGCATCATCTCTCTCAACTATTTCGCCCCTGCAAAAGAGTCTGAGTATTTGGGGGCTACCTTCAAACGCATTAAAAACAAGAGTAACTTCTCCACCTGCATCTACATCTCTGTAGGTTCTGTTGCCACTTCCTGGGTACTGCATAAAAAGAAGAGTAGTCTCATCTAAAACTCTGATGCTATCGTAACCTTTTGGAGACAAGTTCACTTCGCCACCTGAACACGATGCAAGATAAAAAAGTTTTGCTTCTTGTATAAACTTTATATCTTTTTCTTTTAATTTTTTATATTGTTTTCCCATAATCACTCCTTTTAAATTAGTTGTTTTTTCACAAACTCTTTATAGTGTCCCTCTTTATTTTCAAGCTCTTTATGTGAGCCACTTTGTACAAGTTTCCCCTCTTCTAAGACATATATCTTGTCTGCATTTTTAACAGTTGAGAGTCTATGCGCAATGGTTATAACCGTTTTGTCTTTGAGTATCTCCTCAAGGGCTAGTTGGAGTTTCATCTCTGTATGTACATCAAGAGCAGAGGTGGACTCGTCAAATATAACAACACTAGGCTCAGCGATAATCATACGAGCGATGCTTAAACGCTGTCTTTGACCACCTGAGAGTCGCACTCCATGGTGTCCGACTATAGTCTCAAGTCCATCTTCCATTTTTGTTATCATATCGTTAAGTTGGGCGATATGCAAGGCATTATGTATCTGCTCATCACTTATACTCTCATCCCCCATAGTGATATTAAAACGCAGGGTGGAGTTAAAAAGGATGGGCATTTGCAGGACTAGATATATCTTCTCTCGCAAGGAGGATTTGTCTAGTTCCTGTGTTGGTATATCATTATAGTAAATCTCACCACTCGATTTTTCATAAAAACCTGAGATAACTTGTGCAAGTGTTGTTTTTCCACTTCCACTTGCACCTATAAGTGCTATTTTACAGCCTTGAGGGATAGTAAGGGAGATGTTTTGGAGGATTTTTTTATCATTTGAATAAGAAAAATCCACATCTTTTAAAGTGATGTTTACATCATGCCCATCTAGTACTTTTGTGCCACTCACTTCTGTTTTGAGGGTCAGTATATGGTTGATTCTCTCTAGTGCGGACATAGCCGAAGAGTAGGCATACTGAAAACTAAGTAGGTCTTGAACGGGTGTCATGATAAACCAAATATATCCAAACATAGCAAACATCATCCCTATGCTCAGGTCACTATAAACAACAAGTAAAAGCCCACTTGCTCGCAAAATCTCAAACATAATAAGGAAAATAGTATAAGAGAGTCGCTCATAAGCTACATTTTTATACCCATACTCATTTGAAGTTTTCTGGATTTTATCGGCTAGTTTTATAGCACGTGAGAAAAAATAATGCTCTTGATTACTCGCTTTTATCTGTCCAAAAAGCTCAAGAGTCTCACCTACATCTTCTTGAAAGTTAGCTATGGCACTATTTTCTTCCTTTTTAAGTCCACCAACTTTTTGAGACATTTTTTTACTAAGAAGCATGATAAGAGGTTGAATAACAAGTATCATAATCCCCAAAACTGGGTCAATACTAAGCATAACAATCCCAATAGCAATAAGTGTTAAAACAGAAGCCACAACCTTACTAACAGCAGTGATGATAAAGCTATCAAGAGTGTTTACATCTGTGACAAGATTAGAAGTAATCGCCCCACTTCCTATGGTTTCATACTCATTCATAGAGGTGACTTCTAGGTGTTTTATAAGTCTTTGTCGTATCATAAAGGTGACATACTTTGATATATGAGTAAATATTTTTGTAAGCACAACAGTCAGTATGTAGTATGTAAAACGCAGAAATATCACAGCCAAAGTAACGATAAGTATATAGTTAAACGCAGTAGTAGAGCCAAGCAGAGAGTTTATAGTCTCTACAAAAATTCCAGGTTTATTTAAAAGGACTTCATCCACCATAACAGGAAGCATCAAAGGGATAGGCACACTTACTAAAATGGCAAAGAGTGTGATAATTTGCCCATAAATAAGGATTTTCTTTTTTCTGAGTATAAGCTCAAATAGTGTTTTTATTGTAATCTTGTTTTGCATAATGCAATTATATCTTTTCTTTAGATGTTTACCAATTTACTTTGATACTCAAACTTCTAGATTAATCATTTTATCATCATTCCAAAGAAGTTTTGCTTCTTCAAAATGAATACCATTCTAACATATTTTTCTTGCTACAATTTGTTATTTGCTTGAATTTTAAAAGTGGATATTCATCACCTTATCCCTATTTTTATAACTTTGGTTCAAGTTCTAAGTTTTGCACTCTATCAAAGTGTTTAATATTATTGCTAATCAAAGTACAATCATTTTCTATAGCTATACTAGCAATCATTAAGTCCATGTCAGCGATTATATTACCATTTTTTTTCAACCTTACTTTTTCTTTTGCAAAGATAAGACTTGATGTTTTAGTAAATTCCAATACTTTGAAACTATCTAAAAAAGGCTCAATTACTTTTAAATTTTGAGTTATTTTAGCAGAGTTATAAGCACCATAAATCAATTCAGTATAATTTATTCTTGAAATATATAAATTATCTATTGGGATTTGTGAGAGTCTTTGGACAACTTCTTTCTTCCCTTTTAAAAAGTATATTAATATGTCACTATCAATTAAATATTTTTTCATTAAAGGTCTAACTCAAAGTCTTTAGAATTTTTGTCATCTCTTATGTTTTGTAACATCTTATCAGCATCATTACTTTTTAGTTTTCCTGCAAACTGCAACAACTGATTATGCTTTAAATGATTTTGTTGTGAAAAAAAGCTTATGGCTTTTTCTATAATCTCTGTTTTTGTTGTATGAAGTTCTTCTGTTAATTGATTAAGTGTGACAATGACACTTTCTTCTAATCGTAAATTGACTGCTCTTTTCATGATAGTTCCTTTGTCTTTACAATATTATACTTTATAAATATATTTTTGTAAAGATAATAAACTTTAAAAGTGGATATTCATCACCTGACCCTTTTTTAAGCCCACTTTAGCTCAGGCTTTACATGTTTGTGGGCACATTCAGTCAAATATGAGTTCATTAAGTTTTGGTAAGAGATACCAGTTTCTTTTGCTAAATCTTTAAAATAGTTAATTGTATCATTTTCGATACGAATAGAGATTTGTTTTTTAACATGCTTAGCATATGGATTTTTAACAGAGTTACTAAAATCGTATTCTTCTCTCATAACATTTCCTTAGTAGTTTTTTTCTTCTGGCTTTGTTGCTTTTCTTGCAGAAATAAGGCGAATAATGTTTTCTTCATCTTTATAGCAATGAACTACAACAAGGACTTTTAAAGAACAACTTAATCCAAGAAGGATAAACCTGTCTTCATTCTCTGAATGGTCAGGATCATAAATTAATCTTGCATTATCATCATCAAAAACTGATTGTGCTTCTTCAAACGAAATTTTATGTTTAGCAAGGTTTTTATTGGCTTTATTTTTATCCCAATTAAATTGCATTGTTTTCATAATGATATTATAATTATTTTTTCATATTAAGTCAAGTTTGTGTTGTGAGTATAACGGTCAGTATAGAAATAAGTTACCTGTGTTTGTACTCTTTTAAATTCTGCAATGGAATCTAAATTTCTGAAGTTTTAAAAGCTGAAAATCGGCTGTGGTAACATATTTTTGTTGCTACGATTCGTTATATACTTCGAACTTTAAAAGTGGATTTTCATCACCTGACCCCTTTTTTTCATTTGTTCCTCTTTTCTGGCTTAGGCACGAGTGAAAGATATCGTCACGCCTAAAAGTTGCTTCATGGAAAGTATTTCGTTATCAATAGCTCAAGTACTTGTGATTTGGGCAGTAGCTATATGGTATCAGATTATCGATCTTTATACTGTCCATTCCACTATTGCTGTCCTGTAACGACATGCTTGACATGCAATCTAGTGCTTTGTCCATAGCATTGGGTGCCACAGCATGGAAAGACATTGCAGGCATACCAATAGCTAAACTAATCCCTAAATACATTTGACACCTCCAAGGATTCTCATTTTTGAACTCTGTATTAAAAATAGGCATGTGCTCAGGCTTGAAGATGCCAATACGGCTTTTTGAGACATAAACTACTTATTCTGCCCCCATTATAGTGATTCCCAACTAAACCACACATTAAGCCAATCACATTATGTAACAGACATAAAATATGCACCCTTAAAAAGAGAAAACTAGTCAGATATGTCAATTTTTATGACAGATTGCCATATTTTCCAAGAAATATGACTTTTTAAACTATTATCCTTAAAGAAAAAGTGTGCCTTAAATAATATTAATTGTCGTTATTGGAGCATAGATGGGGTGTTAATTGTCTATATTTTATTAAAAGAGTATAAGTGAGCTTAAATTAGGGTAATCGAGATTCTTATTGATTAAGCACTTAACTATGAGGAAGTAAAGTAATTTGTGTTATCTCTGCACTTGCTCCTAAACGCATGGGTGGTCCCCAAAAACCTGTGCCTTTGTTTACATATATTTGAGTGAGTGGGGTGTGTTGGTGTGCTAGTAAAACGCTAGGAGAAGATGTATCTCTTCCTTTGAGTGTTGCGTTTATATCAGGCATAAATTTTAATGCCCTGTATCCAAATAGGTCATATACACCTGCAAGATTAAAACCTTGATTTTTCTCGCCAAATATATACATTTTCATTTTAAGCATTAGTTACATTAAGAATTTTTTTCTATTGCTTGGGAGATTCTTCTCAGTGTTTCATCTTTTCCAACAACTGCCATAATGACATCTATATTTGGTCCACCCATCTTTCCTAAAAGTGCAACACGAAGGGGCATTCCGATTTTCCCAAACCCTATTTCCATTTCGCTTACAACTTCTTCCATAAGGGAGTGGTAGTCAGTTGGCAGGTGGGGTTCACTGTTTTGTAATTTTACAGAGTAAGCATTTAAAACTTCAAAGGCATTCCCTTTAAAAGCTTTTTTGATAGCTTTTTCATCATACTCAGTTGGTGTTGTGAGTATCTCATTTATAAGCTCGGCTAACTCTTTGAGAGTTTTTGCTCTCTCTTTGAGTGCATCTAGTAAAATCTCTTTTTTATCATGTGATGTAAGGTGAATATCATATGCTTCTAAAAGTTCTGCTAACTCTGTGTTTGAAGTGTTTTTAATGTAGTGAGAGTTTAGCCAGTCAAGTTTTTCAGTGTTGTAAATACTTGCTGACTTGTTAATGTCTTTTGGGTCAAAAAGCTCACACATCTCATCAAAAGAAAATATCTCTTGATCCCCATGACTCCAGCCTAAACGCACAAGAAAGTTTAGGAGTGCTTGAGGAGTGTAGCCCATCTCTTTATAAGCCATAACATCAGTAGCACCATCGCGTTTAGAGAGTTTTTTACCCTTAGAGTTATGAATCATTGGAACATGGTAAAACGCAGGGATGCTAAATCCAAGTGCCTCGTAAACTACTATCTGTTTGGGAGTGTTTGAGAGGTGGTCATCTCCACGGATAACCTCGTTTATACCCATTAAATAGTCATCAATAGCTACTACAAAGTTATAAGTTGGTGAGCCATCAGCGCGGGCGATAACAAAGTCATCTAAAATATCTTCAGCCTGAAAACTAATAGTTCCCTTTACTCCATCTTTGACTAAAATTTCACCAGTTTTAGGACTTTTTATACGGATAACAGGAGCTACACCCTCAGGAGGAGTACCATCAAAATCACGATAACGACCATCATACATAGTGCGCTCTTTGTTTGCCATTTGTGACTCACGAAGTTCTGTTAGTTCTTCTTTGCTCATATAACATTTATAGGCTTTGCCTTCATCTAAAAGTTGTTTGATGTATTTTGCATATATCTCATCTCTTTGACTCTGGTATGTTATCTCGCCATCAGCTTCAAGTCCTAGCCACTCAAATGCTTTGAGTATCGCTTGTGTTGCCTCTTGTGAGTTACGAGCCTTATCTGTATCTTCTATACGAAGTAAAAACTTACCACCATTTTTTTTCGCCCATAGATAAGAAAAAAGAGCAGTCCGAAGACCACCGATGTGAAGATAACCAGTAGGAGAAGGTGCAAAACGAGTGACAACCATGTAAAAGCCTTTAAAATTTTATTATGGTATTTTAGTCAAATCTTTGTTAAAAGGGAGTAAAAGCACAAGACTATATAGCATTTAAGATAGCATCATAATCTGGTGGAGTTTTTATCTCAGGAACAAGTTGTTTGTATGTTACAATGCCATCTTTAACGATAAAAGCACTTCTCGCCTCTATGCCTTTTAAGATACCATCACCCATAAGTACTCCATATGCTTTAGCAAATGCTTTTGTTTGAAAATCACTTACTATTGTAATGTTTTTGATGCCATGAGCAGCACAGTAACGAGCAGCAGCAAAAGGGAGATCCATAGAGATAACATAGATAGAAACATTTTTCATAGCAGCAGCTTTTTCATTAAAAGTTCTCGCTTCCATGTCACAAATCTTTGTGTCTATACTTGGAACAACGATGAAAACTTGTATGTTTTTTGTTTTACCACCAACTGTGATCTCTTTTAAGTCACTTGTTACGAGTTTGACCTCAGGAGCTTTATCACCGACACTTATTTTATTACCCGCTAAGTGTACACTCTTGCCTCCAAGTGTAACCGTTTCGTTTGTTGAAGCATTTAAGTTAAATGCAAGTAGAAGAGTCGCTATAAGTAGTGTTATTTTCATCTGTTTTCCTGATTTTTAGATTTAAGTTGCTATAGTATAACTAAAGAGTGTAAAATCTACACCCTGTCAAGAAAGAGGTAGTAAGCTAATGGAAAAAAAGTTTTCGCTTAAAGATGAACTCTTTAACGAATATTCTCTTTTATGAGGATAACAGCTGAAACATAAAATGAAGTTTAATTTTTGTTCTTATTTATATCTCTATTGGTAAAATGTAGATAAAATACTGGCATTACTTTAAAAATGGAACATATATGTATAAAATAATATTTGCTTTACTCTTAGCTACACTCTTAAATGCCCAAGTGTATGATGGGATAGCTATTGTTGTAAAAGATAAGGCTATAACACTACTCGACATTAAACATGAAATGGAAATATCTAAACTTAGTGCTTCTCGTGCAGCTGATGTTTTAATTCGTCAAAAACTCGAAGAGATTGAAATAGACAATAGAAAGATTAAAGTTACTTCTTCTGAAGTTTATGATGACATTAAAAAATTAGCAGCTAGAAATAATATGAGTATAAGTGACTTTTACGATGCAGTTAGGGAGTCTAATGGTATTGGTTCTATGGAGTTAAAAGCTAAAACAAAGCAAAAGCTACTCTCTCAAAAACTTTATCAAGCTATCGCTTACTCATCAGTGAGTGAGCCGAGTGACTTTGAGTGCCAAGAGTACTATGAGATGCATAAAGATACATATAAACACCCAGCCTCATTCACAGTCATAATCTATGACGCAGATGATAAAAATGAACTCCAAACAAAGGTTGATAACCCTATGTTTTACTCCCCGAGTATTAGAACAAATGAACAAGTGCTTCCTTATGATAAAATCTCACCAGAATTAGCTTCACTCCTTGAGCGAACAGCACTTAACAGCTTTACAAATGTTATACCAAATGGTAAAGGTGGTTTTATGAGCTTTTATATAAAAGAGATAGAGTCAGCAAAAGAGGGTGGACTCTCAAGTGTTAGAACGCAGATAGTAAACTCTATTATGGCAGAGAAACGCGAGCAGGTTTTGGGTGATTACTTTGCAAGACTCAAACATAATGCAGATATAAATGTGATACGAGAAGTTAAGTAAATGCTTAGTGACAAAAACTTTATAAACATAGCAACAGAGATAGCAAGTGCCTCTAAGTGTGTCTCAAAACAAGTCGGAGCTGTCATAGTTAAAAATGGTCGTATTTTGAGTACGGGTTACAACGGTACTCCTGCAGGTTTTACAAACTGTTGTGATCACTGGAACAATGAGTACACACCAGAGCATCATGAGTGGAGTAAAACTTATGAGATTCATGCAGAGATGAATGCCATCATCTGGGCAGCTAGAGAGGGTATAAGTATAGAGGGAGCAACTATCTATGTAACGCTAGAACCTTGTAGCGAGTGCTCTAAAAATGTTATAGCAAGTGGGATAAAACGCATAGTCTATGCAAAGGAGTACGAACATACTCACTCCGCTACTATTTCAAAGTTTATCGAAGATAATGGAGTAAGTATAGAGCAACTTTCACTTTAGTCTTTTAAAAATTCTTCTATGGCTGAAACTGGGCGACCGATAATTGCTTTGTTTCCTTTTATAAGAACAGGACGCTGGATAAGTTTGGGATTTTGTATCATCGCTTCAATGAGAACATCCTCATCTGTAATATTTTTTAAATCAAGCTCTTTATATACAGCTTCAGTAGTTCTCATCCACTCTCTTACACTGCTAAAGTCTAACATTTGAAGCATCTCTTTTATTGTCTCTTTTGTGATTGGTGTATCTAAGTATTTTACTACATCTGTTTGAGAGTTAGCCTCTTCTACAAGCTTCACTGCTTCACGAGATTTACTACACCTAGGGTTGTGCCAGATTGTTATTTGCATAAATATTCCTTTATTTTATTTGTATTTTACACTATAATTGTTCTAAATAATTTAAAGAATGAACCTAAAAGGAAATCTTTACAATGAAATATGCTAATACTTATCATTCACTCGCAAACTTTGGAAGAGAGTTACTTGAAAAAAAAACACTCTCTGAGGGCTTACCACTTATTTCTGTATATGCTAAAAATGTTATTGGAGCGATGCGTTGCTCTATTTTTATAAATGATGCAAGGCATCAAGAGTTATGGACAACTCTTGCTGATGGAGTTGAGAAGATTATTGTACCATCCGATAAGGGTTTAGTAGGTGCGACACTTAGAGAGAAAAAACCGATTATGACTAATGATCCATATTCACATCCAGACTTTTTGTCTGAGGTAGATAAAGAGACAGGCTTTGAGACAAAAAATGTCATAACTGCTCCTATTTTTAGCTCTAAACGTCATATCATTGGGGTTTTACAGCTTATAAATAAAAATGGTGATTTTGATGAAGAAGATAAAAAGATTTATGATATTTTTTGCACATTATATTAGTGGATTTTTAGAGTTAACTAATGTTTACCTTATAGAAGATGAACGACTACAAAGAGAATGCTAAATGAAAATATTTAATGAAATTGCTGAATTTGGAAAAAAATTAGCTTCACAAGAGAATATGGATAATACACTTTTCCTTATAGGCGAAGCGGCAAAGCGTTTCTCGGATGCAGAACGTTGTTCTATCTTTATAGTTGATAATGAATCAAATATGCTCTGGACAAAGTTAAACAACGGCATAGGACGAATAGTAATAGGTTTAGATTCTGGCATAGTAGGCGATACTTATACAAAACAAGAGGGTCAGATTGTAAATAATCCTTATGAAGATGCAAGGTTTTTACCTAACATAGATAAAAAAAGTGGTTTCATCACAAAAACATGCTTACAATTCCCATCTTTAACTCAAAACGCGAAGTAATGGGTGTGATGCAACTACTCAACAAGCCACGATTTGATTTTGATGAGAAAGATTTAGAGATACTTACATTTTTAGCAAACTATGTTAGTGGAAGTTTAGAATTAGTTCTTATGCTAGAAGATAAAGTTCTTAGTTGAGGCTATAGTGAGCCTCATAAGCAAGTCTCATTACTCCAACTGCATAGTTTGATGAGTTGTTATATCTCATAATCTTTTTTGTGTACTCTTTCATCTCTTGGAGTTGGGGTTTATCTTTGGTAAAAGAGTTGTAAGTTTTCCCACTTTTACTACTCTCATACACAAAAGAAGCATTTTTTGTTTTATAGTCATACTCATACCAGAGGGCTTCAACTTTTGGAATATCAGGCATCCTATCCCAGTCTATTAGTTTTGTAAAGTCTGCTTTTTTATGTAAGAAAAATGCAGCCGAGACTATGGCATCTTCCATCTTTGTTAGGTCAGCGACATCGTTTACATAGGACTTTGCATAGATAAAACTATTTGGCATAAACTGAGGTATGCCTACCGCTCCTGCATAAGAGCTTGGAAGGTTACACTGCTCAGGTTTTACTCCTAACTTGTAACAGTGCTTTATGATGGCAGCCATATTCGTTTTTCCCATTTTTAAAAGCCACTTTTCACGCGGGGAGTTTGGCTTTGTTCTTACAACCATCGTGTTAAAAACTATAAAAGCATCATGACTAGGCTTGATTTTCCCGAGTTTTGTCTCTTTTAAAAGTATAGCAGCGATAATCTCACGGTTAACCCCATACTCTTTTTCTACATAGTCATAAACCTCTTTGTACTCTTGTAGATTTTGCACCATTTTTGGTATAAATTTTACAAGTACATTATTTGCTTTTTTCTCTTGTTCTTGGTGGTGCTTTATCTTGTTGGGTTGTAGATATGTCCAACTCACTTCATCATACTTTTTTGTTTTAAAGTAAGAAGTTAAAAACTCATTTGCATATTGATATGAAACACCTTGTTTTACAGCTTGCTCACAAACATCAGAGTAGTTTTTGTTTTTAAAAGTACAGTTTGTATATTTTGCTTGAAGGAGTGAGGAGAGGATGAGTAGCAGGAATAGTGTTTTAGTTTTCATTGTTTATCTCTTTTAATCTTTTTGGTGTGCCAATATCGTGCCATTTACCTCTAAAGAGCTCTGCACTTACCGCTTTTTTATCTATCTGTTCTCTTAGTATTGGAGCAAGTGATTTTTTTTCTATGCCTATACTATCAAAAAAATCATGAGAGTAGTACCCTATACCTGAGAATGTGAACATTTCATCAGCTCTATTTAATGCAAGTCCCCCCTTAAGACCGAAGTCTCCCTTTGGGTTATGCTCAGGATTTGGAACTAAGATAATATGTGCTTTTTTATCTCCAAGCTCAAATGCTCCATCAAATTCATACTCACAAAATATATCTCCATTTACAACTAAAAAAGTCTCCTCCCCTAAAAGTGTAAGGGCTTTTTTGATACCTCCAGCAGACTCTAGCGCACCGCTTGCCTGCTCATCCGAATAAGAGATATTAAGACCATACTTTGAGCCATCCCCTAAGTACTCAGGGATTTTATATCCTAAGTGGGCGATATTTATGACTATATCTTTAAAACCGTTTTGTGCTAGTCTTTGTATGTGCCAGAGTATAAGGGGTTTGCCTTGAACTTCAAGAAGTGGTTTTGGAAGGGAGTCTGTGAGTGGTCGCATTCTCTCTCCTCGCCCAGCTGCAAGTATCATCGCTTTCATACCGTAACTCTTTGTAAAAATTTTGCAAACTCTCGTGTCTCTTCATATCTCAAAGCTGTCTCTATAGTATAGTTGAGAACAAGGGGAATATCTTTTAAGTAGCCATCTTTTTTATCTCTTATATGAAGACGCGAAAAAATACCAAGTACTTTGATGTGGCGTTGTAGACCCATAAAGTCAAACCATTTTAAAAACTCTTCATTGCTAGTGTTTAAGCCTTTCTTATCCCTAAAGTAAAGTGCTAACTCTTCTATCTCTTCTCTAGCAAATGCAATATAACAATCTTTTAAAAGAGATACTAAGTCATAAGTTATAGCACCACTCATAGCATCTTGATAGTCAATGATTCCTATCTCGCCTTTGGGTGTTAGCATAATGTTTCGAGAGTGAAAATCTCTATGAACAAATAGACCTTGTGGCTGTTGCAGAACTACTTTAGATATGGAGTTTAGTGCATTCTCAATAAGCTTTTCCTCATCTGTGTTGAGAGTACACAAAAGCTTTTTTTCTAAGTACCACTCCTGCATCAAGCCCATCTCTAAATGCAAAAAATCTTTATCATATAAAGGAAGACTGTCTGTATTTGCATTTTGCATTTTAAGTATCTCGTCTATGGCACTTTTATAGTGCATTTTAAAGTTTGAGTTTTTTAAGTCATCAAGGAGTTGTAAATCTCCAAAGTCTTCTAAGATAAGAAAGCCCTCTGTCTCATTTTGCTCGAAAATACGAGGTGCTTTGACTCCTGCATTTAAAAGTCTAGCGGTTATATCTATAAAAGGAGGCAGAGAATCCAACTCCAAAGAACTATCCATAACTATAAAGCTTTTATCTGCTTTACTTAAACGGTAGTACTTCCGAAAACTTGCATCAGCACTAGCTACTTTGAGAGAGTAGTCTTTGTAAGGAGTTGTTTGTATCCACTTAAGTAGTTTATCCATATATAGCTCCAAGTTGTGAAGGTTTTTTAGCCCCTGTAATAGAACACAAGTCCACTGTCTCACCTTGCCTGCGTTTATAAGCAAACCAAGCAAATGCCATAGCTTCTAGGGCATCGCTACTGACTTCAAAATCATCACTGCGTTTGACTTCGCACCGTGTAAGTTCTTGAAGTCTTTGCATTAGAAAAAGATTTTTTGCACCACCACCACAAACTATAAGAGTGGAAATATCCTTGTCTGTTAAGTCATTTGCGATACTTTTTGTTGTGAGTTCAAGCAAAGTTCTTTGAACATCTTGCTCGCTTAGGTGTGAAAAAGAGGAGAGTTTATCCTCAAGCCAGAGTGCATTAAAGTACTCTCTACCTGTACTTTTAGGAGCACTTTTTTTGAAGTAAGCATCATCAAGCAGTACTTTTAAAAGTGCTTCATCAAGATTACCACTACGAGCAAACTCACCATCTTTATCATAAGGTTTAAGCTGCGTTTGACTCATCCAGTAATCTAGTAAGACATTACCACAACCAGAATCCCAGCCGAGTACTTCTTCGCCTAAAAGGTAATGTTCGCCATTCCACCTATGTTTAAAACACCAACATTTTTTGCTAAATCACTAAAAATAAACTGATGAAATGCAGGAGCAAAAGGAGCACCTTGCCCACCGTTAGCTATATCCATACGTCTAAAGTCCGCTATGGTTTGTATCTGCGTTTTAGTAGCTACAATGTTGGCATCACCGACTTGCATAGAAAAAGGGTGTTCTCCATCAGGTTGGTGCCAGAGTGTTTGACCATGAAGTCCAATGGCACGAACATCAGCTCTTTTTATGCTAAATGTATCTAAAAAAGTGTTTATAGAATCCCCAAAGAGAGTCCCTAACTTATGCTCTAGTGTACCTAAAGCCAAAAGTATAAGAGGCTCAGCAATAGCACTTAAAATATCCTCTCTAAGATCTGAGGGAAAAGGGTACTCATGAGAATGAACAAGCTTACATGAACTACTGTCTATAGCACAAAGTGCGATGTCAACACCATCTAAACTTGTACCACTCATTACACCAATGTAAGAGTTGTTTTTTAGGCATAGTATTCCTTTTATCCTTTTTTATCTACTTGCATTATAGCAAACGCTATCAAAGTTGCAAAACTTATCTGCCATGCAAAACCTATGTTTATTCCAAAAGTATAAGGTTGTAGAGCTAAAACAGTTAAAAAGCCACCTACTAGAGAAAAAGGGACAAGTTTAGCAGTTCCACGTGAGGTAAAAATCGCTGAGAAAAGACTCCTAGTAAGCCAGTATAAGCAAACGCCATCACTCCAAGAGCAAAACCTATAAGAGAGAGCTCTGAGTATCTCTGCCAAAAGTAGCTCAGAAGTGCCATACCAAAGAGTAAAAGTGCAAAAAGAAGTACTGCATTACGGGATGCTTTTATAAAATGTGCCTCATCAGTATGAGGCTCTTTTTTTAGCTTGTATGGTCTGTAAAGGTCTTCAATAGCGACCGAAGTAGAGAGCACCTGAGTACTGAGTTTGTACTTGAAAGAGCCGCGGCAATTGCACCCACTGTCACAAAACCTCTTAGTCCTTCTGGCATCTCATTTAATATATAGTACATAAAGATAGTGATTTTTTCACACTCAAAACTTTGCACAAGAGAAGTGCTCTCATAATGAACATAAAGTAAAGCCCCGATGCTCAAAAAGAGTAAAACGATAGGGATAGTAAAAAGTATGGAGAGTATGAGTGAACGCGATGCCTCTTTTTTGTTTTTGCAGGTAAGTATTCTCTGTAGCCATATCTTGATCGAGCCCAAATGCTGCAATGTTAAGCAGTAACCAGCCACTAAGTAGCCCAATAAGACTAAACTTGCCATCAAGACTTGTATCTATAAAAAGGAGTTTGTTATTTTCTTGTAAAACATCTAAAATTGCAATGTCGTCTAAGAGAGTGTAGAGATAAAAAGCACGACAAGACCAGCACTCACATAAGTTATGGCTTGAATGAACATCACTCAAAATGACAGACTTTACTCCTCCAAAATAGGTGTAGGCTAGAGCACCCAAGTGAGTAGAATGGAGGATAGAGAAGATCATATGAGGTAGAGATATATCTGAAAAAGTATCATACTTATAGCTAATGCTGCGATGTAGAGCCTTGCCCCACTTGCCATAATCCGTCCAAGTAAAAACATAATCCAGCTGTTTTTTAGCACTTCCACCATAACGATGCTCTAAGAGTTCATAGACAGTAATGGCGTTTATCTCAGTAAAACTTCGGTACATAAAACTTCTGCAACAAAAAAACAGCGCCAAGAGAGGAGAAGTAGAAAACCATGAGGGTAAAGTTATGAGCATAAGAGAACTCCAGGCACTCCTAAAAATGTTGCAGTTAGATTGGCTTGTGGCTAGGTATGCTTATGGGCAACTGCTAAAAAGTGGGACATAGAGTTTGAAGCTGTAAAGTACTTCCTACTTGAAGTGATTTTTACACGAGAAAACCAGTAGGAACTAAAAGCTAAAATGCCAAAGTAGGCTAAAAATATAAGCTCAGTCAAGTGTGCTAAAAGCTACTATTTATCAAGTGCTTCTCTTAAGTTTGACATAAATTTTATTACCAGGTCATTTTTTTGTGTTCTGTAGCTTGCATCTTTTTCTAGCCAAAGTGGACTATGTCTCAAATTTTCTATACTCATAATGCCCGATGATGTTTTGTATAGTTGGGTATTTACTTTTGAGGTAGCTTTCACAAGTGCTATATTTGCTCTTAAGTTGTGCAGGAGTTAAATCCTCTTTTTATTAGCTTCTCCTCCAACATTTCTCATCCCTATACTTGAGTAGTTCAGACCGATTACATGACGAGCCATAATATTATCTGGCATTAGTTGGTAGATGTTACCTTTGTGGTCCATGAGGATAGTGAGCAGAGACATTCAAGAGCTGAAGCCTTAGCAATATCTTTTCTATCACTAAAAGAGAGTTCAGGATTTAGTCGCTGGTGAGATTTGTTAAAAATCCATCATCGCCGTCCAGTGAACTTACTATAGCTTTTGGAATGATGTTTATGTTGTCTACATCAAGTCCATAGTGAGTTTTGATGTACTTTTAGTCAACTCTCGCGCTTATCTGTAAAAATGATAGGCTTTTGAATGATGGAGTATTTGGTATGCATATTTTGGATGCGTTTGTTAGCCTTGATAATGTTTGCTAAGGAATAGCACCATTTTCTACCTGCTTATATATAGTCTCTACTATCTCTTTGACACTATTTTTCTCTAACTGATTTGCAAAAAGAAGAATGTCCACCCCTGCGTTTATGGCTAAAGTTGTACTCTTTGAGTGGAGTAGTGCTTTGAAATGGCTTCTCATCTGCATATCATCACTGATGATAAGCCCTTTAAAATTGAGTTTGATTACGAAGTAGCTCTAGTGTTTATTTTGTAAGAGAGTCGCTGGATATTTGTTGTCAAGGTTTTCATTAAATACATGGGCTGTCATATATAGCATCAGCTGCATTTTTGTTTGATGAGTATCTTGTAGGGTTCTAGCTCTTTTTTACTCCACGATTTACTAACATCACACAAAACCTTGTATGAATCACCCAAAGATGAGCCATGACCAGGGAAGTGTTTTAAAACACGAGATGATGTTTTTTTCCTTCTGTGCATCTATAACTAAAGAAGCATACTCTACTACTTTTTGACTTTTTACCAAATGAGCGCTCAAGTCCTACTATAACACTATTTTTAGGATTGATACTTCAAATCAACTACAGGTGAAAAGTTGAGGTTTATGCCTACGTCTGCTAAGCATTTGTGCTTGCGTTTCATATACTTTTTTCGTAGCTTCATCTATTGCATTTGAGAGACACTAAACGCAGAGGGAATTTTGACAAATCCATACTGAGGTTTGAGTCTTGCAACTCTTCCTCCTTCTTGGTCTATACTAATAAAAAGAGGATTTTTTGAGTATCTTTGCAGGTCTGTTGTGAGTTCTTTGAGTTGGTAGGGGTTTAGTATGTTTTTAACTCGCTCTCTATCATCATAATAACGGTCAAATAAAATGACACCACCTAAGTTATAGTTTTGCATATCTTTTACAACTTGAGAGTTGTAAGAGATAGCTTGGTCTTCAAAACCGACTATAAGCATTCTCACCTATCATCTTTTTTATTTGAGTATCTTCTTGTGGTGCTGCGTTTAAGAGTAAAAATGTTTGTAGTAAGAGTAAAAATATTTTCATTAAAATTCCTATGAATGAACTAGTAAGTTTATTTATATCATTAATCACTTTAAATAGAAGTGATTTAGTATTCTCTTTTGTAACAGTTTGCGGTTCAAAATGGTCACTTACTACTTTTAAAATATGAAAAGTTTTGATAGCAGGAGAGTGCAGTAACAGCATCTAAAAATCCATATGATTCCATATCTACAATCTCATACTTCTCTTCGACTCACTATCTTCATAAACACAGACAATACTTTTTTTACTTTTTCTCAAACATATAAGATATACCATCATATATAACTTCACCGATTTCTAAAAGTGACCCTATCTTGTAATCTTTCTTTGCCCCACATATCCCTATGTTTACAAATATATCCTCATCACTTATATCAAAGTTGTTTATGAGTGTTTGTGTCGCTTCTCTTGCATGGCTCACACCCATGCCACTGATGATTATAGTTCTTGTTTTATCATGGTAAAGCAGATACTTCCCTAGCTTAGTTTTTGTAAGTCTATACTTATCAACAAAGGCCTGAGCCTCACTTACGAAGTGCTATAACTAGATAAATCAAATATGCTTTCCTTAAAGTATTTTTTGTTATTATAGTGGAAAATTATAAGGAAACTTCTATTATGGCACTTTCACACCCAGATTATTCCGATTTAGATTATGATGAGATGGCAAAAATATTGGATTAAAATCAAAACATATACCACTACTTTAAGTAGCTACATAGAAGAGACCCAGCCACTACTAGCTAGATTAAAGTCAGCTATTGATGGAGATGATTATGCAACTATCAGAACGGCTGCTCACTCTAAAGGGAAGCTCCGGTAACCTATGCTTTAACGAACTTTATGAGATGGCTAAAGAGATAGAAGTAGCAGGAGCTGAGGCGGATACTACATTTGAATATGCAAAGTATTTAGAAGCAATAACAAGAGCCGTATCGACAATTAAGATATAAATAATTTTTTTTAGCTATACTTTCAGTTCTCTTCTTTAGACCTGTGCAATGGTTATAAAAGACAACGTGTCAGAGCAGGAATGCAGCAGCACACCTTTTATGATTATGTGCCGCAGGTATCTGGAGAAGAGTCCTCCTTATTTAACAATCACACTACTTAAAAAATACAAATTTTTGATACCAAACTATTAAAATTGTCATATAGTAGCTTTTTCGTTGTTTAATATTATTTTAAAATAATAAAGAGTAAACTTTGTTTAAAAAAGAAGGAATAATAGATGAAAAAAAAATGCAAAATGCAAACAACATTTCTGTCACTTAGTGTAGCAATGCTACTTGGTATGACTGGGTGTGGGAGTGATAGTAGCAGTACTCCTCCTCCAGTCAATTCAGATACAACACTCATAGGTGTAGGTGTAGATGGTTATCTTTCACAAGCTACCGTCTGTTTAGATTTAAGTAATGATGGTTACTGTCAGATAGGAGTAGAACCAGCCTCTTATACAGATGCAAATGGAACTTTCTCTTTAACACTAACAGCAGCTCAAAAAACTGAATATCCTGACTATCAAGATGCACCTTTGCTTATATATAGTGGCTTTGATGTTGATACAGGTGCTGATTTTACCGGAAAGTTAAAAGCTCTCTTATCGTGAGGGAGTGGTTGTAAATGTTTCTCCTATTTCAACTATGGTGCACTCTTTCATTAAAGATGCTAACAAGACACAAGAAGAAGCAGAGAGTGCTGTTAGAACAATGCTAGAACTTCCTACTGATGCAGACCTTAGTCTTGACCCAGTAGCAGAAGCTAAAACTGATGCAACTCTTTTAAAAGCAGCCCTTAAACTTCAAAAAACTATTGAAGTTTTAGCCAAAGCAAAAGAGAGTGCAGGTGTTACTGCTAGTACAAAAGAGATTGCAGAAGAGCTATATAAAAACTTAGCACTACAGAGTAATGTAGATACTCTAACAACAGTAGTACAAAGTGTTGTGACTGCTGATACTGATTTAGATGATAATGTTACAGATAGCACAGATGCTATTATCGGGCATATTGATACTATAATTGGTAATGATGTGAATGAAACAGCAGTAATAGGAACTAAAATCAGTGCTATTCAAAGTGAGATTGAAGATGCTATACAAAACAATACAACTCCTCCGACAGATGCTGAACTAAGTGTTATTATAGATTCAGATTTCTCTCTTCTACATGCTCAAGAGATTCTTAGAATGTTAGAAATAAGTGATGTAAATGCTACAGATGTTCAAGCAGTCTTACAAAGTGCTGGAATGACAGAGTATGAGTTTTTATCACTTGAAGATGAAATCAAAGCCCTTCAAGGTGATACAAGAACTAAATCTGTTGGAGATAAGCTTTACTACTACATGAATGAAGGCTTTGAGCAAATACAAGGAGAACTTGAAACAGAGGCTATTGAAGAAGCAGTGGCTGGAGGCGATTTAAGTGCGACTTTACCATTTACATTTCCATATGCTTGGTATAATATTTGGAGAGATAGTGATGTAAATGGTTTAGGTGAAGGTCTTGGAATAGTATCAACAAGTTTTGGATCTCACTACATTAGAGCTAACTGAGAATGATCAGGTATATATCTTTGGTACAGATGAGACGGCACCCAATAATTATAACTCAGGCTATAAACTCTCAGGAAGCACTTGGGTTAAAGATGAACTAGTTACAGCAGCTAGCTTTTCGATAAGTAGTGATAGTAAGATATTAAATGTTCCTTTTTACAATGCTGAAGTTATTTTACTATCCTCTGAAGATCTTTCGGGTAAAACACGTTATATTGACTTTTTAGACAAAAATGTAACATTTAGTACGGGTGCTAAAGCTAACATGAATGCATTTAGAGTTTCAAAAGATTCATTTCTGGAATTAATGAAAAGCAAAGAGATTGGTTTGCACAGAATGAAGCCTATTTCACTACTTTAGAAAACTTTATAAATACTACTGCAACTTATAATAATTGGTTTATAGGGAGATGGAGAGGTTGGTCTTAGCTTTTGATGCGAATGCACTACATTATCTGTAGGCGACACAGGAAATATGAAAGAGATTCAAAACAGTGTGAACTGGAAGTACTGTAATCTAAGCCATAATGCAGGAACTTGGGAATACAAAGAGTTAGTAGCTGGGTCTAGTGTATATGGCTTAGTTTTCTCAAATTTAGCTGATAGATATGTTGATATGAGAAGATAACACATTCTTTACTCTTGCAGATCCAGAAGGTACAGGAACTGCAAATGTTTATAGGGGCTGGACAGATAAAGCATCAACAGAGTACAGATCAATTGAGTGCAGCCATCATGGGAATAAAAATTGCAAAGAGATGACATCATAGCAGCAGCGAAAACTATTGGAAGTGCAATAGCTGAGCCAATAGTGTCTGAAGCTACAGCAACTGCACATACACTAGTTGGAAACAGTTACTACCAGATAGGATATACACCAGGGAATACAATTCCGTCGGCATGTCGAGCATTAACGACTTACACAAGTACAACTACTACAGCAGAGTTTGTAGCTGATGGAGATACTAGTTCGACTACTGTAGATTTAGGGTTTGTAGCAAATCCTATTTTGGCAACTGATACTACTCTTAGTGATGGTACGACAAGTTATTTTTACTCAACAGATCAGAATGTCATTAGTGTTGATGATAACTTCACTACTGTAGGGTTCTTTACTCAAAAAGCTGATGCTATTACATTTTTAAATGAGACAAGGGCTACCTGATTGCTCTGTTTATTTTCCATAAGAAAATTATAGAAAATCAATTTTCTTCATTTTCTACTCGTATCTATTACGGGTAGAAATTTATATTTCCCCTTAAACTATAATCAGTAAAATAAAACATCAAGATTGTCTTCAGTAAAAACACAGATTTAAATCATATAATTACCTTATAATTTAAATAAGGAGATAATATAATATGAATAAACTCATAACATTTATATCTATCATTTCACTCTCAGTTTCTGCTATGGCATTTGACAGCGTTCAGGCAGGGAAACTCAATAAGTTTTACTCGCACCTCACACAGCAGAATTTAGCAAACTCTAAACTCACAGTAGATGGTGAGTCGGTTATGAAGATGTTGCGAGAGAAAAAAGATTTTATCCTTCTTGATGTTCGTACGAAAGGTGAAACAACAGTAATTAGTCTCGTTACAGATAACTCTGTAAAAATTCCTTTAGAGAATCTTTTTGAAGCAAAAAACTTGAAAAAACTTCCTACAGATAAACCAATAGTAGTAGTATGCCACTCTGGTGCTCGTGCTTTACTTGCATCAATGGGTCTTAAACAAATTGGTTTTAAAAATATTCACTTACTTAAAGGTGGTATCGCAGCACTCGCAGTTGCAAACAGTGTGAAAAATGCACCACTAAAATAAGATTTTTTTATGAGAAGTCATAGTTTTAACTCTGACTTCTTGTAAAATCTCTAGCTAAATTCCTCATAAATTTTCATTTAGTCTCCATAACGTAACCTTTTTAAACTATAATAACTAAAACAAATCTCAAGGCTTTCGTATGCAAAGAAAAAATAGTAAAAAATTACACCACTCGGCTTTCTCTCTCATAGAACTCATGATAGTTATCGTTATCTTAGGACTTCTAGGCTGCTATGGTTATGCCCGCTCTAACAGGCAAAGGTGAAGCTGCTAAACGCGACTTAGTTTGTGTACAGATGAAGTCTATTTATGATGGTGCGCTTGATATGTACAAGATAAAAAATAGTGTTTATCCTTCAACAGAAGAGGGGCTAAAAATCTTAACTGAGTCAGATATGTACTTTAAAGATGCAAAAATGCCAAAAGATTCTTGGGGTCAAGAGTTTATCTACTTAAACAATGATGGTGATATTGAACTTATCTCTTTAGGTGCTGATAAAAAAGAGGGTGGCAAAGATGAAGGTAAAGATATTCGTTTAAGTGAGTGTAAGTAAAGAGAGTGAAAAAGGCTTTTTCTCTTATTGAGTTGATGATTGTTATTGTCATTATAGGGGTGGTTTATACTCTGGCTGTAAGTAAATTACAAAATGTAGGCGAGAGTAAAGTAGCTCCGAGCTTAGCAAACCTTAAAGAGTATCTTCTTGGCTTTATGGAAGAGGATGTGCGCGAAGTCAGACTGCTCTGTTTAGATTCGTGTGAGAGTTGTAGTGTTTACAGTGATGGTGTGAAACAAAAAGGTGAAGTAAAAGCTTTTTTGGATGAGAGTATAGAAGTGTATAGATATGATTTTAATCAAGGTCCAGTAAGACAAAACGAGGGAGTTTTTTTTGATGAAGAGGGGAGAGAAGAGAACATCTGTTTCTCATTTACTATGCATAAAAATTTAATTTCAGACCAGATTATAGTTGTCTATAAAGAGAAAACTTATGACTATACAAGTTACTTTGAGCCTACTAAAGTATATGCCCATCTTGAAGAGTTAGTTGACTTTAAAGAGCGTTTAGTACAAGAAGTAGCACGATGATTTTTAAGTATAAAGGTATAAATGCAGAGGGAAAAAGTAAAAGACGAGGGTTGAAGCACTCTCTATCGCAGAAGCCAGATCAAAACTAAAGTCCATCGGTGTAATCTACCAATCCTTAGAAGAAGAGTCTCCCTCACTTTTTGAAAACTTTGACTTCTCATCGAAATATAAAATCCCACCTAATGAACTCTCAGCACTCTCAAGAGAACTCTCTATGTATATCAAGTCTGGGATTAGTATAGTCTCTGCACTTAGAGTTGTGCAGTCTCATTATGCTAGTAACAAAAAGATGAAACTATTTTTGAGTACCGTGAGTACACATTTAGATGAGGGACAGAACTTTTATGCTGCTTTAGAGGCACAAACTATAGTTGAGTTGCCAGCATTTTTTAAAGAGTCTATTAAAGTGAGTGAGAGCGGAGGCATCTTAGATGAAGTACTTTTAGAACTTTCGCGTTTTTTAAAAGAGCAAGATAGAATTCATAAAGAGATAAAAGGGGCTTTTGCTTATCCTGTTTTTATGATTATCATCTCACTTGTTATGATAGCCTTTATGCTTACCTTTGTAGTGCCTCAAATTACAGGTATATTTGAGAGTATGGATCAAGAACTGCCTATGCCAACACAGTTTGTAATAGCAGCAGGAGAGTTCTTCTCAAATAATTTTCAACTTATGTTAGGGATTATCTTTTTAGTAGTTGTGGTCTTTGTAACTCTAAAGAAAAAAGTGTATGCTTTTGCTTATGGTGTGGACAAGTTTATGCTAAAACTCCCGCTCTTTGGCGCAATTGCCATGAAGAGTGAGCTTGCTCGTTTTTCATATATTGCCTCTTTGCTAACACGCTCAGGTGTGCCTTTTGTCCAAACAATTAACCTCAGTGCAAATATCTTAAACAACCGTGTGATAAAAGAGATTTTTGTAGCTGCTAGTAAAAAAGTTGTTGAGGGAAAACTCCTCTCTGCCGCACTTAATGAGTCAGGAAAAACGATAGATATAGCATTTACCCAGTCTATTGCTTTAGGGGAAGAGACATCAGAGTTAGAGAGTATTTTAACCCATATCTCAGAGCTTTATTTTGAAGAAAACCGTGATAAAATTGCACTTTTACTAACACTGTTAGAACCAGCTCTTATGCTTTTTGTGGGTGGAAGCATCGGTTTTATAGTGGCAGCCATGTTGCTCCCAATCTTCTCTATGAGTATCTCTTAATGCAAAGAGGTCGCAGTGCTATAGCCCTCCTTATAACACTAATGTTTGTTATAGTTATAACAGTTGCCATAGGTTATGGACTGGGGCAGGTAAATGATGCAAGCCAAATAGTACAAGAGGAGAATGCACTCTATCAAAGAAATATTATCGTTGAGGATATATTAAATATTTTGCGAACTTCTAAAGAGCTAGAAGTTGGGGTTGATAACAACTCGAGTAGTGATTTATACCTACTTCTCTCACAAGTTGCATTTATTCCATTTGAGTACAAGGGAGTTGAGATTTTACTTAGAATTAAAAGTGCAAGAATGAAGTTTAACCCTGCTATGCTTACTCCTGCAACAGGTGCACTTCTCTCACAATATCTAGGAAGGTACAATATTAATGCATCATATATAGATATACTTTTTGATAATATTGGAGGTATTAAAGAAGATAATAGCTATAATAGCACTATATTTGATGAAAATCCTTATCTATTTCGAGACTATATTGCCTCTGCTAAACATCTTGAGAGAATAAACGATTTTTATACTAAAGAGTATCATGATAATGCACTCTCAAATGTGCACTTCTCACAGCTTTTTTACTATACGCCAGATAGAAACATAAGCATAGATGTAAACTATGCCACTCCTGAAGTCTGGGAGTTTATGCTTGGATGTGAGCGAGATCGAGCAGAACTCTTAAGTGCGGGTGGGGGCTCTTACGATAGTATGAGTGATTTAGATATAAGTGAAGATGAAAAAAAGCTTTTAGAAGAAACTTTTCATGCTAAGACTTTTGTACCCATCGTGCAGATAGACTTAGATATAACTTTAAATGGAGCATATACCAAAATGAGTTTTGAGTATAATATACAAACTAAAAAAGGGTCTAACTTTGTTTACGAACTTTAAACGCAGTAGTCGTCTTGTTTTTTTAGACCCAGACGACAGGGAAATTCTAACTTGTGAGAAGGGAGAAAAGTTAGCACTTATTCTCTCTGTAAAAATCTACTGGGTCAAAAAAATCTCTCTGCCCCTTTCAAGTGTTCGTGAAGTAAAAAAGCTACTGCCCTCTATCTTTGAAGACTCACTCCCCGAGGGACACTACTCATACTATGCTTATAAAGATGAAGAGGAGTTTATCCTTTTTGCCTACGAAGATAAAAAAATCCTTGATTTGATTTCGAGTAAAGGAATTAGTAGTGCAGATATAGCAAGTGTGCATTTTGCTCAGTGTGAGTTTGCCCATATCGAGGTACCTATGAGTATCAACGAGGATGAGAGTATCTATGTAAAAGATGGTTTGCTTCTCTTAGTTCCTAGTGATTGGCTTGAAGTAAAACAAGAGTTAAAACTTGATGATATAAAACTCTCAAAACATAGCATTAAACTCCAGCAGTTTGGGCATATTGTAGATAATAACAGCCTCTATAAAATTGCTGCAGGTATGGTAGTTTTAATCCTTATACTTTTAGTGGAGATTTTTGTTGCAAACGCTAAGTATGAGGAGATAGTTCAAAAAAAAGAGGCACTTTTTTCTAAGTACGGACTCCAAGCTACGATGATTCAAAACAGATCAACTCATAGTAAATACTCAAAAATACATAAAAGACAAACAAAACTCCGTGAGGCAATAGCACTTTTTTAAAAATGCCTCTAAAATCAGAGCAGAAGATAACTCTTCTTGAGTATAAAGATAAAAAACTTTTTGTTAGCATTACAGGTGTGAAAAAAGGGAGCGAGAGAACGCTTCTCTCAAAGTTAAAGGCAAAAAAATTCAAGCTTAAAACATCTTTTAAAAATGAAGTTATGAAAGTGGAGGTGAGTTTATGAATCAGGTAAATCCTCTTCACATTGGTGGACTTTTAGTTGTTGTTATTATATTTCTGTTTTTTAAGTTGAGCGGAGTTAAAGAGGAGCTAATCGAAGCTAAAAGTGAGTTCGCTGTGAGTGAGGCACTAGCAGTTGATCTTAATGCTCTTAAATCTGTCTATGGGGATAAAAAAAAGATAAAAAAGAGTCTTGAGAGCATACTCAATCACCCCTCTATAAAAGCTGCAAAACTCAAAATAAAACGCGAAAAGAAGTTTATGAAGATAAGTGCAAGTAGTATAGATACAAAGGTTTTAAACACTCTAATGGGTAAAATATTAAATGCCTCTTTTAATATTACTAGCTTGAAAATAAAACGACTTAGCGATACTACAGCTAGTTTAGAGATGGAGATAAAATGGTAAAAAAACTCTCAAGATTTTTAGCTTACACACTCTTTTTTATTTTTGCCTTGATGCTTTTTGTACCAAAAACAAGTCTGTACTATCTTTTAGAAGAGAAGCTCAAAGAGTTTCATATTGTTATCTCAAAAGAGAGTTTAGATGAGACTCTATTCTCTTTAGGGGTAGATAACTTAGAGATAAGTGTTAAAGAGATAGAGGCAGGTGTCGTCAAAGAGGCAGATATAAGACTACTAGTGTTTTACAACTCTTTAAGCCTTAAAGATATACAACTCTCTTCTTTGGTGGAGTCCTATCTTCCATCTAAACTCCAAGCACTAGAAGTTACATATACACCTTTTAATCCTTTAGTCCTTAGCATTGAAGCAGAGGGTGAGTTTGGTGTGTTACATGCTGAGTATGAGATACTTCAAAATAGTATAAGTGCGAGACTTGAACCGACAAATATAATGCTTGCAAAAGTATAAAAAAAGTATGAAAATGTTTAAAAAGTCCAAAGAAGGAGCTTATGTATATGCAAAATCTTTCTAATGCTAAACTTCTAAGCACTATAACAAAACTACTCATACTTCTGCTTATTGCAAAAATAATCGGGATTTTAGTTTGGTGGTACTTACCGAGTGAAGGTGTAGAGCTTCATGTCAAAAAATCTTATGGGCACAGTACCAAAGAGTTGACTTTAAAAATATGCTTGTAAAATCAAAAGTCAAAGAGGCACAAAAATCACAAGAAGTGACAACTAGTGCTTATAGTATAAACTCTTTAGTTTTAAAAGGACTCTATGGCAGTCGTTTTAATGGTTTTGCGATAGTAGCAA
>JAUZRZ010000039.1 GCA_030949945.1 Sulfurimonas sp. | reverse complement strand
AATAATGCTCTTGAGCAGATACCTACAAACTTTATAGCAAATGCTATGAACTATCGTAAAAAAGATGTTTTTGAGATAAGTGCAAATGAGCGAAAAAATATAAATGTAAAAGAGCTCTTTAACTCATAAATGAAAACAGTCTCAGAACTTACAGACTTTTACTACAAATCTCTGCACCCTACTCTAGTAGAACTTGAAGAAGATAGAGTAGCACTTAAAAAAAGAGTCATATTTATTGAGTCGACTTTAGCACTAATTGCACTTATTTTATTGTACTTTATAGTACAAACTGCCCAATTTAGTTTAGACTCTTTAGCCTTTGTTGCATTTGGCTATTTTGCTATTGCTGGAATTGTTTACAAGATGCTCATAAAAGATTATGCCAAAGAGTTTAAGTTTAGGGTCATAGCACCCCTTATCAAAGAGATAGACATAAATCTCAAGTACACACCATCCCATGCATATAAGTGAGATGCACTATACCCGCTCAGGTATTTTTACCTCACATCCTGATAAAGTAAGGTGGAAATGACCTTGTAAAGGGAAAAATAGAAACAATCCCAATAGAGTTTTCAGACTTTCATGCGCAAATAAAACACAAAGATTCAAAAGGGCCGGACAAGCTGGAGTACACAGTTTAAAGGTCTCTTTTTAGTAAGTGAATTCCCAAAACACTTCAGTGGCACAACCCTTATACTCCCAGACACAGCACAAAGTACTTTTGGAGATTTCATTGGCTCATTTTTACAAGAGTATAATTTCTCAAGAGAGGATTTAATCAAGTTAGATAATGTCGCATTTGAGAAAGAGTTTGTAGTTTATGGCACAGACCAGATAGAGGCTCGTTATATTCTCTCCCCTACTCTTATGGAAAACATTCTTTACTTTAAAAAACGCTCACAACATCCTTTGAGTCTCTCGTTTAAAGGTGGAAAAATCTATATGGCGATAGAGTATAACAAAGATCTTTTTGAGCCTTCTGTCTTTCATTCACTTTTAAAGTATAAAATAGCAATGGAGTATGTAGAAACACTACATCTTGCCATCGGAATCGTCAAAGAGTTAAAACTCAACCAAAAATTATGGAGTAAATTATGAAAAGAAAACTATTACTTGTAGCACTTTTAGCTACACTCAACCTCAGCGCAATTACACTTGGAGAGATACCTAAAAGTATCACTATAGAGGGTGAAAATGGTGGTCAAGCTGCAGATAACTCACCGTGGAACTCTTCTAGTATAAAAGATAATGTTTATGTTATGTTTTATGTTGATCCAGATGAAAAAGATGTAAATGAACATTTTTCTCAAGCTTTAAAGAAAAAAGATTATCGAAAAGTTGGTGCCTTTGGTAGTATTGCCATCGTTAACCTTGCTGCTACATGGAAACCAAACTTCATTATAGAAAAGATTTTAAAGTCTAAACAAGAAGAGTTTCCTGATACTATTTATGTAAAAGATAAAAGTTCTACTTTAGTTAAAGAGTGGGAAGTCGCAGATGATGCTTCAAATATTTTGATTTTTGATAAAAACTCTAAACTACTTTTTTATAAAAGTGGGAAAATGAGTGAGAAAGATATGGAAGATGCATTTAAACTTATAGAGGCTAACCTATAAAATGAATAGCAAAAACTCTATCTTAGCACTCAGTATCAAAGACCTTTTTACGAGTAAAATGATAAAGTACTCTATACTCCCTTTTATATTTAGTATGATTACTTTATATATACTATTTTTTGTAGTTGCAGGAATAGGACTTGATTCTCTTGGAAGTATGGAGGTCAGCTCTACACAAACTACAATACAAAATGGCATACCAAATACAGACACCTTTCATGCGACACTAGAGGGAACAGCTCTTATACAGTGGCTTATGAGTCACACCATCACCTCGTGGATAGCCTCCTTTTTAGTTTATACTATTGGTGGGTTTTTAACACTCTATTTTTCTATCTTTGTAGCTCTTATTATAGTTGGATTTTTAACACCTACTATCCTTAAAGAACTCCAACGTAGACACTATAGCGATGTTGAGATGATAGGACACTCTAACATCATAGAAGCACTCTTTTTAACACTCAAGTGGGCAGTTATAATGCTGCTTATGTTTATAGTTTTTATACCCCTATATTTTATCCCACTTATAAACATCGTAGCTTTTAACCTCCCTCTTTACTACTTTTCTCATAAAGTAATGACCTATGATGTAGGCTCAACTATATGCACAAAAGAGGAAGATATGAAGATAAGATTCTTTCATGCCAACAACCCTACGTTTAAAGACACTGGGCTTATATCTTATCTCGCTCATTCCATTTGTAGTATTTTTTGCTTCTGTTTTTTACATCATCTACTTAGGACATAGTTACTTTTTAGAAACTCGAAAATTAAGAAATGAGGCATAAATAATATGAAAAATATAGTAATAATTTTCATACTGCTACTCCAATATGCAATTGCAAATGACAACTATTACTATAAAAACAATAAAAAAGTTCTTTTATCCCCATATAACTCGACACTAAGAAGTAACATAGATATAGATTATTACCAAAATGATGCAGGGATAGTTTTAGGTGTTAGAGATAGGCTGATAGTAAAGATAAAAGATAGTAAAAACTTAGCACAACTACTGAGTGAGTTTAATCTAACAATACAAAAGACTCTAAGTAAAGAGCTTTATCTTTTAAAAGTTCCCAATAAAAACTTGACTATAGATATAGCAAATAGACTCAGTCAACAAGAGTATATTGAGTATGCACATCCTGATTTTACAAAAAGAAGAATGAGTAGATAGTGTGAGAAGAGAGATAAGCTATTTTTTAACATCACTTTTTTTGATGACTTTTAGTGCTTGTGGTTCAGATTCTCAAGAGATATCCGATGTGCCTTCGGAGATACAAACTCCCTTTAGACCTCTCTGCTGAACCATACTATTATCAACAATGGTATATAGAGAACAACTCAACTTTTTATAATCAAAATAGTATTGATCCTGATGCACATATACATACAGGTACTTTGTTAAGAACCTACTCTGGAGAGGAGTAAAATTGCCATTATAGATAATGGACTCGATACTACTCATGAGGATTTGATAGGTTCAATTATCCGTAGCTATGATGTAGATACAAAAACTTCAAATGTAGCCCATACACTTCAATCAGACAATCATGGCATACAGCAGTTACAGGGATAATAGCAGCTAGAGTAAACGCTAAAGGTATTGCTGGAATTGCTAATCGTTCTCAAATCATTTTTTTAAAACATAAAGAGATTATGAGTGATAGTGAGACCATAGAACTTTTTAATAAGGCAGAGGAGTTTGGTGCAGACATCATAAACTGTAGTTGGGGAACTTACGATGTATCCCAATCAGTCAAAGAGAAAATTATTGCTCTCAAATAATGGAAGAGATGGAAAAGGAACTATAATAGTTTTTGCAAGTGGAAATGATGACCAAGACATGGGAAATGATGAATCAGCTATACCTGAAGTTATATCAGTAGGTGCAACAGATAGCGAAAACCTAAGAGCATACTACAGTAACTTTGGATTAAATCTTGATCTAGTAGCCCCGGGTGGTTACTATCTGGGAATAACTACCTTAGATAGCATGGGAGACAAGGGGCTTGCATCTTTAGATGACAACTATCTTCTCTTTGATGATGTAGATGGTGCATTTGTAGGGACATCAGCTGCTGCTCCGATAGTGAGTGGCATAATAGCTATAATGCTAGAGAAAAACCCAAACCTTACTAGAGTAGAGATTGAAAATATCTTAAAAAACAGTAGTGATAAGATAGGAAATGTACCCTATCAAAACGGTCGAAATAACTACTATGGCTATGGTAAAGTGAACCTAACAAATGCAATGCAAAATTAGTTCTTACAAAACTTTTAGTGTGACTCTCCACACTTCCCTGCACCACATTTCATAGTGGAGTTTAACTCTTTAGTAACAGACTCTTCTTTATCCCTCTTCTCATCATAATCTTCATAAGAGATAGGTCTATAACCCGTTTTTCTTATCTCTTTCATAACCCTGTCTATATCAGTTTTTATAAGGTCATATTTTACAACCGCATTGCCATTTTTAGCAGAAGCAGTTATGCTCTCAACACCCTTTATCTTTTTAGCAGCACCTGCCAAAGCTTGCTCACAAGCCTCACAAGTCATACCCTCAATTTTTACAAGTTTACTTTTCATGATTGGAAGTGTTGTAGTGTTACTCTCGCGTTTAGAAGCAAGGTTTACTACATATGCTCCAAATATTAGAGTAATTACTGTCAGTATCGCTAATGTTATTGCCATTTTTTTATTCATAATTTTCCTTGTTATTTTAATCTTGTATTATATCTAATCTTCTTTATCTTCATCCTGCATCGCCATTTTTCTGTATGCTTCATCTTTAGGCACAAGCCCCGCTTCATATAAAAACTGACTTGCTACGAAGTTCTGTTTTTTGACTTTATCATACTTCGCATATGAGAGATAGAGTATATCTTTTGCACGGGTTACTGAGACATAAAAGAGTCGGCGTTCTTCATCAAGTGAGCCTCCCCTTTGCATAAGTTTTCGGTTTGGAAAGCGCCCATCCATTAGGTCAACTACATACACCTCTTTATACTCTAAACCCTTACTTCCATGAACACTCAGAAGGTTTACACCCTCGCCTTGCGTTAAGTCTGAAGAGCCTAGTATCATGGCATTTAAAAAGCGCTCATGTTCTTTGTATGGTTTTGTTAGCTCAAGTAAGAAGCAGATTTTTTCTCTGTATTCTAGTGAGTGCTTCTGTTTTTTGTTTTTCATCTATGCTACCATCTTTGAGCTGAGCCCGTTTCGCTGCTAACGTCTCTGCAATGTATCCAAAAAGTGCCGATTTTACTATTTTTTCAACTACACTATAAGGTTTTTTCACTCCCTTTAAGTCACGAAAAAGCAAGTAAAAGTTATGCACAAAAGTAGCCGAATCTTTTGTGAGTTTTGGATGTTTTAGGATGGGATTTTTCATAAACTTTGGCTCAAAATCAAGCTTCGCATACTTACCAACAGCTCCGAGTTCCAAAAAGTCATCAAAAAGACCGAGTTGATGGTTGAGTTTTCTCTTCTCAAAAGGGTTTTTCATAGTCTCATCTGGAGCATAGAGTCCATAAAACATACTACCGTTACCCAGATTTTTAAACGCCAGATAAAGCTCTTTTGCCATAGCCGACCCTATACCTCTAGCAAACTCAAAAAGATGTATAAACGCCATCATATCTGACTCATTTACAAGCAGAGTATATAAATCAAGTATAGCCTTTATCTCTCGTGAGTCAAAAAAGGAAGTCCCACCCTTGCGTTTACAAGCGATGTCAAGTTCACGTAGCCCTACTTCTATACCATCAGCCGAGGAGTTATTACGAAATATCACCGCTATCTCTTCTCTAGGAGTCTGAGAATCTCGTATCATCGCTGCGATTTGGTGGTACTGATCAAACAACTCATCAAAACTCAAAAGACTCGGTGCTTTGGCATCAAAATTTCGTGTCACTTCTAACTGTTTTGGGTATATTCGTTCGTTGTGTTCTATCACTTTTGTAGCGAGTGAGAGTATGGGGCGAGAGGAACGATAGTTCTTTGTCAAGGTATGAACATGTGCATCTGGGAACTTCTTTGTAAAAGAACCTATTATACTTATATCTGCTCCATTAAATGCATAAATACTCTGGTCATAATCCCCCACACAAAAAAGTGAAGGTGGTTTCATCGCATCTATGAGTGTCCCTTGCAGAGCATTTGTATCTTGGTACTCATCCACAAGTACCTCTTTATAACCTAACTCTTTTGTTTTACACATCTCACGAAAGTTTAAAAGTAAGTCATTAAAATTTACAAAACCATAGTCGCGTTTGAGCTGTTCAAACTCATCTACTACATCCGCATATATAAGTGCAAACTGTGAGTGATCTTCGTATTTATCGCTTACCCAGTCTTCAAAATTATTCTCAAGTTCGGTATTTTGATAAAAGGAGTATAAATCATAAAGATGATTTCCACCATAAGGTTTTACTTCAGCATCTATGTTCATAAAATTACGCTTTTCAAACACAGAACGAAAAAGTGTTTTTAACTCTCTTTGCTGTTTTAAAACAACTTTTTGGTCATACTTTTTGAGCCATCGGTAACTCACTGCATGAAAAGTACCTGCATCTATGTTTGAAGCTACATTTTTACCAAAGTACTCAGCCACACGAGCAACCATCTCCGCCGCTGCCTTGTTTGTAAAGGTAAGGAGTAAAATCTCATGTGGTTTCACACCCTGAGCTATTAAATGCCCTATACGACCGACAATAGTAGAAGTCTTTCCAGTCCCCGCAGATGCGATAATAAGATTTTGTGCATAAGAAGAGGTAGCCGCCGCATACTGCTCTTCATTTAAACGCGATAATGGCATCTACTTCTCCAAAAAAAATTGAGTAGAATTGTAGCTAAATAGTACTAAGGAGATGCTTAGCACTATTTAGTTATAATCTCGAAATTTTAAACTAGGAGTCTATCGGATTAATCTGATTGAATAGAAAATTTCAGCTTTTTCTAGAGTTTTTTCACTCTTTTTTTATTAATAGTTGTGCTATTGATACAAAAAGAGTGGAGAAAGGCTTTAAAAGATGGATTTTTCAATCAATTAAGCATTAATCCGACAGACTCCTAAAGATTTTAAGGCTATTACTCATGTCAGACAACAAATACAATCCACAAGAAATAGAAAACAAATACTACAAAATTTGGGAAGAACGTAAATACTTCGAGATAGA
This sequence comes from Sulfurimonas sp., assembly GCA_030949945.1. Classification (GTDB taxonomy): domain Bacteria; phylum Campylobacterota; class Campylobacteria; order Campylobacterales; family Sulfurimonadaceae; genus Sulfurimonas. The sequence goes on along the minus strand of JAUZRZ010000039.1, from coordinate 6,918 downwards.
TGCGAACAAAGAACTTCAAGAAGAGGGAAAAAACTTCTCTATCATGATGCCACCACCAAATGTAACTGGTCGCCTGCATATTGGTCATGCACTAACATTTACACTTCAAGACATCATCACTCGTTATAAACGTATGGATGGTTACAAAACTCTTTGGCAACCAGGAACAGACCATGCAGGAATCGCTACTCAAAATGTAGTAGAGAAACAACTCCTAGCTGAGGGAACAACCAAAGAAGCACTTAGGTCGTGAGAAGTTTTTAGAAAGAGTTTGGGCTTGGAAAGAAGAGTCTGCTGGCATAATGACCGAGCAACTTCGCCATATGGGTGTAAGTCCTGCTTGGGATAGAGAGCGTTTTACAATGGATGCTGGACTTCAAAAATCGGTAAAAGAGTCTTTTGTAAAACTCTACAACGATGGCTTAATCATCCGTGGAAACTACATGGTAAACTGGTGTACTCATGATGGCGCTTTATCTGACATCGAAGTGGAACATGAAGACACTGATGGAAAGTTTTACCATATCACTTACCCATTTGCTGATGGAAGTGGATCAGTGTTGAAGTAGCGACTACTAGACCTGAGACATACTTCGGTGACACTGCCGTTATGGTGCATCCTGATGATGAACGTTACAAAAATCTCATAGGTAAAAAAATAAAACTTCCACTTCTCTCTCGTGAAGTAGCCATTATCGCTGATACTCATGTTGATATGGAGTTTGGAACGGGTGTTGTAAAAGTTACACCTGCCCATGACCAAAACGATTATGAAGTTGGTAAACGCCATAACCTAGAGTTTATCACTGTTTTTGATGAAAAGGGAATCCTTAATGACTATGCAGAAGAGTTCAAAGGTCTTAGACCGACTTGAAGCTCGTGAGGTAATTGTAAAACGCCTTGATGAAGAGGGTTTTATCGTAAAGATAGAAGACCACAAACATCAAGTAGGACACTGTTACCGTTGTAAAAACATAGTAGAGCCTTACATCTCACGACAGTGGTTTTTACGTAAAGAGGTAGCCGATAAGTCAATCGAGAAAACAAATGCAGGAGAAGCACAATTTTTCCCTCCTCACTGGATAAACTCTTATAACTCTTGGATGGGTGAACTTCGTGACTGGTGTATTAGCCGACAACTCTGGTGGGGACATCAGATACCTGTATTTTACTGTGACGATTGTGACCATGAGTTTGCATCGCTAGAAGAGCATCCTGAGACTTGTCCAAAATGTGCATCTAAAAACCTAACACAAGACCCTGATGTTTTAGATACTTGGTTTAGCTCTGCACTCTGGCCATTTTCTACTCTTGGTTGGGGACAACAAGGCGATGTTGAGATGGAAAAACTATTTGAGCCTGAAGATATGAAAGATTTTTATCCAAATACTCTGCTTATTACAGGTTTTGATATTCTCTTCTTTTGGGTAGCTAGAATGATGATGATGGGTGAAAACTTTAACGGAAAACTCCCGTTTAATCACATCTATCTTCATGCTCTTGTTCGTGATGCAAATGGCGATAAAATGAGTAAATCTAAAGGAAATGTAGTTGACCCTCTTGACACTATAGAGAAGTACTCTGCGGACATCCTGCGTTTTACTCTTGCTATATCTGCCGCACAAGGTCGTGACATCAGAATGAGTGATGAGAAGTTAGAGTTAAACCGTAACTTTACAAACAAACTTTATAACGCAGTAAAATACCTTCAGATGAATGTAGATATTTTTCCTGATATGAATGATTTTTGTGTAAAAACTGACCTTGGTCGTTATATGATGTCGCGTTTAAACTTTGCTACAAAAGAGGTACGTGCTTACTTAGATGAGTATAAGTTTAATGATGCAGCACTTGTTATGTACAAGTTTCTTTGGAATGAGTTTTGTGGTTGGGGAATTGAGCTAAGTAAGGCAGATAAAGCTTCTATAGTTGAGCTTGGAGCTATCTTTAAAGAGGCTATGAAACTTCTGCATCCTTTTATGCCGTTTATCACAGAACATCTTTACCATGAGCTTAGTGGCACTACACTTAGAAGATGGTAACTCTATCATGCTTATGCGTTTTCCTACAAAAACTTCTCAACGTCCAGAGGAGGCAACGTTTGAAATCATCATGGATGCCATCGTATCTATAAGACGTGCGAAAGTTCTTGTAGATTTAGCAAACCAAAAGATAGAAAAAGCCTTTGTAAAGATAGATGGACTAAGTGACAAAGAAAAAGAGATGATGTTGCCTTTCATCATAAAACTTGCAAAAGTTACTGATGTTGAGTTTACAGACGCTAAGGTAGAAAATGCGGTGAGTGACATCTCCGACAAATGTGAGACTTTCATTCCTACTGACAGTATAGACCTCACATCTATCATCAAAAAACTGCAAAAACAAGATGAAAAACTACAAAAAGAGATAGACAAACTCAATGGTATGCTTAACAATGAAAGATTTGTAGCGAATGCTCCTGAGGAAGTACTAGAAAAAAATCGTACACTACTTAGTGATGCGACAGCAAAACAAGTAAAAGTACAAGAACAGCTGATTTCGCTACAATCATAAAAACACTAAAGAGAAAACAATGGATAAAAACTTCAACTACTCTAACTTAAAACTAGGTATTATCGGTGGTGGTCAACTCGGTAAGATTATGTCTCAAAAAGCTAAAAAGATGGGGTTTCATGTGACTATTTTAGACCCAACTTTTAACTGTCCTGCGGCTCAAGTATCTGATAAACATATTATGGGTGGTTTTCATGATGTTGCACTGCTTGAACAGTTAGTACAAGAGACTGATGTTACTACTTTTGAGCTAGAGCATGTTGAGACTTCTATCTTAAAAGAACTTCATGATAATGGACATAGAATCCACCCCTCCCCTTATGTAATAGAGCTTATACAAAACAAATACGAACAAAAAAAGCTTTTAGATGAGCGAGGTATTCCTGTACCTAAATACAAGAGTGTTGATAAGCCTGAAGATTTGGCAAGTTTTGGATTTCCTGTTGTACAAAAAGCTAAAAAAGAGGGTTATGATGGTCAGGGTGTCTTGATGCTTAAAAAGCCTGATGATGTGAAAAATGCCATCGAGTCTGAGTCTTTTATAGAAGAACTTGTAGATATAGATAAAGAGTTAGCTATCATCGTAGCAAGAAATATTCAAGGAGATATAAAATGTTATCCTGTCGTGGAGATGCTCTTTGATGATAGAACAAATATCTGTGACATTGTAATGGCACCTGCTAAAATCTCTAAAGAGATAGAAGAAAAAGCTGTTGATATAGCTACAGAATCTATTGAAATTTTAGAGGGTGTTGGTATCTTTGGTGTTGAACTTTTTCTCACAAAAAGTGGCGAAATACTCGTAAATGAGATAGCACCAAGACCTCACAACTCAGGACACTATACAGTTGAAGCCTGTGCTACATCACAGTTTGAACAGATAATCCGAGCTGTTACAAACCTCCCTTTGGGTTCTACAAAACTACTCTCCCCTTCTGTTATGGTAAACCTACTCGGAGAGGAGGGTTATGCAGGTGAGCCTTTTATTGATGGAATTCACGAAGCATTAGCAATTCCTGAACTCTCTTTTCACTTTTATGGAAAAACTTTTACCAAACCTTTTAGAAAAATGGGACACATCACGGTTTTAGATGATGATATAGATATGGCACTGCAAAAAGCGATGAGGGCAAAAAAGATTTTAAAAATTAAAGGAAGTAAAAAGATATGAGTAAAGCATTAGTTGGAATTATTATGGGGAGTGACTCAGACCTGCCAGTTATGAGTGGTGCAATTGCTATGTGTGAGGAGTTTGGTATAGCTTATGAGGTAGATATAGTTTCAGCTCATAGAACGCCACTCAAACTTGTTGAGTATGCTAAAAGTGCGCAGGATAGAGGTCTTGTAGTCATCATCGCGGGTGCTGGTGGAGCTGCTCATTTACCGGGGATGGTTGCAGCTGAGTCTGCACTTCCTGTCATCGGTGTGCCTGTAAGAAGTTCTTCACTTGATGGGATGGACTCACTGCTCTCTATCGTGCAGATGCCAGGAGGTGTTCCTGTTGCAACTGTTGCAATAAACGGTGCAAAAAACGCAGGAATACTAGCTGCACAAATCATCGGGGCTATGGATAACTCTATAAGAGAAAAATCACCGCCTATAAAGCAAAGATAAAAGCAGAAGTAGATACAAAGTCTGAGAATTTACAAAAACTAGGATATAAATCATACCTAGACACAGATGCCTAAAGTAAGTAAGTCCTTAGCCAAAAAAAACCCCAACTTAAGAAAGCTAAGAAGAGTGCTAATGCAAGGCGAAATTACGAAGGAGCTACGAGTAGCTTCAGAGCGATTTCAACGAAGTCAGTAGTGCTTTTCTTAGCTTTCCCTACGGGCGATAAGAGAGTAGTCCTATTGTGTCGTTAGATTTCCTTGGATTAGCCAGCTAGTCCTGCGAAAATCTGCCTAACACTAGAACTACTCTCTTGTCGCTTTAAGTTAAGGGTTTCTTTTGACTAAGGACTTATAATGAAAAAAATAATATCTGACATCCATAATGGTGTGCAAAACAGTAGAAAAACTATAGAGTTTCTTCAAAAAAACAGTAAATGGTCTTGGATAGGAGACTATCCGACTGCAGTTGTAAATGAGATAAACAGAATAGAAGATGAACAAACTCTTAAAGAGTTAGAGAAAATAAACTTCTTTAATGAAGATGGCTTCTCAAAACACTCTTACTCCAAAGAGGAGATAAAGTACTTAAAGCAAAATGCTCCTAGTGCTATTAAAACAGCATATTGTCTCTGTTTAAAAAAGCAACGTAGTGGTGAGTACAAGTTTTTAGAAAAGTTTACCCACGATAGATGGAAAAAAGTTACAGATGATGAAGAGAACTTTGAAGCACTTGTAGAGTTCTCAAAATTTAGTCTTGATGCTGATAGTAAAATTATTGAGACTGCCCTCCGTGACATTATGCGTAGTTCTAAAGAGATACCTTCACTCAAACGTATCGGTTTTGTATGGATAGTAACACTTCCAAAAACTATAAACATTGTAGATATACTAGAACACTACTTTGGAGATAATCATATTTTTGTTGAACAAGGGCGAAAAATCACATACATCGCATGGGGTGATAAACTAGCAGATATTAATATGAGATACTTCGTTAATACTCCTTAAATCTACATTTTGATATAATCACTACCATTAATATAAATAATAGGAAACTTAGTGATTACATTAAAAGAAGCACTTACACTTAGTAAAGAAGAACTTAAAAAATTTAAAGATGATTTAAAAGCTCAAATAGAAGCTAATCCTGCACTTAATGCATACATTGATGTGAAAAATGTTGGAGAGGGTGTTCCTATCGCCATTAAAGATAACATTCAAGTAAAAGATTGGTCTGTAACATCTGCTTCAAGCATCCTTCAAGGCTATATCGCTCCATACAATGCAACTGTTATCAACAAACTAACAGAGGCAGGACTTTCTCCTTTTGGTCGTGTTAATATGGATGAGTTTGCTATGGGTTCAACTACTGAGTCTAGCTTTTATGGTAAAACGCTCAACCCTATAAACCCTGAGTATGTTCCAGGGGGAAGTTCTGGTGGATCTGCTGCGGCTGTTGGTGCTGGTCTGGCTATTGCAGCACTTGGGAGTGATACTGGTGGAAGTATCCGCCAACCCGCTGCGTTTTGTGGAATAGTAGGGATGAAACCTACTTATGGTCGTGTTTCACGTTTTGGTTTAGGAGCGTATGCTTCAAGTCTTGATCAAATAGGTCCACTTACACAAAATGTAGAAGATGCTGCTATCCTTTATGACATCATCAGTGGTTCATGCGAAAAAGACTCTACAAATGCACTCAAAGATGACAAGGTAACACCCTCTTTAAATGCCCAGAGAAAGCTTCGAATTGCCATACTTCCAGACTACTTAGAAAATGCAAATCAAGATATAAAAACAGCTTATGAAAAAGCAGTAGATGCACTAAAATCTCAAGGTCATACTATAGTAGAAAAAGAGATGCCAAATGCTAAGTATGATATTTCAGCTTACTATATAACGGCAACTGCGGAGGCTACAACAAACCTTGCTCGTTATGATGGCATCCGTTATGGTAACAGAGTTGAGGAAAAAATCTTGAAGAGACTTTTTCAAAAACAAGAAGTGAAGGTTTTGGTGATGAAGTTAAACGCCGTATCATGTTGGGGAATTTTGTACTCTCAAGTGGTTACTATGAAGCATACTATGTAAAAGCACAAAAAGCCCGTCATATCATTAAAGAGAATTATGCAAAAATATTTGAAGATGTGGATTTGATACTCTCCCTGTAGCACCAACTGTTGCTCCAAAGTTTGGGGAACTCTCAAGCCCTATGGATATGTACCTGAGTGATATTTATACCATAAGTGTAAACCTAGCAGGTCTTCCTGCACTCTCACTCCCAATTATGAAAAATGCAGATGGTATGCCCGTTGGCTTACAACTTATAGCTGCCCCTTATGATGAGCAAACGCTTTTTGATGGTTCGCTCTCTCTTGAGAGTGAAATAAACTACAAAGCATAATGCTCTACACTCTCATTCACACTATCCACATATTTTCTGTATTTATTTACGGAGGATTTCTTTTTGTGGATATTCTTTTTCTCTCAAAAATGAAGCAAAGCCTAAGTAAAGAAGAGCATCAAAAAGCTCGTGAAGCCATTATGATGCATGTCAGAAAAGTTGTACCTTTTGCACTGATGGTTGCAGTTGCTAGTGGGCTTTATCTTTTTTGGCAAGTTTTTGGTGAAATCAGTGATGATGGTATGAGCTATTTTCAAACTCTTTTAAGTATCAAAGCCTCTTTGGGTTTATGGTTAGGCTTCAGAGGAATTAACCAAAAGTTTTTTGGAATCGAGCCTTGGATTTTTAAAG
>JAUZRZ010000038.1 GCA_030949945.1 Sulfurimonas sp. | reverse complement strand
TTTTTTCGTTTGGAGTGTTTAACCGTTTTCGCATTTATCGTGAAAACGCTTTAAAGTTTTGATTTATGTGAAATTGCTTTGTTTGATGATAAGTGAAAAGAAAAAAATGAAAAAGGTATGTGTATGTATGTTGTGTGTATTGGGTAAATATTATTAGAAGATAAATTATTAAGAAAATATTATATGTTATAAATGTAAACCAAACGTTTTATATTTATATAAGCAATAAACATGAAGTTAAAAGAAGAAAGAAAAAGTTTTTATAAAAGAAGAAATTTGATTTTTACATATTTTATTGATAAATTATGTTTTCATGTGAAGAAGAAGTAAAAAAAAAAAATACATTATGTAGTGTAAAAATTACCTTCCCCATTATTTTTATATAAAAATAATATTATATAAAAACCTTATATTATATTCTATATAAACAAAAACAAACCCCATGAAACAAAAAAAAAAGCAGAAAAACATTTATTGTTATTATGACACATTAGCATTACATGTTGAGAAAAATTTTATATATGACAATTGAAGTGAAATTATTTTATTTATATGAAAACATTTTATAAATCATGATAAATGATAAATTATTAAGTGTAAAAAAACTTTTCCACAGTTATTTGTTCATTAAAAAAGATTATTTGAAATGTTGAAAAAAAATGTTATTTTTTTTCATAAATATATGTTATTATATTATATGTTCATATTAAACCTTCCTTCTTAAGATTATATATGTTCCATATATTATATAAACATTACTCTTATAAATATTATTAAAAAAAACATTGTTAGAACTTATGTATGAGTGAGAAAAGAAAATGTTTGACCTGAAGCAAAAGTGATGAAATGAGTGAAGATGAAAAAAAAGTGAGTTATGATGGGTTTTTATGGGAAGGGAAAAAAAGTGTATGTTAAAATGTTAGAAGAGAAAAAAGTGAAAAAAGTGTACATGCTGAAGTAAAGGGTTTTAATTGCTGCCTAACTCTTTCATTTTTTCAACTTTTCAATTACCAGAGGCGCGTTGAAAAAACACTATTGCGATATGTAACAACAGAGGTGATATGTGTTACTTTATATCTTTTTTGCAGGATTCAGAACACCTGCATGAGTTTGATAACTTCTAGAATGTTTAAGAATTTGTGGTTTCTATATGTTTGCCAACTCTACCGAGTTGGTGTTTGGAGCATCCGAGGGCAGCACCATAAAGATTCAGTTATCTCATTAAGTGAAAATCAAACTCTGTTTGAGATAAATGACATGTAACAACTCACAATCATCAGGAATTGGCAAGAGTATTTCTCATAAGTGAGACTATCTTTTCTATCCATAGTGAGTATATCCAGCTCTATCCGTAATGTAAAATTGTCCACTAGACCTTGTAGCTCCTAATTATTAAAGAGAGAATACCTCCTAAATACTCCTCAAGTTTATGTCCGCTATCTATTTCCCCTCTGGCTTTGAAAACTTCACACCAAATTTTTGCATAACAGACTCAGTCTCAAACGCTTGTTCTCTTCCCACACAATACCCGTGATAGAGAAAACGAGAGATAGGAGTGCTTGTAAGCTTTTTAGCGATTGCTACTGCATTTTTATCCTGCTTTAGCCAACTCATACTGCAATTTTTACTGAGGCATCTTTTCCTCGTTGAGTTTATTCTCTTTAATGTTTATTCTTCCAGGGCTACATCATTTATGTACTCAGTAAGCGACTAACTCCTGGATAATTACACTCATTTAGAAACTAGCTTTAATCCATTCGTCCGTCTCCTGTAACTTGCAAATCTCATCTATTTATCCTAAAATATACTCTAAATCTGCACTAACTAAGCTCTTTTAAGCCACCTATCACCTCGCCACTTATTATCATATCGGTCATATCCTGCTTTTGAGACTGCAGCTCTAAAATCTTCTCTTCTATAGTCCCTTTTGTAATCATTTTATAGGAAAATACCGTGTTTTTTTGTCCCATTCTATGATTCTATCCACTGCTTGATTTTTCAAGCCACGACTTGTTCCCATGCATGGGTCAAATATGTTATAGACATAATCAGCCTCAATGAGGTTAAGCCCTACTCCACCTTCCACTTTGAGTGTCATTAAAAAGAGTTTTATATCTTTGTCGTTTTGAAACTTATCGACCAACTCTTGGCGATTTCTTGCTACCTGTCATCAAGGAGATGCTTCATAACCTAACTCATTTGCTCTTTGACTCAATCAAACCCTCTAGTGAGCCTAAAAAGCTGGCAAAAAATATCAGCCCCTTATGGTTGCTTAAAACTCTAGGTCTTCTAAGCATCTCGGAAGAGTGCATCTATCTTTGAAGAGACAACACTCTCTTCGCACCTCCAAGCTCAGGAGCTGAAGCGATTTGTCTCAGGTCGTTGAAGGTCTGTGGTAGAATCATGGCAACTTTGACTTATCTATACCATTCAGAAGAGATTTGCTGATCGAGCATCTGCTTATAATAATCTCTCTTTTTGATTATAAAACTTTTTGTGAGACTCATCCATATCGACATAGATTATCCGCTCTAGTTTAGCTGGTGAATCTTTAAGCCACATCTTTTAAGTCGTCCTAGTAAAAACGGTGATATTTTTGCTTTTAAAATCTTCCGCTAGCATTTTCATTAGCTTCAGTCTAGAATAGGAGGCAGCATAGGTCTCTTTTTAAAAATCAGCCAGTGTTGAGAACAAGCCAGCGCTTATAAAAACGAAATAGGGAGTAGAGTTCAAAAGAGTGAGTTTTCTATAGGTGTTCCACTGAGTGCAAATTTATGTTTTGCCTCTAAGAGCATCACAGATTTAGGAGATTTTGATTCTACATTTTTAATATTTTGCGACTCATCTAATATAATAGTATCAAACGCCATATCTTTGAATTTAGATATATCATTTCTCACAAGAGCATAAGTTGTCAAGATAATATTATAATTTTTCAAACTCTTCATATCTCGGTTTGTGCCATAGTAGAGGTAAAAACTCAAGAGATGGATTAAACTTTTCCAACTCATTTTGCCAGTTACTCAAAAGAGATTTTGGCATTACTACTAAAGATGGTGTTTTTGTTTTAGGGTAGATATGAGAGAGTGCTATGGCTTGAAGTGTTTTTCCTAGTCCCATATCATCAGCTAAACAGCCACCAAACTTATTGTCGTAGAGGTATTTTTAGCCAGGCAAAACCCTCTTTTTGGTAGTCACGCATTGTAACACCTTGAAGTTTTGGCATACGTGCTTTAGATGATTTAAGTCTGTTAAAGCCCTCATAAAATTCGCGTGAACTCTCAAATACCCTCTGCCCTTTTTGATGAATAAGCTCCTCAATCTCTGGTAAATCAAAAAATGAGACCTTGATTTTTTTACCATCTTTTTTAAAGATTCTCTCTAGCTTAGAGATATATGATTTGTCAATTATCGCCTTTTCACCATTACTCAGAGGAATATAGGAGTGCTTTTTATAAAGGTTTATCATATCAAACACATTAAAATTCTCCTCTCCGATGGAGACACTTACATCGCCAGAATCTAAAAAGTCTATCTTATCTTTAAACGCTACGTTTAGAGTTGGAGAAGTGGTGTTGTACTTATATGATTTGAGTTTTTCACTCCCAAAGAGTTCTGCTTTTGCTATGATAGATTGGAGATTTTGAAGTATAAACTCTCGACTTAACTCCTCCTCTATGATAAAGAGTCCATCCTCTTCACTAAAGGATGCTAGCTTTCATCTTTCTTTTAAGGGTGTTGAGTTGCGAAAATATAGTCCCATATATCTCAAAAACATCAGAAAAATCGCATTCATAAATAGAAATAGTAGATTCTAGTTCATTTATAAGGACAATTTTAGAGATATTAAAATCATTAAAAAACTCAGGAGAGAGTTTCCCTACTGTTGCCGATGTTCTTAATATCAACTCATTATCAGCCGTAATCTTCTCAAATATTACAGCAGGTTTTATAAGTCGCTTCTCCTCTTTAAACACCACTTCATAGTTCTCATAGTTAAGAGAAATATTTTCAAAATGTGTATAAAGAATAGTGAGGTACTCCTCGAGTTTATCCCTGTTTATGCTACTGTTTAAGTCCATAAGCTTCTTAAAATTTTCGCCTACATCATGAATTTGCACTACTCTATCTGTTAAAATTGCATAGTGAGCATTTAGAAGTCTAAATGCACTCTCTCCCTTTATTTTGAGACTATTTTTAAAACCTTTAGTAGTAGCTAGAACTTCTAACTCAACACTAAAGATGCCACTCTCAAAAGAGAGTGCAGTGCCATTTTGTGTAAAAAGAGTGCCATTTTGTCGTAGAAGTTCAAGAAGTCGTGGGTGTTTGTCAAGATAAATATTATCAGACTCATTCTCCCAGCTAATTGTAAAAAAATCACTCTCGCTAAGCTCCTCTAAGAGTTGTAAAATCTCCCTATCTATGCCATCGTAAACTCTATAGTCTATCTCTTTAATAGGCTTTAGTTTTGCATCACAAACCTCAACATAAGCTCCGACACTATCAAACGCCACTACATACTTTAATGCACTCTTCTCTTTAGCTCGTGTTAAAAAGCTCTTCTCTTGTTTAAATATCTCTAACATTATTTAACTCCTTATACATTTAATTCAATAGCCTCAAACTCATCATCCACATTTTTTCTAAACCTATAGTATTTTATCGCCTCTGGTTTTGAGTAAGTTGGCTCTGGCGTTACAAAGACTATGCCAAAACCTTTAGAGTTTGCAAAGGCTCTGAGTTTTTCTTGGTTATTACTATGCAAACGCGATACCTCATCGACTATCAAAAAGAACGGCGTTTTATCCTCTTTTATAAAGAGTTTGAGTATTGAAATTGCTATTGCGATTTTAAGTAACATACTCCCACCTGTAGAACTCTCATTTTTGAGCTGTGAGACTTGGTTTATCTCTTTGCCATTTTCATTAAAAGAGAGACTCAGGTCTATTGTATCTTGAAGAGAAATTGCACTCCCTTTAAGCTCTTGTTTTATCTCTTTAAACTTCATCTCTAAACGATCAAGTTCAACTAAAACCTCATCTTTATCATAAAAAAGAGACTCTTCACTCAAAAAGCGAGCTAAGATTTGCAACATTACTACTTAACTCATTTAAGAGTTTAGCGATGCTCTTTTTCTCTCCAGACCTTTGTATCAATTCGTATATTTTTTATCACTCCAAAGTCGATAGATGCTAGATTCTTATTTATCTTAGTAACTTGAGGATATAAACTTATCTTCACCATCATTAAATATTGACATTTTCGTAGGCATTTCACTATTTACAAAAGAGCGAAACCTATTGTGTCCGCTACTCTTCACCATCTCTAGCTTTTTGTTTTTAAATTCAAAAATATCATCAAGCATACTCAATATATTTGGTGTTTTGGAGATAAAAAACGACTCATTAAACGCATCAAACTTGAAGTTTATCTCTATCTCATTTTGAGAATTTTTCAAGGAGTTAAGCCTATCTAGTTTTGTTTTGAGATTTACCTTTTTACTCTCATACTCCGTATTACTCTTAGTGTAGTTTTCTATCAAGACACAAAGGTACTCATCACTCATCTTTGCACTCACATCTTCAAACACTTCACTCTCAATGAGAGCAAAATCTTCACTCCCCTTTTGAGGTTTCTCTCTCTTGCTACTTGCACTTTTTTCTCTTGCTCTAGCTCATCTTTTATATATCCGTAGTTTTCTATCTTTATCTCAAGTCGTTTTTTAAACTCACTGTTTTTCACTTGCATATTTTCTAAAAAGTTCTTCTTTTGTAAAGTTGTGAAATCTCTTCTTTGCACTTCTCATACTCTATCAAAAACTCTTTTGCAAGTGAAGATTCGCTTCTCTCTTTTTCGATACCCTCAAGAGACACTTCAAGCTCTTTTACTCTCTCATTCTTAGTTATATTAAATTTTTTCTCTTCTTCATTTGCTATTTTTGCATTAATCTCTTCTTGCTCTTGAGCTAAGAGGAGTTTTAATTTTAGACTCTCCTCTTGAACTCTCTCTTCATGGTACTCTTTTAACTCTTCTATACGGTTTTGAAGTGCTATTTTCTTTTTGTGTAGCTCTTTATGTAGTCCTTGTATAAACTCTAAGTTATTTTGTATCTCCATATAAAGAGACTCTATCTCGTTCTCTACTCTCTTTTTTTCTACTCTAAAAGCATCTTCTATTTTTTGAACTGATTGAGAGTATTCTACATCTAAGTGCTTCCATCGCATTTGTATCTCTTCTATTTCACTTTGAAATACCTCTATCTCTTGCTTAGCAAAAGATTCTTTCTCTCTTACTCTTTGGATACTCTCTTCATACTCTTTTTGGCGTTTAAGTGAAGACTCTTCATAGCTACTCTTAAGACTCTCTATCTGAAAGTTCACAGCCTCTATCTTCGTCTCTGCCTCTTGGTGTGTTAATATTTTTTTGAGTGATTTTTTCTCTAATGCTATGCCAAACAACTCTGTTTGCGAAACAATCTTTGGTTGGAGTTCTTCTACACTCATATCTAAGAGGGCATCATCAAGGAGTGGTAGAGTTCTACCTCCCATCCATCCACCTCTTCATTTAAAAACTCTTTAAAAGAGGCAGGTTTTGAGTGCATCATATTTTTATATTTTTGTATCTCGCTCTCTTTTACTTTAAGCTCACCCTTGTAGCTCTGCTCATTCTCTGCTACCTCTCTTGCATACTTACTCTGCTAAATCTTCACTATCGAATTTTAAGTTTTTTATGACTCTATATTTATCTTCTACAAGTGAATCTTTTCTTTTACTCTCTGCTTTATACTTCTCTTGCTCTCTCTCATAACTCTCTCTTACTCGTTTTTTCTCTCTGTGTGATTCTTCTTGTCTGTTTGTTAAAAGAGATTGTTTAGCTTGTATCTCTTTTTCAAACACTCCATTCTCATCTCGTAACTCTTTTTCATCTAAAAGAGTCTTCTCTTGCATATCAGAAAAGATAAGGTTTTGCTTCTCTATACTCTCATTAAGCTCCGCTTGTAAAAGTTGTCTCTGATTATATTCTCTATCTTCAAACTCCCGCACTAGCGATTTATCTCTTCTATACTCAAGGTTACTTATCTCTTTAGCAATATTATCAAGTTCATTTTCAAAACCAGATTTGAGTTTTATGTAGCTCTCGTTAATGCTTCTTTGCCTCTCTTGTATCTCTTCATATCTATCTGCCCTATCCCTATTCTCTAAAAGTGCATCTTGTGAGAACTTCTCTTTGAAGTCGCTCAACTTCTTTGATCTCTAAAATCAGACTATCGCGTTTCTCTCTAAAACTCTTAGCACATTTCTCAAGAATTTTCCCACTGCGTTTATAAAGCTCTTTTGTCTTAGTAAGTTTCTTCTCTATCTCTATGGATAGTTGACCCATTTTACTTAACTCTTCTCTCTCTAGTGAGGCTCTATAGAGTATAAACTCTTTGAGCTCAATTATCTTATCTTCTTGGCACAGGAGACTCTCTTTAATCTCATAAGCATCATCAATAGTCTGCTTCTGCTTCTCAAACTCCCTAAAAAATTTATACTCGTTTTTAAAGCCATATATTTTTTGTAGATAATCTTCATGGTTAAAATCTATCACTCTCTTTTCGTAATCAAGGGTCGTTTGTATTGCTCTTTTAATACTTTTGGCATCTATGATAGATTTGTCAATATTAAATATTTCGTTAAAAAGCCCTAAAAAAGTCTCACTGTTTTTTATATGTGTAAATTTAAAATCTAAAAACTTCTTGTTATTTCCATAGATAATTTCTCTGTACTCATTAAGTGAGCGAACAGTTTTATGAAGGTTTGGCTCTTTAGCATATCTTCGTATATCGCTGAGTTCATTTAATATGCTCTCTTGATTTATTACCCGTGAAATATCAAACTTCTGTTTTGAGAAGATTTTTACTATCTCCCCACCTGCCTTATACATAAAGATAAAAAAATCTTCAAAAACAAATATCATATAGGAGTTTGCATACTTAAAGTAGTACTCTTTAAACCCATCCTTATCACTCGGTATGCCAAGGTTTCGCACATCTCCACTAAAGAGATAGTGAACTGCACGAATGGCAGTCGTTTTCCCACTTCCATTGTCACCTAAGAAGAAGAGGTCTTTTTGTAAATCAACCTCTAAATAGTTAAAATTAGCGGAGTTTATCATTATCAGTTTTTTAATCATTTATGCCACACTTTGAACAATTTTTGTATAGTACTCTATGGAACTCAGCACTAAGTACTCATCTTTTGAGTCACTATCTTTTTTCTCTAAAATATAACTCTTCTCAAGTAGGTCAAAAAACTTCTCAACCACATCTTTTAAATCTTTACTCTTAAAAATATACTCAAACTTCTGCTCTAAAAGAGCATCGTTTTTCTGTTTGTAGTTGACTATAAAGTCTGTCTGTTTAAGTATCTCCCCTCTGTCTATAAAAGGAAAAAGTTGTTTTAAAATTGCAATAGCTATTAAAATATTTTTGTGATTGTTTAAAAAGCTATTTCGCTCAGCCTCGTTCATATCCTCATTTTTTGAGAGATAAAAGTAACCATTTTCTCCATTGAGTCTGAAACCTAACTTCTTTACAAGATTTTTTAACTCTTCAAAGTTCTCATCTATCATCAAATACTTTGCAATTTCAAGATACTTTTGAGAGTTTATAGAAACAATAACTCCACGGCTAAGTATCTTAAACACCTCATCTAGTTTTACTGCCATCTTGCCACCTTTATACCAAATTTGTTAAATGCACCACTAAAAAGTACTCTCTCATCTCTCACGACTTGCAAAAAAACTTTAAAGGACTCATCGGTTAACTCTGTTGCATCAAACCTCTCTAATTCACTATGCCCTCTTATAAATAAAAATATATCTTCACTTCTCTTTTGAGTCAAATCTTGCATAATTTTATCGAAATTTACTATCTCGAGTTTGGCTTGTATCTGTTTTTTTATAGTGTTTGTTTTTGTCGCTCTTTGTACCTTAATATTTGAAAATATCTCTCTTAAATCTTTTTTCATCTTCACTATATCATTATCATTAGCAAGAGAGTGAATTTTTGTTTTTTGACTTTCTCTAGTGTAAAGTAGAGTCTCTTTGCATTGAGTTCTAATTGCTCATCAAGTGCATTCACATCTTCATTTATTATTTTGTTTGAGAGTTCCATAATCTGTTTGTTTAAAAATCTTCTTCTTTTTGTTTGACTAATAAACTGATTTATCTCTTGAATGTAGGTGTCGATATTTTCAATAAAGTGTAAAATAGGCACACTAATACTCTGCAGATAACTATCAATCTGAGAATGAACGCCACGCAGGTTTTGGCGAAACAGAACTCCTATTTTTTCATTTGCACTTATGAGTTCATCTATTTTCTCCAAAATATCACTTGCATTTTCGAGTAAAATATCTATATCTAAAGAGACATCGTTTTCTAAATGTAGGAGTAGTATTTGAATCTCTCTATCACGGTTATAAAACTTAAAGTACAAGTCATCAATTAGTTTTAAAATAGCATCTTTATAGTACTCATCCCCTCTCTCTTCATAACGTTTTTTGAGTTTTACAAGCTCTTTATACTCTTTTTCATAATCTCCAAAGATGATGCTGTAATCTACTCTTTGCAGAACAGAATCTACAAAATTAAGATAGTTTTTATTGAGTTTATAGCTCTCGCCAATTTTTATTAAAAGTGTTGCATCTATAAGTTCTTGGGATGGATTTGCTATGGAGTCTTGCATATAAGCTCTCTCAATAGTCTCTCTATTATCGTAAAGGAGTTTTAAAAGTTCACTATGCTTCATAAATTATCTCCTGTTCTACAACTGTGTTATATTTTTCTATTAAGTCAATAATTAGCTTTGTATCTTGGGAATAGTTCCAGTTTTTTCTATGAATCTGTTTTTTATAAAGTGCCACATTATTAAGTTTTTTACTTGAAAAATATCGTTCTATATCTGATGGAATATGCAAATTTTTACTCCTACACTCAAAACTATCATAAATATTCATACTCTCGATGTCATAATCTACAAAAAGGTGACCTCTTTAGAGTGTAAAAACTCTCGCGTTAGAGTATTACAATACCCTGCAATATAGACAAAATATTCCTCTTCAAACTTCTCTTCTATTTTTTCAATATTTAAAAAAGTTTCGCCATTTTCAACAGCTACAAATCTTTGAATTTGAGAGAGTTGTGCTAAATCACTCTTTTGATACAGCCTAGCTATCTCTCCCTTTTTTTCACAACAACAACGCCATCAAATACCCGTACATAGTTTGCTTTTGAGTTGCCACTAAGTAGGATGTTTTCACTTCGAGTTGTAGTGTTTAGGAGATTTTTTATATCACTAAAACTTTTTACATTTAACTCTTGCGTTTGCGATATAAATCTAAAAAACTCCTCTTCATTTTTAATGAGAGTTTTTTCGCGTCGCCTTGCTTGGAGAAAATAGAGACTGTTCTCATCTTGGTAACGAGGAAGCCTCCTCACACAGCTCTTTTACTTTTGAGTAAACTGGTGAACTATTTTCAAACAGAAGTGCTTGTTTGAGAACCTTTCTATTCATTTTCTTAAAATACTTTAGGTATCAAACGGGATGTGTTTTTAGTGTATTCTACATACTCATCGCTATGACAGTGCCATAGACTCTCTTCATAAAACATTTTAATGAGTAAGTTGATGAAGAGTATTCCAAATGCTACAATTTCAAAAGTGCTAAAGTACATGACCATTACTCCAAACATAATAGTCAAAACAGATGTGTACATTGGGTGTCTTATGTAGGCATATATCCCATCTTTTATAAGTACACAGTCCTCTTTTATATCAGGACGAATATTAAAATTTCCAAGTCTATTTTCAAGCAGTGCAGCGATGCCAATCAAAGCTCCTAATACAATAAAAAAGAGTCCATATTCAAAATAGACTGCTGGTGTTCCAAATGGAAGGGTCATGATTAAAATCATAGCAAACTGTACAAAAACTAATATCTTACTTTTCATAAAAACTCCTTATTCATTTTTAAAGTTGTTCGAGATTTATTTTCCACTACTTAATCCCTATAGGAAAATCATTCCCCGTAATATTTGACTGTGGCACCTGCTCATAACCCCACTTCTCATAAGTTCTATCTGGTAGTACATCTTCTATATACCCAGCTAACTCTTTAATGGTTATTTTATCATCGCTTCCATACCCTTTTCCTTTAAGTGCTTCCATCAAAGTGTATGTAAAGACTCCATGACCTTTGTAACCCTCTAGTGCTACTTGGTCTTTAGAGCTTGCCACTATGGTGGTTCGTCCTGTTGCACGAGTGAGTTTATTTATAGCAGTTTTTTGCAATATCCCACGACTAGCCATCGCTTGGGCAAAGCTTCCACTGTTACAAGTATCAAGAATAGTAAGTGACTTTAAGGCTTGGATTTTTGAGAGTGCTAGTTTAAAATCATTTTGGCTCATTCCACTTTTTCTTACACTGTTTTCATTTTTGTATCTAAAATCAACTGGCAAGTAGAAGTACGCTCCAGTTTTTGCATCAGTTATCCCATGCCCTGCCATGTAGAGCATAAATACATCATCTCTTGTGGTTTTTTCCCCAATGCGTGTAAACATATCTAACATTTTTGACTTTGTTACATCTTTGTCTAAAAGTTTATAAGTGTATATGTTTTTAAAGAGTGGTTTCGATGCTTTTTCTATGGCGTTTACAAACCCTAAGGCATCTGCTTTTGAGTACTTTAACCACAAATCCCCATCTCTGTACTTATCTACACCAATAGCTAATATATAAAGATTTGGTTTTTTGTTGCTACGACCTTTGTAGTTTACCACTATCTCATCAAGATTGGATTCTATATTTCCCGCTCTGTTTGTAGCTTTGAACCCTATGGTGTTTCTTTCCATTTGTAAGTGAGATAAGTTTTGAGAGGGTAAAACAATCCTCTCTCGTTCGTGATTGTTTTTGAGCTTCAAGGCTCTATCTTTTCCTATCACATCCACTGCCATACCATCCAAATAAAGAGTAAGATTATTATTTTCATATCATCTATTGTGTTTGCAGAGCTTGTAAA
>JAUZRZ010000037.1 GCA_030949945.1 Sulfurimonas sp. | reverse complement strand
CGGTTGGTTTAGAAAGAACTAGCTGTATTAGAAGCATATGTTGCAGAAGTAGGTGTTGCAAGAGCATTAGACACTATCTTTGCTTTGCTGGAAGTGTTGATACAGATATAGATACATTTCTTACAGCACTTGATTCAAAAGCAACAGATCAAGAAAAAGCAGAAGAGTTAGCAAAAGCTACTCCAAAAGCGACAATCTCTGCATCTGAAACAGTGGGTCGTACACTAAATACTATAAGTGGAATCATAAGTACTAGACAATCACGAGTAAGAGGATTTAGCTCAGGTGATAAAGCTTTTACTGATAGAAATGTATGGATTAAGCCTTATGTGTCTTATGCATCACAATCTAATAAAGATAATATAAAAGGTTTTAGTGCAAATACTAAAGGATTTGCAATTGGTGTAGATGGTGAGTCTGATACTTTTAAAAGGATAGGTGTTGCATTTAGTTATGCTACAAGTGATGTAGATACAAATGATATAACACAAACAAGTGATATTGAGAGTTATTCACTAATTATATATGGATCACAACCAATCATAGATAGTAAAGCAAATATCTCTTACCAAAGCAGGAGCTGGTCTTCCAGTCTGTTGATACAAGCAGACTTAGCACAAGCAATGACTACAGCAGCTGACTATAATAGTAAACTATATTTTATTCAAGCTGTAATTGATAGAAATATAAATATTAAAGACAATATGAGTTTTACACCTATGATAAAAGCATCATATAGATACTTTGATGTACCAAGCTATAGCGAAAGTGGAGCTGGAGGTATGAATCTAGATGTACAAAGCTATAATACATCAGAACAGAATTCTTGGTGCAGGGGAGCATTTATGTATACTTTAAATAGTTCAATTAATTTTATAGTTTCTGGAAATATAGACTATGATTTTAAAAATGATGCTCCTATCGTTTCATCAGGACTTGTTGGTGGAGGCGGTATAATTTTTGAAACTGAAGGTATAGAAAATTCTCCATATATTTATAGAGGAGGAGCTATCTGTGAATAAAAAATTCTCAGATGATTCCTTTTAACCTTGGCTATGCAGTAGATACGAGAACAAGTGGATTTGTTAACCATACTGCCTATGCTAGGTACAATATAAAATTTTAGTATGAATAAAAATATCGTTCTTTTTGTATGCATGATATTTTTTACAGGGTGCGGGCATAATATACCCACACCCAAACAACGAGAAACTACAGCTCATAATCTAATAAAAAATACAAATATTAAAGCATATACATTTAAAACCCAAACTATTTAATATATTTTCATTTAAATCTGATTTAACAAGGTGCAAAAAGTAAATATTTTTATAGAAGGAGATGGTTTGGCATGGATAACTTCAAGTACTATTTCTTCTGATCCAACACCAATAAATCCAATAGGATTAAAATTTATGCTAAAAAATAATAGCAGTTGTAAAATTTATCTAGCACGCCCATTTCAATATCTAAGTAAAGGTAAAGATCAAAAAGTATTGGACAACTCATAGATTTTCAAGAGAGGTTATATATAGTTATGATGAGATTCTTGATACATTAAAAGATAAGTATCATTTTACATCATTTAATTTATATGGTTACTCAGGTGGTGGAGCAATAGCAACATTGTTAAGTGCTTTTAGAGATGATGTAGATTTACTTACTACATATGCAGGAAATTTAGATACTAAGTATTGGTGCGATTTACATTATTTAACACCTTTAAGTAATTCATTAAACCCTGCTGATTTTACTCATAAATTAGGAAGCCAAAAGCAAATACATTTTATAGGTGCTAAAGATACTAATATAGATAAATCAGTATTCTTTTCATACTATAATAAATTTAAAAATAAAAAAATATTAACTACAAAATCATTCTAAATAATACGCATAGTTTTAACTATTATCTCGAATCTTCAAAATATCGTGATTGATTCTGGCTATAAAAGTTGACTCTAAGATATTAGCAGAGAGTGTAAAATAAACTGTGTAAACCTTAAGAACTAGATTCATTTGATAAACTAATCAAGTGAATTATTATAAGGATTTACATATGAGCTGAACTTTCGCACATAATTTAGTGGCTAAACCTCACCAAGTGCGACTTAATGAAAAATACAATAATTCCGACATATAGTTTCAACATGTCGGATAAATACTATAATCTCGACATCGAATTTATATCTTTTATCCTTCTTTTTAGGACACTCTAGTTAGAGTATTCTCATCCGTATGCTCAAAACTATTACCATAAATATCAACCATAGTTGTCTCAAAATAGTGGAGAGTATCATCTGTAATTGTGATAGTGTTTTTAAACGAAGTAGTTTTTGCCTTTTTAGACATAAACTCAGTTTGAACAACACCTGAAATGTCTGTTGCAACTTCTATTGAGACACTCTTCGCATTTACTTCTGCCTTGCCACTTGCCACAACACAAACAGCTCTAGGAATAGCTAAAGAGTGACTCACACTGTCTTTATCTTTATCCCACATCCAGTAACCTGTTTGATGATGGATGGGAGCATTATCGCTAATACGATTTACATTAAGAACATAATGAACAGCTGCTAGAGTCTGCTCCTCTGCATTTGTAACGGTGCCTATATCTGTAAAAACGATAGTCTCACGAAATTTGTTTATCTCTTGGTCTTCATCTGGATCAGGTGCTATATCTGTTCCCTTATCCCCTTTCCAAGTTCCTATAAGTTTTGTAAGTGGTCCATAATCTACATCCATTTGTGACTCCTTTATTTATTTAAATATTTGTTTAAAACTATTATAACACCTTTAAGTGTATAATTTTTAAAATTAAAGGCTCTTCTATGAATTCACTTAGCATCTTTGGTACAAGCAGTGATGCTGGTAAATCTACTCTTGCATTTGCCATAACCTACCTACTTCACAAGCGAGGCATAAAAGTAGCCCCCTTTAAGGCTCAAAATGTCTCAAACAACTCACAAGTAACCGATGTAGATAGTGGCGAGATAGCCATTCCTCAAGCATTTGCAGCAGAGGCTATTGGGCTACAAACGCGAGCCTCATTTAATCCTGTACTTCTAAAGTCAGGGGGTAAATCCAAAGCTCATATGATTATAAATGGTAAAAGTGCTGGAGAGAGTGATGTTTGGGAGTACTACCGTAACATTAAAAAACTCCAGCCCATAGTGAAGTCTGCGTTTATGAGTTTAACAGAGGAGTTTGAGTGTATAGTTGCAGAGGGGGCTGGGAGTCCAGTTGAGCTTAACCTTATGGATAAAGACCTCTCAAATATCTATGTAGCAGATGAGTTTAACACTAAAATAGTCATAGTTGCAGATATTCAAAGAGGAGGAGTATTTGCTTCACTTTATGGTGTTTACAACTTACTTCCTAACAAACTTCGTAAAAACGTTATAGGTGTTGTTATTAATAAGTTTCAAGGCGATATGTCTCTTTTTGATGAGGGTGTAAAAATCATAGAAGAGAGGTTTAAAATCCCCGTTTTAGGTGTTGTGCCATTCAGACCCTTTAACCTTGGCTTTGAAGACTCAGAGTCACTGATGAACTATTCTCAAGATACACAAAAAAGCATCATAACAGTAGGTGTCATCAAGCTCCCACATATCTCTAACTTTACAGACTTTGAACCCCTTGTAGCTGACCGTGAAATCGACCTGCGTTTTATCTCATCACGGAGTGAAATGAGTGCTTGTGACTTAGTAGTTTTGCCAGGGAGTAAACGGGTTATAGATGACTTAGCTTGGCTTAGAGAGAGGGGGTTTGAGAAAAAACTCTCTTCTAAAAAAACAAAGATAGTCGCTATTTGCGGTGGTTATGAGATGATGTTTGAGAAACTCCTAGATGAAGAGAGGGTGGAGTCTGACTCTCTTGAAGTTTTTGGCTTTGGTCGTTTCAAAGGAGAAGTGAGATTTCACAAGAAGAAGATAGTTAAAAAAGGCTCTTATAATCTCTTTGGTTTTATGGTCGATGGCTATGAGATACATAACGGAGTCACTAAAAAACGCTGTAAAGAGAAGAAAAATATTTATGGTACATTTATACATGGACTCTTTGATAGTGATGCTATTAGAGAGTATATTTTTAGAGATATTAACCCCCATTACAGAGGGTATGATTTCAAAAAATATAAAAAAGAGGCTATAGCTACTTTTGCCCAACACATAGATAAACATATTGATATGAATGCTATCACAGACGCTTTAAATGACTAACCTCCTTATAACTGTTTTAGCTTACGTTTGTGATAGAGTGTTTGGAGAATTTTCCTTTATAAAACATCCTATCATCTATATTGGTGAATTGATTACATACTTTGAGCGTAGATTTTATAAAGACACTATTTTAAGAGGTCTTCTTTTAGTGCTTTTTGTACTTTTTTTACCTCTTTTTATGGCTACTTCTATAGAACTCATATCTTCAAGAAACTCCTACTCCTTTACATATCCTCATCTCTGGACTCATCGCTTCGATGTTCATAGCACACAATATGCTCAGAACTGCAGTTCTTGGTGTCACGACTGCAGATGACAAACATCAGGCTATCTCTATGCTAGTGAGTCGAGATACAGAAGATTTAAGCCAAAGTGACATCTACAAAGCCGCCATAGAGACTTATGGAGAAAACCTTAGCGATGGTGTTATCGCTCCACTGTTTTTTTTACTACTTTTTGGACTACCTGGAGTAGTTTTTTACAAAACAGTAAACACCCTTGACTCCATGGTAGGCTACAGAAATGAAAAGTACGAGAACTACGGAAAAGTCTCTGCCATCTTAGATGACATACTCAACTTCATCCCCTCGCGTTTAACAGCACTACTCATTATGTTTTTAGGCAAACAAAAAAATCTTTTTGCTTTTTATAAAGATGGTAAAAAACATGACTCCCCAAATGCAGGACATCCCATAACTGCTATGGCACTGGTGCTAGGTCTAAAGCTCGGTGGAGATACTTCCTACTTTGGAAAGATAAAGAAAAAAGCTACTTTTGGAGAGGGAAGAGAGAGTATAAACGCAGAGGATGTCAGACAAGCATTAGCCATTATTTAGCTAAAATACTTTTATGAAAACATATAATATTTTTACAAACAAACAAACTTCTCTCCCTGAGGGAAAAGCGGACTTTTACTTGCTGCCTCGGTTACAAAAACATGTGAGATAGAGGGTATTACCCAAGCGGGTATTCCTGGAAAAATTGCCTATACTCCAACACTTGATGCAGAGTTTATAAGCACTCAAAAACTCTTTTCTATGCCCGATATTGCTGAAACACCAAGCGGAGTCCCTACTCCTGCACTTATCACTCGTGCTGTACACAACCTAAACCCCTTTAGTACTATAGAGACTCTTGATTTGGGTTTAGAGATAAAACCTGAGCAAACGCAACTGCACGACTTTGATATAAAGCCATCTGAGTCCATCGTAACTGGTGCAAATATAAATGCTGAGGAACTGTTTTTGCTAAAGGCATGGCGTTTGGTAAGAGCTATGAGTTAAAAGGCTCTTATCTTATACTAGGAGAGTCCACTCCGAGTGGGACTACTACTGCTACTGCAACTGCTCTAGCCTTAGGTTATGATGTGGCAGATGACTTTTCATCTAGCTTTTTAAATGTTCCAAACAGTGTTCGTACTCAAACTATAAACGCAGCACTCTCTTTAGTCAATGAGAGTATGAGTACATTTGAAAAACTCTCTCTCGTAAGTGATAATATGCTTCTGTTTTGTGCAGGTTTTTTACTCGAAGCGAGCAGTAGGTTTCATGTAGTTTTAGCAGGAGGAACACAGATGGCAGCTTGTTTACTCGTAGCAGACAAACTCCGTGAAGATATTTTAATGCGACCAAAACATGAGAACATCACACTAGCCACAACAGGATGGGTAGCTAATGATACAACACTCAAATATCAAACATATATTTAGAACAACTCAGCTACACACCAAATGCAATATATACCGAGTTTAGTTTCGCAAACGCAGAGATACCAGTACTTAAAAAATATGATGAGGGTGAAGCAAAAGAGGGTGTAGGAGCAGGAGCCGCACTTGCTTATGCAAACGCTAACTCACTCACTAACAAAGAGGTTTTAGAAGCGGTTGAGCTTATTATGTATAGTATGTAAGTTTGATATGGTTTGTTAAGCACAATAATCAAAAGCACTTATAACACCTGAGACAGTTTAAACAAACTTAGTGTAAGTTTTCATAGAACTTATCTCCTTTACCTACTTTTAAAACAAGGACAACAATCTCTTCATCTTTAACTTCATAAGCAAGTCTACAAACCAGAGTTCCTTAGTTTTTAAACTGAGTTTGAATAGTTTTATCTAAGTTGTTCCACTCTTTGAGTGCTTTTGGTTTAAAGTCTAAACTATAAATCATCTATAGAGACCTCGTATCGGCTTTTCATTGTCATTAAGTCTCTCTTGTACCTCTTTAGCTAGATAATAATCATCCACGATGTCCATCATTTTTTCATAATAAGCACTAGGAACCAAGTAAGTACTGGGAGTATTATGGTTAAGTATAGCTATCACTTCATTTCCAGCTTCCTCTAAAAGTTTAGTTGGTGATCTTTTGAGTTCAGTTATGCTTGCTGTATAGTTTCTATTTAAGTTCTTTTATTAGTATTAATTATATCATACTTATTTATAAAACTATAATGTAACAAAAAATTTATTACTTCGATTTTTATACATTTTACTCTACATTAACTAAAGTTGATAAAGAGTTAACAATTTCTTTTTCATCTAACTTCACTAGCGCTACCGCATCACTCTCATCTTTATCGCCATTTAAACGTGAAAGAGTTACTTATTACATAGTTTATCTTCTGCACTATCGTTGTAGTTGGAATATTTATATTTTATTATCTTGTGTTTACATGTTCGTTTAAGGAGAGATTTTTCCTTGTTTTATAGCCTCATACGAAATGATAGCTTCTATAGCTCCAGCTGTGACACAAGTGTGTGACCCGTTATAGCCTTAACTAAGACTAACATATTTACCAAAGAGTGTCTCTACCGCTAAGGCTTCTACATTGTCATTTTCTCGTAGTGAGTTTTCTATGACAGTAAGCAGTATGAGTGTGAAGGATTTTATATTTTTGTAGTTTTTACCTTTTAAAGTAGTGTTCTTCACTATCACTCATGTCACCAACAGAAGATTCAACGATAAAAAGAGTATCGTTAAAATTTTCTAAGCTTGAGTGATATGTTACATTTGAGACAACTGTATTTAAGCGCTCAATGAAGTCTCCATCTTTCCCTAAACCTGCTGGAGTATCACATATATACTAATATCTATACTTATAGCACTATGTTTATATGCATTAACTCTTTTTGTATTATTCGCACAACTAAGTGATTCATGACTGTTAATAAATACTTTCATTTTTAAAGCCCTTGTTTTCCATGTAGCATTGTTTTAGGTTATTGATGCTATGGCTGTCTTAAGAAATCAGTCGATAGACAACTTGTTTTTCCATTAGCTACTAATAAATAAAAGCTAGTATTATTTTCCTGCTGTCTGATCAATTAATTCAACACTTTGATCTTTCATATACATTTCACTATATGGACCAGCTGGAAGTGTGTAAATTATTCTTCCATTCGCCTGACGTTGCATATTTTAGTAATCAGCACTTGCTGTGTTTACAACCGCTTTATAATTGCTTTGCAATTAACCCAGCAATCCCGCTTCCTGTATTTCCACCACTTAAATCCACTACAACTGTACGCAGTATATTTCCATAATTCTTCTGAGGTCTTTGTAGACACAATTTTAGCTTCTATCGATATAGTCCGAAATTTGAAGCAAGTACCATATATGAAATATCCCACTTTTATTCTAGTAAATAAAACTGTATCTGCACCAAAATATTCGTAGTATTTATCAAGTGGCATATTGTATAGAATTTCAGTATCATAAACACCTTCTTGTTTCATAATATCACTAACCATCTCTGTTGGAAATGTATAATATCCCATTAAAGCAAAAGGCATTTCTGTTGTTGTCATATAGTAATCTTTTGCTTCAGCATCTATGCTTTCATTCATAGGAGGTAGTATGAGTATTGAACGGGTGCTTGTTCATACATTTTGAGGAATGCTGTTCCTTTTGTTATATATTTAGGGCCACACCCAGTAAAAATCAATACGGACACTATAAAAGTCAATAATATTATAAGTTTATTTTTCATCATGAATTTTCCTTCAGCTACTTCTATTTTTTTATCATTCTGTCCATAAAATAGAGCTTGATCCTGGATATATAGATTTTTCTTTTTTAAAATTTTCTATAGCCTTATCAGTTTTACCACCTTTTAAGTATATATAACCAAGGTTAGCATACATACCTGTGGGCAACCCTTCCAGAACGACTGTTTTCTGTATTTGCAATAGCATACTCTATTGATTTTGTAGCTCTAAAGCTGTATCACTATTCATATCCTTCTTTGATGCATAATGTCTCGCTATAGTTTCCGTATGTGTATAACGGTTTAGGCTGACTGCTACAACCAGATATTAATAATCCAATGGATATTCTTGCAAATAATATAATTAGTTTTTTTTTTCATTCTTATTAACCTCAATTTCTTTAGCTATACCATCGCTAATAAAGATTTCTCCTTTTATAATAAGCGAACCATCTCTATATACTTGGACTAGGTGTTTACCTGGTTTAACAGAATATTGATTACCTTGACCAGATTTTACATTAAACTTTTCCCCACTTGTCTACTGATATCATTATATTACTTGTGTTACCAGGAAAAATATAAATAAGACTTTTGAGTAGCCGTTGTAACACCTTCCTTATATCCACATCCTGATAAGAACAAAGCAATAACAAGACCTATCATTAATATTATTTTTCTCATTATTTTGCTCCTATCTGAATATATAAAGTAGAATAATCCTTTATTTTCTATATATGATTTTAAATTACCAGTTACAACTGTAGCTAAGGAAACTTCTGTGTCTGGAGTATCACCTAATGTTGCTTCTATTTCAACTGTTGCTATTTTTTTACCAGGGAGACTCATCATCATATTTGTTTGAGGGTTTTTAACTTTTTTCTTCCTTCTTTGTAAACATCAAATTTATCGCCAACTTTTATGTTTTGGCTCTTTCCTCCTGATGTTATCAAGCTCCCCATCTTCATAGCCAAAGAATATAACCTTTCCAAGGTTTATCAAGCATGTTTTCAATTATATTTGAAGTCAAATCTGAAATAGCTGCATCAATTTGCTTTGTCATTAAGCTGACTATTATATCCAGCCTTGCCACCAATACCCATAACTGTTCCAGCTTCACTAAATGATGTACCTTTTCCTTCTTCAGAATAAATAATTAATCCAGTACTTACATCTACTATTCTAATATGAATCTTTGCGAATGCTTCTTGACCACACGACTA
>JAUZRZ010000036.1 GCA_030949945.1 Sulfurimonas sp. | reverse complement strand
TGTAAGCCATGATAGTAAAACCCTCTTTTGAGAGTACTTCACAAGCTTTGATAGTCTCTAAAACATCAGGATAAAGAGTTTTTTTAGTGTCACCGATAACTTCTAGTTTGATTAAATCAATTCCAGTAGCTTCACGAGTAAGACGAAATGTAGTGATAGCTTCTTCGGCAGTTACACATCCAGCAGAGTTTGGAAGAAACTTTACATTTGTTCCAGCAAAAGTATCACGAAGATTTTCTTTATCTGGGTCTGTAATGTTTAAACGACGTACTGCAACAGTGATAAGCTCACTTCCAGAAGCAAGTGTTGCCTCTTTTGTCATATCAAATGAGTCATATTTCCCACTACCTACGATTAAACGCGAACCTAATTCATATTTTCCGATTTTTAAAATGTTATCCATTAGTTTTCCTTGTAATATTCTTATTCTATCTCAAAAAGTAAACTTTTTTGTAGCTTTAGGGGGTTGTAGGGACTTTGTCCCTGCCACTATAATGGACTTTGTTCATTATAGTGTGTCATATCAGTGATTTGTCGCTATTATAATGATTTTTTCTTAGAGCTTACCAATTCCATTGATTAAATCATCAGGTGTAAGAGAAAAATCAGTACCAGTATAGTTTTTTGCAAGTGTAGTATGTGCAAGTGAAGCGCCAATAGCCGCGTTTAAAGGCGAATATCCTTGTGCTAAAAGTGCACCTATAAGTCCACTAAGAACATCTCCACTTCCACCTTTTGCAAGTTTCGCACTTCCATGTGGGTTTACAAATGTTTTTTCCCCTTGAGCGATAATGACATTTGCACCTTTAAGAAGTAGGGTAACATTTTTATATTTTTGCACAAAAAGTTCTACATATTTAAAGCGTTCTGCTTGAAGAGTGTCTATAGAAATATCTGCTAGGTTTGTAAGTTTTAAAAGTGTTATAAACTCTTTTGGATGTGGTGTTAAGACCAGTTTATCGCGTTTGAGTAGTTTTAAAACAGTTGGCATAGCTAAAATATCTGCATCAAGTATAAGAGGAAGAGAGTTGTCAAAAAATATCTCTAAGTCATCATCACTAAAAGCATTTCCTAAACCCATCCCACAAGCTAGAGCAGTTGTGTTGTGTGGGAGTGCGGATGAAGACATAAGGGAGTGATGAAAACTGTTTGATGTATTATGCGTGATAAGTGTAACTAAGCCACACCCAAAACGAGTAGCTGCTAAGGCACTTATAGTGCTAGCTCCTCTCATCTCTCCATGTGCAATGCTAAGATGACCAAAACTTCCTTTATGTGAATCTTTTTTACTACGATAGGGAAGGAGTAAATCCTTTTCATCGAGTAGTTTTGTTTGAGACTCTTTTTCGTATAGATCTCGATGTACTCCTAAGTCAAGTACTTTTATCTCTCCGACAATATCTTTTACACCATCAAGGTATAAAGATTTTTTTAATGCACCCATAGTTAAGGTGACATCAGCATTAAAAGCAAACGCAGAGGGAACATCACAGGCGATTTTAAACGCAGTGAGTGCATTCATTTTTTCTAGGAGATTTGTTAGCTCAGTATTTAGCTCCCCTTTAAAACCAGTTCCAACAATTGCATCTACAAGAACATCAGATTCAAAAAGGTTTGTAGATTCTTCTATATTGAGAGATTTTGTGCGTTTATACTGTAGTTTTGCCATAGGAGACTTAGGAGTTTTTGCTAAAAAAGTGTCGTTTTAAAATGAAGATGAAGCAGGCGAGCAAGGGTAAGTCCATCTGCTCCATTATTTCCAGAACCACAGACTATAGTGACATGAGAACCTTGTGCAAAATGACTCTTGATATACTCAGCCATACCATTTGCAGCATGCTCCATAAGTAAGTCCTCAGTGAGTCCAAACTCAGAGTAAGCCCGCTTGTCTAAAGAGCTTACTTCATCATATAAATTTTGCATATTAGTCTTCTAAAACATACTCATCTATTTTTACGACATTCGTTTTTATGGCATTAAAAAGCAGAGTTTTATGTGCTGTTCTATACTGGTAATAAAACTCATTTTTCCCTAATGTTTTTATAACAGCTGTATTAAAGTAGTTCGTATTTGAGCAGCGACCAAGGTAAAGAAATGTAAAAAGTAGTTTTAAGTGTTGATTCTCAAAAGTCTCATGAGGTTGTGCTAAAAATGTAAAACCAAATTTTTGAAGATGACTAAAGCTTAAAAGGTAGAGTAAAAAGTCTTCAAACTTTGTATAAAAACCATTTAAGTTATCAATGTCATGAAAGAAGTAGTAGTAGTTTTGGAGTAAAACATCTTGAGATATAGTTTTTGAGAGGCGACTCTGAACATCTTTTTTATTTGTAAAGTATTCAGGATCTACAGCCATATAGATATGTTTTCTTTGCTGCGTTAAAGTAGCAAACTTTTCATCAAATGCATCACTCTCTTCATATTTTATATAATTAAAATGCTCATCTTTGTATCTTAACTCTATAGCCTCTTCAAAGGAGTTGTTAAAATCAAAATAAATAGTAGGTACATCACTATCAATGGCAAAGTTACGTATTCTACAAGCTAAGTTTGTCTTACCTGAACCTCCCTCTCCGATGATGAGTGTGTTGTGAGTAAGTACTCTATCTTCTAGTTTTAGTGGATTAATCGTATTTGTATATTGTCCAATTTTATTTCTCATAGTTGTTCCTTATAATATCAAAGTCGTATTTTAGCACATTTTAGATATTATTTCCTACTTTAAAATTTGGAAAATAATGAACTGGTTAATTCACTTTCACCTTTTTGCAGCTATTGCGTGGATTGGTGGTTCTATCTTTATGTTTGTTTTAGGGATTACCCTTATTGATAAGGCAAAACAAAAAGCAGTTTATCCACATATTGGACCGATATTTGGTTACTTTGAACTTGTCTCTTTAGCTGTTCTTCTGAGTTCAGGTTTAGTGATGATTTATAACAACAATCTTTTAGAACAACTTCTCAATGGCGATACAAATTTAGTAGTAGAACTTTTGGGTAAAAAGCTTATACTGGTGGCTTTTTTGATTGTATTAACTGTCATCCATATTGTCATTGCATTTAGAACTAACAATAAAGACAGAACAACTTTAGAAAACTTTATCTCTCGTGGTTCCTCTCTTCTTATCTTTTTTATAAACCTTTTTGTCCTTCACTATGCCATTATGATACGCTCAATTTTATCCTAAAGTGCTATAATACATTTATGAATTATAAAACAATTGCACAAGAGACACTCAACATCGAAGCACAAACACTTTTTCATGCAGCAATGCTCATAGATGATGTTTTTGATGAAGCTGTTGAAGTTATCTTAAAATGCAAGGGAAAACTCATTATAACAGGTGTTGGGAAAAGTGGACTTATTGGGGCTAAAATGGCCGCAACATTCGCTTCTACAGGAACACCGAGTTTTTTTCTTCATCCTACCGAGGCTCTTCATGGTGACCTTGGAATGATAAGCAAGGGTGATGTAGTTATAGGCATTAGTTATAGTGGAGAGAGTGAAGAGCTTAGCTCAATTTTGCCTCATATTAAACGTTTTAATGTACCACTTATAGGTATGACAAAAAATTTAGACTCTACTTTGGGTAGTTTTAGTGATATGGTTATAAAGATAAATGTTGAAAAAGAGGCTTGCCCAATAGATACAGCACCCACTTCTTCAACAACTTTAACACTCGCTTTAGGTGATGCTTTGGCAGTCTGTCTTATGAAGGCTAGAAATTTTCAAAAGAGTGATTTTGCCTCTTTTCATCCAGGTGGTGCTTTGGGTAAAAAACTTTTTGTAAAAGTCTCAAACCTTATGCAAACGCAAAATTTACCACTCATATCAAAAAATGCAAGCCTTAAAGATGCCATTTTGAGTATCAGTGAGGGGCGTTTAGGTACAACTCTTATTGTAGATGAAGATAAAAAGCTTATAGCACTTTTGAGTGATGGGGATGTAAGACGTGCTCTGCTGAGTGAAGATTTTTCTCTTGATGATGATGTTTTAAAGTATGCAACACATACTCCTATGACCTGCCAAAACGCAGACCTACTTGCAAGTGACGCACTTGTTTTAATAGAAGAAAAAAAGATACAACTGTTGGTTGTTACAGATACAGAAAAAAAGATACAAGGCGTTCTTCATATTCATACGCTAATTGAAAAAGGAATTTCATAAATGATGAGATTAAATAAGTTCATTGCACACTACTCGACATACTCACGTCGTGAGGCTGATAAAGTTGTCCAAGATGGATATGTGAGAGTAAATGGTGAGATACAAGATAACCCAGCAACACAAGTTGATGAAAAAGCTGATGTTATTTATGTGAGTGGAAAACTCATTAGTCGTCAAGAAAAATATACAGTAATTGTTTACAATAAACCAAAAGGTGAACTTGTACACAAAGTCCGATCCTAAAGGGCGCAGAACTATTTATGATAGTTTGGGTAAAGAGTTTAAACATTACATCCCAGTTGGGCGTCTTGACTTTGCAAGTGAGGGGCTTTTACTCCTAACTGATGCTTCTCATGTCGCAACAGCACTTATGGAGTCAGACTTAGAGCGCCGCTATAAGATAAAGATAAAAGGAGAGGTGACTTCAGAGATGGAACATGCTATGCTTAATGGCATGTTTGTAGAGGATGCAACTGCAGGTGGGCATTCTCACTCGAAGATAACATCTATGGAGTTTAAGCCATTTTTAGGGTATAAAATACAAAAAAATGCACATAACTACTCCATACTTAAAGTGGCTATTAGTGAAGGGAAAAATCGCGAACTTCGTCGATTCTTTGCTCATTTTGATGCAGAAATTGCCGATCTTAAACGTGTGAGTTTTGCCGAAATTGAGTTAAATAATCTTCCAACAGGAAAAACAAGGTTCTTGACTCGAAGTGAGTACTCAGCACTCTTTACTTTCTTAAAAGCAGAAGAGAAACTCGCTCGTGAAATGGCGGGAAACAAGAAAAAGAAAAACTAAAACTAAAGGAAAAAAAATGATTAAAAAAGTAATACTAGCTATGACTACAACATCGGTGCTTTTTGCAAGCGGATTAACTACAGAGGCTAAAAATGCAGGGCTTGTTGCAATTCCAGCTGATAAAGCAGAGCTTATGAAACTTATAGATGATAAAAGAAACCCTATCACTAAAGAGAAAACTGAACTTGGAAAAATGCTTTACTTTGAGCCGCGTTTATCTAAGAGTGGACTTATAAGCTGTAACACTTGTCATAATCTCGCTACAGGTGGAGATGATGGACTAGCTGCTGCTGTTGGACATAAGTGGACAAGTAATCCACACCATTTAGGTTCACCTACTGTTTATAATGCAGTCTTTTTTGATACACAGTTTTGGGATGGTAGAGCAGCTGACTTAGAAGAACAAGCTGCGGGACCAATCCTAGCAGCACCAGAGATGGCAAATACAGAAGAAAATGTTGTAGCAGTAGTTACTTCTATGCCTGAGTATGTCCAGAGATTTCAAAAAGCTTATGGCAGGGATGTAAAGATTACTTATAAAAAAATTGCAGACACCATAGGAAACTTTGAGCGTACACTTGTTACTCCATCAGCTTATGATGATTACTTAAATGGAAATGAAAATGCTCTAAGTAAAGCAGAGAAAGCTGGTATGAAAAAGTTTATCGAAGTTGGCTGTGCAACATGTCATACAGGTATAGCACTCGGTGGAAGTATGAATATGTTAGGAGTTACCGCAAAGTATAAGTATGCAAATGTAGGTGATTTTAAAGGTGATGCAAATGGTATGGTAAAAGTACCAACACTTAGAAATATTACTCAAACTGCACCATACTTTCACAACGGTCAAGTAGCAACACTAAAAGAGGCTATCGTTGAGATGGGAAGAATTCAACTAGGAACTGCTATCTCTCGATAAAGATGCAGCGTCCTATTGAGAGCATTTTTAGGTTCACTGGAGGGAAGAAAGCCAAATCTTACTTACCCTATCTTACCTGTCAGAACAGCAGTACTCCGCACAAAATATCAACTAATATCCTCATTACTTGTGATATAATCCTCTTATGGATTATGCACAATATCTTCGCCCCAAAATTTTGATGATAGTAGGTCAGGAGCATCTCACAGCTGAGGCTCTTCCCTCTTCGTACTCTTGTGTGAGAAAGTTGTTTTAGGACATAGCTTTTTTTATGGTCCAGCAGGCAGTGGAAAGACTTCTCTTGCTAGAATCATAGCAAAAACTAATGGACTTACCCTTTTACTGAGTTTAATGCAGCCAGCCTCAAAATAGATCAACTTCGTAAAATATTTGAGCAATATAAAAATGCTCTACAAAAACCACTTATTTTTATAGATGAAGTACATCGTTTAGCAAAAATCAACAAGAAGTTTTACTGCCAGTTATGGAAAACAACTCTAGTTTTAATCATTGGTGCTTCCACTGAAAACCCCTTTTTAGTTTGACTATCAGCCATCCGTTCACGTTCTATGCTTTTTGAGCTAAAACATGTCTCAAACAGCAGCACTTCATAAGCTTCTCTCTCGTGCTTGTAAGTTAGAAAGTATATCTCTAGATGAACAAACGCAGGAGTATCTTGTAGCTAGTAGTGGGGAGATGCAAGGGCGATGCTACAAGCTCTTGAGTTTGCTTCAAACTTAGAGACTACTATCACCATTGAGGTCTTAAAGTCACTCAGACCAAATGCCCTCCAAGCCGGAAGTAGCGAGGCAGGGGTCCATTATGATTTGATTTCTGCACTGATTAAGTCGGTGCGTGGAAGTGATGAATACCAGCTATTTATTATCTTGGCTCGTCTTGATAGAGGGTGGAGAGAGTGCGGTTTATCAGCTCGTAGGCTTGTGATACTTTGCAAGTGAAGATATAGGAAATGCAAACCCTCAAGCGACTGGACACTTACAGCTTACAACGCTTGACATCTGTCAGTAAAGATAGAAGGCTACCTGAAGCTGAGAATAATTTTAGCACAAGCAGTTATCTATCTATTGCGTGCTTCTCCAAAATCAAACGCAGCTTATTTAGCAATAAACGCAAAGCACTAGATTCTGTTAGAAGTGGAAATATTTTAGATATACCTTCTATACTTGCAACCCAATGATGCTAAAGCTTATCTGTAGTCCACATGACTATGGCGGTCATGTAAAACAGAACTATCTGAGTAAACCTTTATAGAGTTTGTGGAATGAGAAGAGGATTGGGTAATGAGAAAGATGAAGGATTGGTTTACGGAAGGTTTAAAGGATATTTAAAAAGTAAAAATTTTCATTTATGAATTGTCACATTTATACAACTTGCAAGAAGCGGATTTATTGTGCTAGAATTTACTAAGACATAGAATGTAGGATATAGATAATAAATATGCAGTATAATGTGATTTTACCAGATGAACAATTAAGAGGCATAATAAAACACTAATAACGTAGTGCATTCCAGATATGGCTATACTTGATAAAATATTATTTCTTCCAAATGGTGGAAACTTTCTCATTTTTAACAGAGGTGTTGATATCTATGTAAAGGTGCATCCTGACAAAATTTTTGATATTCCCAAAGGCTATAGTATAGGGATAAAAGAAAGCACTAAAGCAAGCAAAACATCTCTTTAAATACACTACTAGATGGGATGATTTCTCTTCCTGTAATACTGGTGGAATGATACCCACAGGCTATCACAAACTTTTTAACAGTGATGTGCTTCAGCACTCAAAAATGAATATTTAGAAATAGATGAAGATATAAATAAGAAATATTTTTCTAAACTCTATAAACATGAAAGCATAGAAGAAGATATACAATATTTA
Organism: Sulfurimonas sp.; assembly: GCA_030949945.1. Taxonomy (GTDB): domain Bacteria; phylum Campylobacterota; class Campylobacteria; order Campylobacterales; family Sulfurimonadaceae; genus Sulfurimonas. The sequence goes on along the minus strand of JAUZRZ010000036.1, from coordinate 407 downwards.
AATGATTCTTTATTTGCACTTTACGATTCACATAAGCATAAAACACTATGCTTAGATGGTGTGCTAGAAAAAATTCTTGAATTGAATTTTGAAGTTAATATTTCTGATTTAGCCGAAGAATTTGGCTGTACACGAAGAACTTTAGAAAGACAGTTTAAAAATCGTTTAGCGCGAACCCCACCCGAGTGGACCGATATATCGATTCTTCCAAAATCATGGAAAACAACTTTGAGATGACATCGATCTGGCGCTGGCCGAGCAACAGGAATCCTTTCAACAACGCAACAATCAAACAAATTTCACTTAGAATACTAAATACACACATCATTTCACTTCAAATCACCATCCCGCGTATATAGAAAGCAGCCACGATAAATGCGAAAACGGTTAAACACCCAAATCGAACT
>JAUZRZ010000035.1 GCA_030949945.1 Sulfurimonas sp. | reverse complement strand
GCATAAAGGTCATCTGTATCTATCTTGGACTCAGTAAATTTAGCAGCCTCTTTCATAGGAGCCTTGAGCGATAGTAAACATATCTGCTTTTTTAACATATCTTGCTTTGGAGTACAAGCATTTTGTAAATATTATAAGAAAAGAAAAATACTAAAAGTGAAATAAATTTCATCCTATGAGCCTTTTTTGTTAATTATAGCTTATTTAATTTGTATAAATACTTAGTAAAAGTTATTTTTAGTAAAACTTCGATAAAATAACTTCAATTATATCAAATGGAGATATCAATGGAAAATTACGGTGCTAGTAATATTAAAGTCCTCAAAGGACTAGAAGCTGTTAGAAAACGTCCTGGTATGTATATTGGTGATACTAGTCACCGTGGATTACATCATTTAGTTTACGAAGTTATTGATAACTCTATTGATGAGGCAATGGCTGGACACTGTGATACTATTTCTGTAACACTAACTAAAGCGGGAACTTGTAAGGTTTCTGATAATGGTCGTGGTATTCCTACAGATATACATCCAGGTGAAGGAATATCTGCAGCTACTGTTGTTTTAACGGTTCTTCATGCTGGTGGTAAGTTTGATAAAGATACTTATAAAGTCTCTGGCGGTCTTCATGGGGTTGGTGTTTCAGTTGTAAATGCACTCTCTGCAAATCTTCATATGACTATTCACCGTGAGGGTCAAATTTTTGAGCAAGACTTTAAAGAGGGTATTCCTCAAGAAGCACTCGCAGTAACTGGTACTACTCGTAAAACTGGTACAACTATAGAATTTATAGCAGATCCTAGTATTTTTACAGATACAATTATTTTTGAGTATGAGTATCTAGCAAAACGTTTTAAAGAACTAGCATATTTAAATCCATTTATTACTATTAAATTCAACGATGAGAGAACAGGAACTAAAGAAGTTTATCACTTTGAGGGTGGTATAGCTCAGTATGTAACTGATATGAATAAAAAAGTAGCTCTCTCAGAGGTTATTAGTTTTTCTTCTAAGGTTGAAGATATTGAGTTTGATGTGGCTCTTATGTATAATGATGCTTATGATGAAAAGCTTGCATCTTTTGTAAATAACATTCGTACACCAAATGGTGGTACACATGAGGCTGGTTTTCGTGCCGCTTTAACTCGTGTTATATCCAACTATAACTCTAAAAATGGTGCAGCAAAAGAGAAAGATGTAAAAATTACTGGAGATGATGTAAAAGAGGGACTTATAGCGATTGTTTCAGCTCGTGTTCCTGAGCCTCAATTTGAGGGTCAAACAAAAGGAAAACTAGGAAATACTTATGTTCGTCCTTTAGTACAAAAAGCTACAGGTGAAGCATTAAGTAAATTTTTTGAAGAAAATCCAATTACTGCAAAAGCTATTGTCAGTAAGGCACTTATGGCAGCTCGTGGACGTGATGCAGCTAAAAAAGCACGTGAACTTACTCGAAGAAAAGATAATATGTCAGTAGGAACACTTCCTGGTAAACTTGCAGATTGTCAAAGTAAAGATGCAAGTATCTGTGAACTCTACCTTGTGGAAGGGGATTCTGCGGGTGGTTCAGCTAAGATGGGTCGAGATAGAGTTTTTCAAGCAATTTTGCCACTCAAGGGTAAGATTTTAAATGTTGAAAAAGCACGTTTAGAAAAAATTCTAAAGAGTGATGAAATTACAAATATGATTACAGCTATGGGTTGTGGAATTGGTGAAGAGTACAAGGAAGAAAAACTACGTTATCACAAGCTTATCATTATGACCGATGCGGATGTTGATGGAAGTCATATACAGACACTTCTTACTTACTTTCTTCTTTAGACATTTCAGAAGTGTTGTAGAAAATGGTTATCTCTACCTTGCACAACCACCACTTTATCGTTATAAAAAAGGTAAAAAAGAGATTTACTTTAAAGATGATAGAGAGATGAATGACTTTTTAATTGACAATGGTATAGAGTCTTTAGAAAATCCAACACTAGGACACAACGACCTTTTATCTTACTTTAAAATGGTTGACCATTATGCTGGAAGTTTAAATGCATTAGAGCGTCGTTATGCACTTGTTGATCTTATCCGTCATTTTGTTGAAAATCCTGATCTTATTTCTTTGGGGGCAAAGGATCTGTTTATTGAGATTGAGAAGTTTTTAGAAAGTATTGATAACAATATACTTACAAAAACAATTAATGAAGAGACAAATGAGATTCATCTTTTTGTACAAACAAAAGGTGGGATGGAAGAGCTACTTATAAATGATGAACTCTTTAGTGCACCTCACTTTACAGAGGCAAACTTTGTATATAAAAAGATTGGGGAGTGGGACTTAAAATTTGATGAAGATATTTTAGAAGTTCTTAACAACATTAAAGAGTATGCAAAAAAAGGTTCTTATATCCAACGTTATAAAGGTCTAGGTGAAATGAACCCAGAGCAACTTTGGGAAACTACAATGACACCAGAAAATCGTGTACTACTTCAAGTAACTATTGATGATGCAGCAATTGCTTCTGATGCATTTACTCTTTTTATGGGTGATGAAGTTGAACCACGTCGAAACTATATAGAAACACATGCAAAAGATGTTAAACATTTAGACGTTTAGGCATTTTTGATGTTACTACCACAAACAAAAGAGAGGGAGTACCGTTTTAAGTTAGCACTTAGAATGGGACTGCCTATTTTTGCTCTTCTTTTAGCTCTTATTACACACACTTTTATAACAAATTCTCAAACACTTCAGACATCTTTTTATGTTGAATCTCTTTTGGTGCTTGTATTTAGTATTTACTTTATTTTATATCTTATTTATAATGGATTTGATGTAAAAATAACTGATGATGTAAGTAAAACATTTACACGTGAATATCTTTTTAAGTATCTCAAAGAGAAATTAAAAAAAGAGCAAGATTATACATTGATACTTATTAGTATAGATAATTTAAGTGATATTAATTCATTGTATGGAATAAAAAATGGGGATAGGGTTTTAAAAGAGGTAGCTGCTTGGATAGTCGAGTACTTGCAAGATCAGAAGATAGATAACTTTCCAATAGGACATATAAAAGGTGGAGATTTTATTATAGGTGTGAGTGGGACTAAAAATGAATACTCAACGGTTTTAGAACTAATGTTATTTAAAGTCTAATGAGTTTAAAGTTGATGATATTGAAGTAAAACTCTCCGGGGCTATAAGTGACACAAGCTACTCTAAAGATTTAGACTATATAGTAGAAAATTTATTTGAACTTCAAGAAGAGAGAAGAGACACAAAAGCAGAGATACAAGAGAGCACAATGTATCCAAATGAACTAGAGTCTTTTGTAATAGACGCTATAAATAAGCACTCGGTGAGTATTTTAAGTCAAGATGTTTACTTAGGTGGTGAAGTGGCCTTTAAAGAGTGTTATATCAAATTAAGAAATAGTGATGGTAAACTTTTATATCCCAAAAGTTATATAAAAATTATAAATAAGTTAGGACTTTTAGTTGAGTATGATATGATGCTTATAAAAGAATTACTTTTGCAGATTCCTCAAGATACATCCAATATTTATGCACTGAATGTATCACCTGCATCCCTTCGAAATGAAAAATTTTTATCACTTACAAAAGAACTTTTAAGCAACTCAAATAAAAAAATAATGTTTATTTTATCAGAACAAGAGTACTATAGTTATACTAAAAAGTATAATTCTATAATAAAGAGTCTTAAAGAGATAGGTGTGCTAATAGCAATCGATAAGCTAGGTTCATACCACTCAAGTTTTTTATACTTAAAAGAGTTGGACATTGATGTAATACGATTTGATACTCAATACTCATCATACGAAAAAATGAAGAAATATAGTGCCATTATAAGTGGGTTTAACCATATAGCAGTGGATAAAGGACTTAGTAGTTGGATAAAAAACATCGAAACTCCAGAGGCATATGAGTTAGCAAAAAGTTTAGATATAAAGTATATACAAGGAAAATATTTAAGTGATTTAAAAGCAATAGATTAAACTGAAAAAGGGGTAAAAATGTTTGGAAATTTACTAAAGAAAAATAAGACTAAGGATGAAGATATAGATGCTTCACTTCAAGAGTTGATTCTTAAAATAGATAAAATGAATTTAACACAAATGCGTTCTTTGGTAAAAGATAAAACAAAAGAATCCGAACTCTCAACCGAGGGTTTAAATGCAGTATTGCAAAAGTTAATTACAGTAACTGATACAAGTAAAAAACAGTATATAAATAGTGACGATATGGATTCGAAGAAGAAAAAAGCTTTTGATCTTGCACTTACTATAATGGCTAACAAAAAGATAAATATTCAAACTATTGAGTTAGTTCAAAAATTTATTGATACCTATGAAGAGATTATTAACGGATATGATAAGGAGTATAAAGATATATATCTTTCAAGATTTAAAGACTCTATAGCAAATGCTGTTGTAATGCTTGGAATTGTATCTGATATGGAAAATAAAATGAATGTTCTCTCGGAGTAAAATCAATTATTTAATAAAATTTTTTAACCACTTTTTTGCATCCTGATGTGTAGTAAATTTTTCCTGCATTTGAGCCTTGTAAGCCTCTTTTAGTATAGTACTAAATTCTTTTGATGGCGAGAGTCCTACTGCTATTAAATCTTTTCCTACTAAAAGTGGAGGCATTGCTGATGAGAGAACATTTAGCTCTTTAGCTTTATTGAGAAGATGATTTATCTCTTTTTCATCTTTTGATAGAGCAGTATAGAGTAATAGAAGCTGAGATATATCTACTGTAGTTGCAAGTTTATAGACTCTGTAGTTATTCACATCTTGAAGTGAAAAATTTCTTAATGCAGATAGATAGAGACTTATTTGTTTGTGTATTGCTTTTTCATCTGTTAGTTGGGATAAAAAGGCATGAACTTTATCTTCTCTTAAGTCATAAGATAAAAGTGTAAGCATTAAAAGGAGTCTTTTTTTTGGATTTATTGATGCTAGTTTGTCAAGTGCATCGAGTATGGTATGGCTAAAGTGAAAAAGTGATAACTTCTCTAAGAGTACAAAACCGATAGATGGTTTTTTTGCTTTGAGTAACATCTTTTGAAGTTCTCCAAAGAGACGTTCCTTAGCTAACTCTTTTAGTGAACCATTATCTACCAAACTTTTACACTCATTAAAAAGCTGAGTTTGCATTTGAAACTCAAAGCGAGCACAAAAACCTACACCACGAAGAACTCGCAGAGGATCCTCAGCAAATTTTTTCAAATCTACAGCTCGAAGAATTCCTAAATCCAAATCCTTTTGTCCCCCAAAAGGGTCGAGTAATTTTTTTTCTTTAACATCATACCCCATGGAGTTTATGGTAAAATCACGCCTGCTAGCAGCAGATTTATAATCAAGATTTTTATCTGTTAGTACATTAAAGCCTTTATGCCCTTTATCAATTTTGGAGTCGGTACGAGGAAGGGAGAAGTCAAGGTCGAGTCCATCATATAGAAGTTTACAAACACCAAAACTTCTGCCAACAGTGTTAACATCACCAAACTCTTGTAAAATATTTTCTAATATATCTAAAGAATCAAGACCATAAAGTTCAATATCTATATCTTTTGAGTTCAAATGAAGTATTTTATCACGGATATAACCACCAACAATAATAGGTTTTATACCATATAAGTCTAATTTGTCAAATATAATATCTAGTTTATTTGGATAATCAAACATATTACTCTTTTTTATATTTTATAATAAGCTAAATAAAAAAAATTATTTAAACTAATGTCTTTGAGAAATGAAATAAAATATTTAATAAATCTATTTTATATTCCACACTTATACTTTGTAAAGGTAAGTATATCACTTATTGCCATCCTATAGCAAACTTACTGGTATGTGTAAGTTTGCTATAGGATGGCAATATTTACACATAGCAAGAAGTCTATTATAATTATTTGGGTATAATTCGCAAAATATTCCAAAAAGGATACCCTTATGCAAAAAATAAGAAACATTGCCGTTATCGCTCACGTTGACCACGGTAAAACAACACTGGTTGATGGACTACTAGAACAGTCTGGTACATTTGGCGATCATGAAGCACATGATGAAAGAGCTATGGATAGCAATGATATAGAAAAAGAGCGTGGTATCACGATTCTTTCTAAAAATACAGCTATTCGTTATAAAGATTATAAAATTAATATAATTGACACTCCGGGTCACGCAGATTTTGGTGGTGAAGTTGAACGTGTTCTTAAAATGGTTGATGGTGTTTTGGTTCTTGTTGATGCTTATGAGGGTGTAATGCCTCAAACTAAGTTTGTTGTAAAGAAAATGCTAGCACTTGGTAAAATGCCAATTGTAGTAATCAATAAAATTGACAAGCCTTCTGCTGAGCCAGATCGTGTTGTTGATGAGATGTTTGACCTCTTTGCTGACATGGATGCGACAGATGAACAACAAGATTTCCCTGTTATTTATGCTGCAGCTCGTGATGGTATAGCTAAAACAGACATGGCTGATCCTGATGGAGACTTTACTTGTATTTTTGATGCTATTATCAATGATGTTCCAACTCCAGAAGGTTCTCCAGAAAATCCTCTTCAAGCACAAGTATTTACACTTGATTATGATAACTATGTTGGTAAGATAGGTATTAGTCGTATCTTTAATGGTACTGTAAATAAGGGTGATAACATTATGCTTGCAAAAGCTGATGGTGAATTTGTAAAAGGTAAAATCTCTAAGCTTATTGGTTTTCATGGTCTTAACCGTATGGAGATTGATCAGGCTGAAGCTGGTGACATTGTTGCATTTGCTGGAATGGAGACTGTTGATGTTGGTGATACTGTTTGTGATCCTGTAAATCCTGTAGCACTTGACCCAATGCACGTAGAAGAGCCAACTCTTACAGTTGTATTTGCTGTAAATGATTCTCCGCTTGCGGGTAAAGAGGGTAAACACGTAACTTCAAACAAGCTTCGTGAGCGTTTAGAGTTTGAAATGAACACTAATGTTGCTATGAAACTTGAAGTTGTTGGTGAGGG
>JAUZRZ010000034.1 GCA_030949945.1 Sulfurimonas sp. | reverse complement strand
ATGCTATTAAGTTTACAAAAGAGGGTATGGTTAATGTAAAGGTAGTAGTTAAAGAACATAATTATGCTCAAAATAGAATAAATCTAGCAATGATAGTTCAAGACAGTGGTATTGGGATTGATGCTTCAAACCATAAGAAGATTTTTGAAATTTTTGAACAAAAAGAGCTTGATATAAAGCCTGAACTTCAAGGAACAGGTTTAGGGCTTTCAATAAATAAAAAAATGGCAAAATTTCTCAAAGGTGATATAAGCTTAAGTAGTAAACTTGGGGAGGGTTCAGTTTTTACTTTTACTCTCAATGGAGTTGAAGTTATCCTCTCAAGTGGTGAAGATGAGGATAATATAGATATAAACTTTAGTCTTGTCAAACCAGAAGGTGCAAAAATAATGGTAATTGATGATAGTAGTTCTTGTGCTACTATATTAGATGCTTTTGTAAATACAAAAACAGAAGTGTTTGCTTGCAAAAATTTCAGTGAGGCTATCGGTCTATTAAAAAAACAGAAGTTTGATTTGATATTTATAGATGTAAATATACTAAGTGTGGATGAAAATGCAGTTTCTAAAGTTATCGCAAAAATGAGTAAAGCCCCTGTTGTATCTTTAACATCAACTAGTATTAAAGATATAGAGTTTGTAAAAGATGGTGTTGAGATAGTTGGACACTTAAAAAAGCCTATTTCAAATATTGAGTTGTTTAAAGTGTCATTAAAAGTACTTAATTCTTCACAGCTAACTCATAGTACTGCTGAGAAAAAACTACAAACTCAAAATGAATTTAGAGGTTTAGATAAACAGAACATAGAAAATTTTTTACATCAACATTCAAAAGTGCTACTTCCTCTTTTTACAAAAGCAATTGCAACAAACGACCTAAATTCCATAGCAGTTTTTGCAAAAACTTTACTTCCTATCGCTCAAAAGTATAAAATAAGTTTTTTAGCTAAATTTTCACAAGAACTTTTAGAAAAGATAGAACTTTTTGAGATAGAAACTATTACTACTATGATGCAAGAGTATAAAGTCAAAATAAAACGACTTCAAAACCTCTGAAATATAGTATAATTTCAAAAAAAATTTAAAGGCTATTTATGTCAGTTTATGTTTTTGGACACAAAAATCCAGATAGTGACTCTATTGTAGGAGCTATCGCAATATCGTACTTAAAAAATCAGTTAGAAGATGAAGAGTATATCGCCGCTCGTCAGGGTGATATTTCAGATGAGACAAAATTTATTTTAGATAAGTTTAACGGAACACTTCCTATACTTAAAACATCAGTAGCAGGTGAGAGAGTTTATCTTGTTGACTCAACGGATAAAGTGCACTTTCAAGATGACATTGATGAGGCAACTATTTTGGGTATCATCGACCATCATAAACTCGGTGATATTATGACATCTACTCCTCTTGAGTGTTGGATACGTCCTATAGGATGTTCAAACACAGTTGTTAAAGAGGTTTATGATGCTTTAGGGGTTGATATTCCTAAAGATATAGCGGGTATGATGATGATGGCAATACTGAGTGATACTGTTATCTTTAAATCACCTACATGCACAAAAGTAGATACAAAAGCAGTCAAAGAACTCGCAAAAATTGCAGGGATAGAGAACTATAAAGAGCTTGCTATGGAGATGTTTATAGTAAAATCTGCAACAGCAGGTGCAAGTGCAAGAGACCTAAATACTAAAGACTATAAACCTTTTGATATGAATGGCGAAAAAGTGGGTGTAAATCAGTTGGAGATGATAGATATTTCAGCTCTTGATGATAGAATAGATGAGATTTATGCAGATATGGTAAAGATGAAAGAAGAAGAGGGATTACATACTATGATAGTTCTTTTAACGGACATCATGAAAGAGGGTTCACAACTTCTTTGTGTGAGTGATGACCCTAGCAAAATCGAAGCTGCGTTTGATAAAAAACTACTGAATAACCAAATGTGGTTAGAGGGTGTTCTTAGCCGTAAAAAGCAGGTTATCCCTTTCGTTCAACCCCAATTTAACTAGTCTTTTTATAAGCTCTTTTTTTATAGCTTTGAAGTTGAGGAAAGTCTCATCTTCAAGCTGATAGATGAAGTTATCTAGCTCTTTATCTCTTCGTAAAAATACCACTACATTTTTATATAACTCACTTTTTGTACGAGATTTTTTACTCTTTTGACAAGAGTAGACTCTTTTTTCTCTTTTTTACTTGTGAGTAGTTTATACAAAGATAGTAGCACTAAAATAGATGTAAAACCCAGTAAAAAATATAAATATTTATCTTTATTGTCCATAAAGTTTTCCTGCGTTTTCCTGTAGCCATTTATAGTAACTTCTATAAACTCACTACTACTTTTTTAATAAGCATATCCTCTTTATCAAAATAAAAAGTTCAAATGAGGGGATAGTATATGTTTGTTCTGAAACTATCTCATATACCTTTGTAAGTAGATGCATTGCCCTTTACTACGAGTTGTATAGAGTAAATTTAGAGTTGCATTCTCAATCTTTGGCTCAAGTGCATCTAAGTTTTGAATGTTACCATCGCCATAGAGTGAAAGGGTGAGTGTAACTACCTCTGCCTCTTTAGCATACTGCTTATCAACACTAGCTTTTAGTTGATACTCTCCTATTGCTGTAATGTTGTTTGGAAGTTTTATAACCTCTAGTGTGAGAGTGTTTGCTTTTAGGGAGAACTCTTTTGTGTATTTACTTCTATTGTTAAAGTTTTTATATTTTGTATCTATTATTTGGCTTATGACCTGCAAATCATTGAGAGTAAAGTTACCCTCTCTTTGTGGTGTAAGGGAGTAGTTGATTTCCTCTCTAAATGAGCCATTTTTGTCTTTAAAATCTTTAGAGTCTAACTCTTTTATCACAATACCACTAAACTGAGGCTCTTTAATCTCATAATCTTCGACATCAGTATATCTATAAATAAGTGTAAGTTGTGTTGTCTCTCCTAGTAGTATGTTTGTCTCTTTAAGTCGTGCTTCTAAACTATAGCCCCGAGGTGGGTTTATAGTTTGAGTTGCATTAAGATAGGATGAAAAAACCAATAAGAAAAAAAGAATACTAATCTTGTAAAACATTTTTACTTCTCCTTGTAATATTGAGTTTTTGCAAATATATAATTGGCTTTTGCTCTTTTAATTTTTTTAATAATCTCTCTTCTTGGTTTAAAACTACTTTTGTGAGGCTCACAGTATACTTTGAACTTACTCCTTCTTTTAGAGCTTGTTTTTGTATGGAGATTCTTTGTGGTAGTTTGTATTTATCTTCTTTAGAGTTTTTATGCTTTTGGTTTGATATGATAAGTTTAATTTTACTAAGGTTTTCTTGTGCATCACTATCCTTTGCTAAAAGAAGTGATTTTTTATAATACTTTTTTTGCTAGATGTAATTTTGCTTGTTTCGCATAAGCATTAGCGATGTTATAATAGATTTTGGCATTAAAAATAGCATCTACTCCAAGGCTTTTTTCATAGTTTTTTATAGCCTTATCATAGAGTTCTAGTTTATACTGAGTCGTCGCAATATTATAATATACCTCTTGTGTTTTCGAAAGTTTTTTGTAAGAGAGTAAAGCACTACTATATCTTCTCTCCTCAAAAGATTTTTTTGCATCTAAGAGATAGTAAAAGTCCAAAATCGAGGCTTTAGAGTGAGTCGAAAAACTGAGAACGATTAGAGAGACTATAAGGTTTATACCTCTGTTTTTAGCTCTAAACCATAAGTATAAATAAAAAGTAGTAAAAAAGTAGAGCAAGTAGTAATGGAAAATAAAATAACTGTATCGTATTCTTATTTTCCCCACTTATATCCTCTGTTTGTGACTCTTTTTGAAGATTTTTCATAATGATATTTATATCATCAAAAGAGTATGTATGATCTGGAGTAATATCAACTCTATAAACACTTAAATTAAAATCTTTTGTATCTATATCTGCTATATCACTAAGAATGAGTAGATTTTTCTTTTGTAGTTTTTTAGCATAATCTGCGCACCCTCTAGGGCAGCAAAGGGTTTGTACTCTTTGCATTATCTTGGAGTAGTCAATACTTTTAGCTATAAAGAGTAATGAAGCCTTATCTTCACTAAGTGGATGGGCAACAAATGCATCATCTCCAAAGAGTAAAAGTCCAACCCTCAAGTTGAAATTTGACTTCATTATACTCTCTATTTTAAAAAGTGCAAACTCAAGTCTATTAGGATATACATCATCTTTAAGCATCGACTTTGAGATGTCTAGTGCTATAACAAGAGGTACGCTTTGGCGTGTTTGAGAAGAGTGGGAGTGTGTTGTGATTGGTTGTGCTAAAGCTATGATAAAAAGTATGATGGTGAGTAAAAAAAGTCTATACTTCAAACTTGTACTAAGAACATGAGAATCAACACAAATAGTTTTTAAAATATCTGCACTAAATATAGACTCAAGAGTCTGCTTTTTAGACATAAGTGAGTAGATAAATAAAAGAATTGGGAAAATTAAAAGTAAAAAGAGAGTAAGGCTGTAAAAAGTACATTAGATATTCTCACTATTTCTTGAGATATATGCCAAAATCAAGGCAAAAAGAAGGCTTATAAAAAGAGGATAAAAGTAAAAGTACTTTATAACTTTAATAGTAGAACGATTATGAGTATTAGCCTCAAGTGAGCTAATTTCCTTATATACCTTATCTAAGTCTTTTTTATTGTTTGCTATAAAACTTTTTGCATTAGTTTTTGCAGAGATAAGTTCAAGTAAGTTGTTGTTACTCTCTCCTATTGCGATAGTATAAACTTTTATATGGTGTTTATCAAGTTGTTTTAAAATTATTTCTAAGGGAATCTTACTTGCTGTATCATCACCATCACTAAGAAGAATGATAAGCCTAGAAGAGCTAAGAGAGTTCTCTAAAAGAAAGCTTGCACTTGCAAGTGAATCTATAAGTGCAGTACTTCTACCAACAAGACCAATGGAGATATTTTTTAAACTAATCAAAGGTGCAGAGTTGTCATAAGAAAGAGGTGAGACTACAGCACTCGTATCTCCAAAAACCACCATACCTATTCTATCTTTTGAACGGTTTTTTATAAAGTCACTTGCGACATCTTGTACTACACTCCATCTCGATTGGTTATAATCAAGCTCATTAAAACCATTTAAGCTCATCGAACCACTTGTGTCTAAGCTTAATACTATGTCTAAACTATGCTGTGTTTTATCTGGTAGTTGTAGTGTTTGAATAGGACTTGCAAGGGAGACTAAAAGTGTAATAATCATAGAGTACTTCAGTAGTACTTTTATAAATGAGGTGCTTCTTATTGGTTTTAACTTTGAAATAAGATTAGGAATATAATAAGAGGCTCTCTTTTGCCTAAAAAGTATATCCCCTAAAATAAATACAAAAACAAGTAAGAGAATATAGGGATACTCAAAACTATAAGAAGACATTAAATGCTACTCATAAATGGAATTAACTTCTCTAAAGGTTCTTCATCTGTATATATTTTTAGATATTTAACACCACTTTTATTGAGTTTACTAAAGAGAATATCATCATCTTTTTAGAAGTTTCATTTTTAATTTTAAAGCAGCTTTTTTATCTATATTTACTCTAGCACTCAAGCCACTTTGTGGATCTGTAATATTTATCTCGCCTAAGGCAGTAGGATTCTCCTCAAACCTATCTCTAATTATAATGATGATTATCTCATGTTTATCTGCTAAAAAACCTATCTCTAAGTCTTGAGTATTTAAAAGTCACCAATAAAAAAAAGAAGAGAATGTTGTTTTAAAACTCTATTAAATGTGCTTGGAAGTGCTTTATAGTTAATACTTTCTCCAAAAAGAGGAACTTTATGAATTTTCTCTAATAATTTCCGCACACTAAATATATTTTTACTCAGTTTTGTGCCAATTTGTATCTCTTTAGTATAGATATAGCTTTGATAAGCATTTTCTTGTTTCACAGATGAAAACGCTGAGTAGTGCCAACAGTCTCTTGAAGTGTATCAAGTTTTAACTTGTGTGTCCCAAAGTTTAGTGAAGCACTTAGTAGAGGTGTTATGGAGATATTTAACTCTTTTTCTTGATGGAAAACTTTTACATGAGGTCTGTTTTTCTTTGCACTGATAATCCAGTCAATATGTTTGATGTCATCACCAGTGCTATATTCTCTAAGCTCTACAAAATCAAATCCAGAACCTTTAAAAAAGTACTATTTTCTCCAACAGTAGAACTAAAAACACTTTTTTGAGCCTTTATAAGTAAGGAGGCTAGGGGACTACTTTTAAGGTACTCGTACACTTTGTAAAAGAGCCTCTATTACTTTGTCGGGAGTCATCTCATCGGCTATGGCTTCATAAGTGAGTTTGATACGGTGACGGAGAATATCTTTGGCACACAGAACAATATCTGAAGGCATCACATAATCATTTCCTCTAAGATAAGCTCTCGCTTTAACAGCTTTTAGCATATCTATAGTTGCACGAGGTGAAGCACCATACTCTATATACTGCGGAGTCTCTCTTGTTGCAACTATGAGTTGGACAATATACTCTTTTAACTCTGTATCTATATGAACATTTTTTATCTCTTCTTTTATGATTTCAAGGTCATCTTTGCTAAGTACTGCGTTTATCTTCTCAAAACTAGACATAGCAGCTTTCTCAGCGATTTGAAGTTCTTCTGTCGGAGAGTTATATCCAACAATAACCTTAAACATAAACCTATCAAGTTGAGCTTGAGGAAGTGCATATGCATCCCTCTTGTTCTATGGGGTTTTGTGTGGCTAGTACTAAAAAAGGTCTCTCTATAGTAAAACTTTTATCCCCAATAGTTACCTGTCTCTCTTGCATAACCTCAAGCAAGGCAGACTGTACTTTAGCAGGAGCACGGTTTATCTCATCAGCTAAGAGTAGGTTTGTAAAAATGGGTCCATGCTTTATCTTAAAGTCACCACTTTTTACATCATAAATTTCAGCACCTATGATGTCAGAAGGAAGTAGGTCAGGTGTAAACTGTACACGTTTAAAGTTAAGGTTTATGGCTTGTGCTAGTGCATTCACAGCTGTGGTCTTTGCTAAACCGGGTAGGCCTTCAAGTAGTATATGCCCATCTGTGAAGAGCCCGATAAGTAGAGCATCTAGCATATCACTATGCCCGATGACTTGTTTAGAGAGTTCGCGTTTTAAAAGTTTTAGTTTCTCTTTCATAAGGTTAAGAGTAGCTTATAAGTGTAAAGTTTATATAAACTAGTCAACATACAAGAAACGTTTTATCTTTTTGGTTGGTGTTTTTATAAAAGGCTCTATCTGTTCTACAAACTTTAGCATTTTTGCATAAGTGGCTACTTTAGTGTTTACATCTTGGCGCATCTCTTCTAGTAACTCATTGATTTTTTCTTTTACCTCAGCATCTGGTAGATTATCTGCTTGAAACATTTTATCTATAAGTTCATAGTCTAGGTGTATTTTAGCGATGAGTCTATCGTCTCTCATTAGAACTAGAGAGTCTAGGACAGCTTCATGTTGGTTTATAGTAGCTTCTATCTGTTCAGGAAAAATATTTTCTCCCCCACTACCAATAATGACATTTTTGCTACGCCCACTAATGAAGATATAACCATCTTCATCAACATAACCTAAGTCACCACTTTTAAACCAGCCATCTTCCATAACTTCTGCACTCTGTTTTTCATCTTTATAGTAACCCATCATAAGACTAGGCGATTTAAAGAGGAGTTCACCCGAACCAGTAAGAGGGTCTACCTCTTTTACTTTTACTTCAACATAGGGAAATACAGTTCCTGTGGATTTTAATTTTATCTTTGAACCTAAAACAGTTCCTGCGAGTAGAGGAGCAGTCTCTGTTAAACCATAACCAATGATATATGGAAACTCAGCCTCTTTTAAAAACTCTTCAACATAAGGAGATATTCCAGCACCACCAATACCAAAGAAACGCAGTCTTCCTCCAAAAGTCTCTATAAGTTTCTTTCCGGCTATTTTGTTGAGCTTTTTCGAAAGAAGGGAATGTTATAGAGTGTTCGCATAAGAAATGTACCAGTAAACTTTGGTAGAACTTTATTCTTATATATCTTTTCAATGATAAGAGGAACACTCACCATCATCGTAGGTTTTACAATACTAAATGCTTTAAGTAATACACTAGGTGTTGGAGCTTTATCGATATAGACAACACTAGCACCATGAAGTATAGGAACTAAAAAACCAACAGTACACTCTAAGGTGTGAGCGAGTGGTAAGATAGATAAAAATACATCACTTGGAAGTATTTCTATTTTAGAGTAGGTTGAGAGAGCATTTGTTACGAGGTTTTTATGTGAGAGCATAACACCTTTAGAGTTTCCAGTTGTTCCTGAAGTATAGAGCAGTGCTGCCATATCATCTTCTTTTGGTACATTTAACTCTTTTGCTGAGGTGAGTTTTTGTTTGATTTTTGAGATATAACTATGGTTTGTTAGTGATGGGATTATCTCCAACTCATCAAGTTTAATAACAAAGTGAAGACTAGAGTCACTGAGTTCTTCAATGGTAGAGAGATGTTTATCTGAAACAAATATTGCCTTAGCTTCAGAGTGATGAATAATGTGATGCACATCAGACTTGTGAAAATCAGGTAAGATAGGAACAGCAACTGCTCCAAAATAGGTAATACTAAGGTAGGCAATTCCCCAGTTTGGCATATTTTCACTAAGAATAGCTACTTTATCACCTTTTTTAATGCCATTTTCATGAAGCATTATAACCGTGTTTTGTATTTGGACACGTAAATCCTCATAGCTCATAGCCTCCTCTGAAACCTTTGCTAATGCTGGTTCATTTGGGTACATTGCAACGGAGCGGTCTATAAGACTTTTTAACGTAAAGTTTTCTAAGTTATCATAAGGGTAAGTCATAGCTAATCTCTTCTTTTGTATAAGTTTAGTATTATTATACATATAAACTAATGTTAAAATAATAATTTCAGACCAAAAAGGCAAATTCTTGAGCAGACGTCACAAAAGCAATCAACCAAAACATGATACTGTAAACTTTACACCAGCAGATTTTCTTCCAACAACTCGTGCCGATATGGATGCTAGAGGGTGGGATTATTGCGATATTATCTTAGTAAGTGGTGATGCTTATATTGACTCACCTTTTATAGGTGTTGCTATGGTTGGTCGAATGCTTGAGCGAATGGGCTATAAAGTAGGAATGATAGGACAGCCTGACATCAAGAGTCCTGATGATATCAGGCGTTTGGGTGAGCCGCGTTTGTACTGGGGTGTAAGTGGGGGAAGTGTTGATAGTATGGTAAGTAACTATACAGCGACTAAAAAGTTTAGAAACTCAGATGACTATACTCCAGGTGGAAAGAACAACAAACGCCCAGATAGAGCTATTAATGTTTACTGTAACCTTATCCGTCAGCACTTTAAAAACACTGTTCCTTTAGTCCTTGGTGGGATAGAAGCGAGTTTAAGACGTGTAACACATTATGACTACTGGTCAAATAAGTTAAAAAAACCAATACTCTTTGATGCTAAAGCAGATGTTCTTGTTTATGGAATGGGTGAGAGTGCTTTAGAGGACTTAACAAGAGCCATAGATGCCAAACGCGACTATAGAGATGTAAGAGGTATATGTTATATCTCAAAAGAGCCTGTAGAGAAGTATCATCAAATGCCCTCACATCAAGAGTGTTTAGATGATAAAGAGAAGTACATAGACCTCTTTGACCTCTTTTATGATAATAATGACCCTATAGCTGCAAATGGTTTGTGTGAGCCAGTAGATACAAGATTTCTTATCCAAAATCCACCTTGTCATCATCTAAATGAAAAAGAGATGGATGCAAACTCTAACCTACCTTTTACAAGAGAGTTACACCCTCACTATGCTAAAGAGGGGAAAGTAAAATGTTTAGAGACTATAAAGTTTTCTATTATGACACATCATGGTTGTTGGGGAGAGTGTAACTTCTGTGCTATTGGTGTGCATCAAGGGCGTAGTATAAGAACTCGTAGTGAAGAGAATATACTTGCAGAAGCAAATGAGTTTAACAAGTATAAAGATTACAAGGGAATTATCTCCGATGTTGGAGGACCTACAGCAAATATGTATGGTTATGAGTGTAACAAAAAAGAAAAACTTGGAACTTGTGATCATCAACGTTGTGTGGATGCTAGTCATCTTTGTCAGTCAATGAAACCAGACCACTCTCGTAATATCAACCTTTTAAGACAGATTCGTGAAGTTCCTGGTGTTAGAAAAGCTTTTGTTGCTTCTGGTGTTAGATATGACCTTATCACGGCAGATAAAGAGCATGGTTACTCTTACCTAAAAGAGATGGTAAAACACCATATATCTGGACAGATGAAAGTAGCACCTGAGCATACACAACAGCATGTTTTAGAGCTTATGGGTAAACCTGGTAAACAGACTCTTATAGATTTTAAAAAGCTTTATGATAAGTTAAACAAAGAAGAGGGTAAAAAACAGTTTCTTACATACTATCTTATAGCTGCACACCCTGGTTGTGAAGAGAAAGATATGCATGAGTTAAAACGTTTCACCAAAGAAGAGTTACAGATGAACCCTGAACAAGCGCAAGTTTTTACACCAACACCAGGTACTTACTCTGCTGTAATGTATTATACAGAGATGGATCCTAAGACTCGCAAGAAAATATTTGTAGAAAAAGATACCAAACGTAAAGAGAAACAGAAAAATATAGTTGTAAATAAAGAACATTTTGCTACAAGTGGGTTTGCTTCTTAGTTTTTTTGGATAGAGGTCGCCGTTAAAAAGATATAATCTTTACCTGTGATAGTTACACGGTATTTTTTCTGTTGAAGATATTTTTTTGCAAAGATGACATCTTTATAGAGCAGACCCATTTCTGAAAATGGATAGTTTTTGACTCTAGCCCCGTAAATCATCTCCCCATCTATCCATCGACAGTTAGGAAAACCGAGTATCATAGCTCCACTGCGTTTGAGTTGGTTTTGTACTATAGACATAAGCAGAGGGTTAAACTCAAGGTTTGAGCTTTGGAGTGTTCCTATGCTTATGATGAGGTCAAACTCTCCCAAGTTTAGGCTTTGTAAATCATTTATATCGTGGGTGTAAAAAGAGATGTTTTTATACTCTTTAAACATCTCTTTTGCTGCGTTTATAGCAGATGAGCAGTAGTCTATGCCTATAAGTTCTAAATTAGAAATATTTTTACTCAAGTTAAGAATAACTTCAAACTCATCACCACTATTTACACCAAGATTTAAAATCCTACACCTTGAATCTAGTTTTACATTTTGAAGTGCTTGCATATAGTAGTAAATAAAAGAGCTCTCTTCATTTTTGTGAATTTCACTAAAAATAGAACTCTCTCCATACTTCTCTTCTTTATCAGTGATTGACTTATGAAAACTAGCATCAGAGTCTAGCTTTTGTAAGCGAATGACAACTGTATGTTCTTTAGATTTTAGAGGTGTAAGCATTCTACACTGGAGAAGTTGTGCCAAATCTACCCACGACTTATACCCTCTATAAATATACTCATCTCCTTGGAGTATAAAAATATTACCATTATAAGAAGAAAAAAGGTCAGGGTTAAGCACTTCAAGCTCTACAGTTTCACCTGTTTGGAGTTTAGAGAGAGCCTCTTTGAGGAGAGGTATAATATTTGTCATTTTTTGAGTAGTGAAAGTATACATAAAAGGATTATACAATAATTGTTAATTGAATTATTATTAACATAGATTTAGGATGATTTTAGTTACTATAGAGCTCTTAAATACTAAAAGGCAAAAATATGAATGAAAATATAAGTTTTTATCGTTTTATGCATAAACAAATTTTAGTAGCCATTGCCCTTTTTATAGGTACTGCCCCAGGATATATTTTAATGGGTGCTTTATATGGGTCTGCGGAAGTTGAGACTGCATGGGTTATTTTCATTATTATAGTTTCTCTATATGGGTATAAGCTTTATAAAGATTTTTCTCCTTTTATGACTATAGAGCAAAAAGATTTTTGGCTTAATCGGGTTCAATTTTTTATGTTTGCTTATTTTTCTTTATGGAGTATTATATTTTTAGTCTATGTTTAAAGA
>JAUZRZ010000033.1 GCA_030949945.1 Sulfurimonas sp. | reverse complement strand
TTTTCGCTCCATTTTTAGAATTATCATTAGCGATTTTCCAAACAAGTACACAAGCATATGAAACGACAAGAAGCCTTCTAAATAAAGCTATAGGTTCTCTTTGTTGCCATTCTTCCATATTGAACCCTGAAGATTTAAGGAGTTTGAAATAACTCTCTATCTTCCATCTATAATAATACCAAGTTGCAAGGATCTCTTTTGTGACACTTGTATCTAAAATATTTGTCACTAGGAGCCACTGAGCCACTACATTGTTGTTTTCATCAACCAGTCTCTCTACGATGAACCTTGCTTTTATTGGTTCTCCTTGAGTTTTTTGAAGTTTTCCTTTCCCATCACTACTAACAATAAACTTAGTAGCATCTCTTCTTACCTCGATAGCACACTCGTTGACATATATTTTTACTTTTTTATTTTTATACTTTATACTCTTAACTTCTTTACCTAAGGGAAGTTTATTTGCCAAATCTGATTGTTTTATGTCAATTTCTTCTTTGGGATAATAGACTTTAGAATTATTTTTAACTCTTAGTAGGAAAAGTTCATTGAGTTCGTGTAAGTCTCTCATAAAGGCAACACTATCAGATTCTCTATCTACTATATGCACTATCTTTTGCTTGTTTGTAAATTATTACTTATCCATTTCGCTCTTTTGTACTAGCTCCTCTAAATGGGTGGTTCCTAATTTTATATTATTGTTATAGGTTGAGTAGAATTTTGTATCACTTTTTAGATTGTGTGCAATAGGAGCTATTGGCTCTCCTGTAGTGTCACTTACTGCTAATGTTGTTTGCAGGTCTAAGCCTTTTTTAACTCCTGTTTTTCTATTCTCTGAGATAAGTTCTTTTTTTGAAGTATGGTGTTTATAATCTGCATGTGACCAATCCGTCATCGCTAATACAAATCTACTACATTGTTTTTCTATCTCGATTTTTAAAGTATCAAATATTGGTTCAAAAAGTGCATTTGTTGAAACATTCTCATTATTTAAGAATCTCCATGCTGCCTGTACTTGTGAAAATGACTCCTGATTATTCAAAAGAAGTTTTAATCCATTTGTAGCACTTTGTTTAGAACTCATATAGCTTTTAACCATCTGCTCATGTCTTTTTTTAAACGCTCTTCCATCTCAAAATCCTAGTTTTATCAAGGACTATGCAATCTTTATTCCACTTTTAGTATTTGTGTAGAAAGGTATGTATATATTAGGGAAGAGTTTATAGGCAATGATGATGTATGTTTAGTACTTGGTGATAATATATTTTATGGTCATGGACTTACGGATTTATAGCTGCTTCTGTTAAAAATGCAGAGGCTGAAAATAAAGCTACAGTCTTTGGTTACTATGTAAAAGATCCTGAGCGCTATGGTGTTGCTGAGTTTGACAAAGCTGGTAATGTAACAAGTATAGAAGAGAAACCAAGAGTGAGCCTAAAAGTAATATACAGTTATAGGTCTTTACTTCTACCCTAACGATGTAGTAAAGAAAAGCTAAAGATGTTAAACCTAGTCATAGAGGTGAGTTAGAGATAACTACTCTTAACCAAGACTACTTAAAGAGAAGGATTTTAAAGGTTACTCTTATGGGTCGTGGGTATGCATGAGGCTGGAAATGCAGAGACACATGAGAGTTTGTTAGAAGCTAGTATGTTTATACAGACTATTGAAAATCGTCAAGGCTTGAAAGTAGCTTGTTTAGAAGAGATAGCTTACGAGATGGGTTACATAAGTCAAGAGAAACTTTTAGAACTTGCAGAGCCTTTGAAGAAAAATCAGTATGGGCAGTATTTGATAAGACGGGCTAAACAGGAAAATTGTAAATTGGGCACAATGATGATATATAGATGAAAGGATTAAAAAATGCATAGTATAAGATTGAATGTACAAGATAGTATTTATAGTCATATAATATTTTCTTAAATAACTTAAATACTAAAGAGTTAGAAATTATAGAAGATGCAACTATTGAATCTGTTAGTGAGATAAATAATGATGAAATTTCCCAAATCAATGCTTTTCAAATCATTCAGCTAACCTAATAGATGAATGGAAAGATGAGAGTGAAGATAAAATATGGAAATAAAACACCTAGATATTGTTTTATGTAAATTTTATTTTACTGATTTTAAAAAATCTAAAAATAGACCTGTGTTAGTATTTAAAGACAATTTACCTCATGATGTATAATGTCCCTAGAGAAAACAACCAATTAAAAAATATGTGAATCTTGTTATTTCTGAGTGTGGAATTCTTTATTGATTGATTTGGGTTAATTATAATAGTTGACTTTTATAAGTTAATATAAAGGCATAGAGCAAGCTCTACAGAAGTTTATTAGAACATTTTTGTATACTTACATTATTATTTCTAGCTAGGACAAAATTTTTGAAAAACATTAGAAACTTCTCTATTATTGCACATATTGACCATGGTAAGAGTACTTTAGCTGACCGTATCATTCAAGAGTGTGGCTCGGTTACTGAACGTGAGATGTCAACACAGATGATGGACACTATGGACATTGAACAAGAACGCGGTATTACCATCAAAGCACAGTCTGTTAGACTTGACTATGTAAAAGATGGTGAGCACTATATCTCTCAACCTCATAGACACACCGGGACATGTTGACTTCTCTTACGAAGTAAGTAAATCTCTAGCATCTTCTGATGGAGCACTGCTTATCGTGGATGCCGCACAAGGTGTTGAGGCACAAACTATTGCAAATGTTTATCTCGCACTTGATAATGACCTTGAACTTATCCCTGTTATAAATAAGATAGACCTCCCAGCAGCAGAGCCTGAACGTGTAGCTGAAGAGATAGAAGAAGCTATCGGTATAGATGCGACCGATGCTTGTTTAGTTAGTGCTAAAACGGGTGTTGGTATTCGTGAACTTATCGACTCTATTGTAGATAGAATTCCCCCTCCAGTTGGAAATCCTGATGCAACTACAAAAGCCATCATTTATGACTCTTGGTTTGATACTTACCTCGGTGCACTTGCACTTGTTCGTGTTTTTGATGGTTCTATTAAAAAAGGTCAAAATATCAAACTTATGAGTAGTGGTGAGGAGCATCAAGTACTAGACTTGATGTACCCGCACCCTATGAAAAAGATTTTAACTAAAGAGATTCAATCAGGTGAAATTGGTATCGTTGTTCTTGGACTCAAAGAGGTTGCCGTTATCAATGTTGGTGACACCATGACTGATGCAAAAGACCCAGCACTCGAGCCAGTTGGAACATATGAGCCTGCAAAACCTTTTGTATTTGCCGGAATTTACCCAATAGACACAGATAAGTTTGAAGACCTGCGCGAGGCACTTGATAAGCTGCGTTTAAATGACTCTTCACTCTCCTATGAGCCTGAGACATCTGTAGCACTTGGTTTTGGTTTTCGTGTAGGTTTTTTAGGTATGCTTCACATGGAAGTGATAAAAGAGCGACTAGAACGTGAGTACAACCTTGACCTCATCGCTTCTGCTCCCTCTGTTATCTATAAAGTTTATCTTACAAATGGTAAAGAAGTAGCCGTTCACAACCCTTCAGAGCTGCCTCAAGTAAACTTCATAGATAGAATCGAAGAGCCTTATGTAAGAGCTACAGTTATCACTCCAGCTGAGTTTTTGGGAAATATAATCACTCTTCTCATAAACAAACGCGGTACTCAAACAAAGATGACTTATCTTAATGAAGATAGAGTAATGCTCGAGTATGAAGTACCTATGAACGAAATTGTGATGGATTTTTATGATACTTTAAAGTCTATATCAAAGGGTTATGCTTCTTTTGATTATGAGCCTATGGGATTTAAAGTGGGTGACCTTGTTAAGCTCGACATTAAGGTAGCGGGAGAAGCTGTTGATGCACTCAGCATCGTAGTTCCTCGTAACCAAGCACTACCTCGTGGACGAGTTCTTGTTAAAAACATGAAAGAGCTTATACCAAGACAACTTTTTGAAGTAGCTGTTCAAGCCTCTTTAGGAAGTCAGATTATCGCCCGTGAGACTGTAAAGTCTATGGGAAAAAATGTTACAGCTAAGTGTTATGGTGGAGATATTACACGTAAACGCAAGCTACTTGAAAAACAAAAAGCTGGTAAAAAGAGAATGAAGTCTATCGGTAAGGTACAACTTCCACAAGAGGCTTTTATGTCTGTCTTAAAGATGGACTAAAAGATTTCTTATGCGATGTTTGATGTGTGAGAATCTCTCACTCAAACATATCTGTAAGAGCTGTCAAAAGCAGTATCTCACTCCCTCGCTTTATAAACGCTACCTAGAAGATGGGACTCTTGTTCTCTCTTTTTACAAATACCATGAGATAAAAGAGCTCCTCCATACAAAACATACAGACATAGGTTTTTATATCTATAATATTTTAGCCCAAAATTCTCTCAAAAAATTTGCTGGTAATTTTTCTATAGAAGATAAATTTGTCTCCATTGCTATAGATGATAATCCTAAGCAAAAATACTCCCATACCGCTGTTTTAAATAGAACACTCCACTCATCAAGAATTAAACCTATATACAACAGACTCATTGCAAAAAACAGTGTCTCTTACTCTGGAAAGAGTAAGGCTTTTAGACTCTCAAACCCGCGAAATTTTCAGCTCAAAGCATTTAAGCAAAAGAGAGTGATTTTGCTTGATGATATTATAACAACGGGGACAACTTTACTTGAAGCTGTAAAAGTACTAAAAGCATCAGGAAAAGAAGTTCTTCTGTGTCTCACACTTTGTGATGTAAGTCAAAAATAGATTTATACAGGAATATATACGGTAAATTTAGTACCTTTTCCCTTTTGTGTCTGAAGTTCAATTGTTCCTTTTAACTTTTGAGTCACTATGTTATAGGAGATATTGAGACCAAGTCCTGTTCCGCCAGCATTTCTTTTAGTCGTTACAAAAGGATCAAAGGCTGTTTCTTTTATCTCTTCACTCATACCCGCACCGTTATCTTCAAAACTAAACATAAATACATTTTCATCTAAACTAAGTACAATTTTTATAATGGCATTCTCTTTTTTAAATTCAAATGCATGAATAATAGCATTTTGAATAAGATTATTTAGAAGCTGTGCATAGGCACCTGGATAGGAGTAAATCATTAGAGTTTCAGGAGCCTCTATTACTGACTTTTACAGGTATTTGTTTAAGCTTTGAATGAAAAGTTTTAAATACTTCATGTGTGTATTCTACTATATCAAACTCTCGTTTATCTTCGATACTTTGATCTACTGATATTTTTTTGAAACTTCGGATTAAAGAAGCTGCACTATTAACACTCTTAAAAAGTAATCTAGCCGTTTCGTTTAAACTCACAAGAGTCTCTTCAAGATAAGATTTTTCAGGTTTCCCTCATGCATACTTTTTTAAAGCTCCTTGTCTCTTGCTCAATAATTGTGCTTCCAGTAACTGCATTACCAAGAGGAGTATTGACCTCATGGGCAACACCAGCTCACAAGTGCTCCAAGTGATGCCATTTTTCAGACTCTACTAGCTGTTTTTGTGCTTTTTTGAGACTTTCTAAAGAGTCTAAGAGTTCTTCTGTTCTCTCCTCTACTCTTCTTTCTAGTTCTTGAGTAAACTTATACAGTTCTTCTTGATGTGTTCTAATAGATGTTAGTAAAATATTAAAAGAGCCATAAAGTTTTCCTATCTCATTCTTCGAATCATATTCCAACTGAGTACTCAAACTTTGTGTTTTAGAGATATACTCCAAAGTTTCAGAAAGTTCTAGAATTGGAGCGATTAGTTGGTTTGTAACCTTATAGATAATAACACCCCATTACAGTAATAGTATAAGAGAAAAGAGAAATATACCGTTCAAAAGCCTCTTTGTAAAACTACTACTCAAAGAACTTACATCTTTTCAAGATATAAAACACCATAATACTCATCATTTAAGAGTAGTGGCTCTTTAACTACATAAGAGCTTGCATTTAAAGAGTCTCTCTACTTCTTTTCATCCTTTACAAACCAAGATTCTGTTTTATTATCAGCTATTGCATGAATAGCTCTAGTTGTAGTTTTTCTTATACTCCCAAAAAGAGAACCATCTTCTAAGGTAAACCTGCACTTGAAGTATCGCAGGGTTATATCTTCAAGTACTACAAAGAGTTTTCTAAACCTTCTTTATCAAGAAAAAGAATTGGAGCAATTGAGTTGTTAGCAATTAAACCTGCTTCTATTTTACTTTCATTTATAAAAGAATTTTTCTTAGAGCCATAAGAACTTATAATGTTATATGAAAAACCAGATACAAATATTAAAACTACAAAGATAGAGATTGAAAGATAAACCTGTGTTTTAAAAGACAAATTACTAAAATGCATTACTTTTCTCTACTGGGTTGATGATTTGTGTAGCTGCTTTGAGCAATCTATAGTCTACACTTAACTCTGTTTTGAGTAAAGCTTCTTGATTTATAGCAATTTTTATTTTCTTTTCTTGTATATAGAGTGCCATTACAAAACCAAGATATAGTTTATCAACTGTGTCACATACATACAGTGTATAGTTTAAGGGATTATTATTTATCTTTTTTAGTAAATTCTCATCTACCATTGCAGAGTAAAATATATCACAACTATCAGAAAATTTCTTTATTGTTAATGCCAACGACTCTGATTGATACTTTTTTATAAAGTTTATTTTTATAAAGTTTTTCAAAGGCATCGTACATAGTATCATCTTTATATATACATATTTCAAATTCTTCTTTTCCTGCTTTATATGTAATTAACTGACTGATTCTATTTAATATAACACCTTTAAAGTATCTTCTTCTCATTTGCATAAGTAAAGTGTTGTGAAGAAAATCAAAAATAAAAGATAAAATAAATTTTTCATAAGACTCTTTATTCTATTAACTCAGGTTTTGGTTCACCGAGATAGTAACCCTGTGCATAATCTACACCCAATTCTTTAATGATTTCGTACACTTCCTTAGAGTGTACATATTCAGCAATAGTTTTAAAACCTACTTTTTTGTAAAGAAAAGAATAGACTCTGTTATTATTTGAGAAGTTTTATCTGAGGCAATATCTTTAATAAAATGCACCATCAATCTTAATGCTTTCATAGTTATGTTTTCCAAGTTGTGAGAAGTTAGAACACTCTGCACCAAAATCATCTATACTCAAAGAGTAGCCTAAGTCTGTTAGTTTACTTAAGTTCTCTGTTGCAAGAACATTCCCATTCATACTTGTTTCTTCAAGAATTTCAAATACGATTCGCTTGCTACTAATATTATATTTTTTTGAAGTCTCAGTAATAAATTTTATAAAATCTTTTTCTGCTAAATCATGATCTGTAATATTTACCGAAAATATTAAATCATTATTTTCAAAGACCTGACAACTTCTTTGAAAAACTCTTTGAGTAATCAGATGTAAATACCCAGAATAACGAGCTGTATGCAAAAAATGAAAGGGAGAGTATATTTTACCCTCATGTGTCTTAAACGCACCAAAGCCTCATACTTAAAGATTTCACCTGTCTTGCACTCTTACGATTGGCTGAAAGTAGACTAAAATATCATCATTTCTGAAGAGCCTTAGCTATTCTTGCTGTCCAAAAGTTATTCTCTTCTATAAAGGAGAGATAATCTCTTGACTCATCATAATACTCAACCCTATTACGTGAAACCTCTCTCGCTTTTCTTAATGCAAGTTCTGCTTTTTGAATAATGTTACCGAGTTGGTAATTTACTATTCCTATGCTCACACTAATATATAAGTGAATAGTTCGCTAATCTTCAAAAGGTGAGTTATCAAGAAATGATTTAATAGTTGAGACCTCATCTTCTAATAAATCTGTATCAAATGAGTGACTGCTACTAAAATTGCAAATAAGTCAGACTCGAGTCTATATATTGTCATACCTCGTCTTAATACTTTTGATAAAACTTGCCCCATATGTATTAAAACCTGATCGCCAACATCAAATCCATATGCATCATTTAAAAGTGAGAATCTATCAATATCAATAAGCATTAATGTGTGTGGTTTTTTGGAATCCAAGTCATAGTTCAACTGTGTTCTATTAGGTAAAGATGTAAAGTTTATCTGTAACAAGTAGAGTATAAATTTCATTTTTTTTATTCATTAGTTCTGTAATTTGTGTATATTGCTACTAATGCTGTTCGAATTGTAGTATAGAGTTTGTCAGTAGTCAGCTCTGTTTTTTCTTTATAATCATTAATATCATAATTATCAATAACATATCGTTCAGGAGCTTCACCAGGTTGTCCTGTTCTTATAATAATTCTACTCATTTCATTATTTAAACTATCTCTAATATACATAGCAATATCTAAACCTGAGCTATTTGTCTCCATCACAACATCTAGTAAAATTACTGCAATATCATCATGAAGAGCTAATACTTCTCTTGCTTCTTTTTCACTATACATAGAGATAAATTCTATTTTTCTATTGTTATATGTAAAAGATTTTAACGCTAGTTTTGTAAATGCATGAACTTCATTGTCATCATCAATTATTGCAACCTTATATGGTTCATAAGCTTGCTGTGTATCTTCTATCTCCTCAGGAGCAAATATCAGTTCATCATTCATATTAAAACCTAGTAATTATTTAAATATATTATACATAGGTTTTTTATTCACTCTCCTTAAAGCACTATTTTGTAAAATAAGTTTTATACTTGATAGCTATAGACTCAAGTATTCTTACTCAGAAATGTAAGACTTTACTTGACATTGTTACACTCAATATGTATAATAACTCTATCTTTTAAATTGAAGGAGCTATTTACAATGTCTAAAGAAGAATTACAAGATGACAATCCTCAAAATAATGAGGAAATAGTCACAGAAAATGAAGAGGCTGAGGCAGAAGCTGAAGCAGTTGAAAATGAGTTTGAACTTTTAGAAACTGAACTAATTGCACTAAAAGACAAATATGCTCGTGTTCATGCAGATTTTGATAATATCAAAAAACGACTTGAACGTGAAAAATATACAGCAGTTGAGTATGCGAATGAAAAATTTGCAAAAGATATGATACCTGTTCTTGATGCCCTTGATGGTGCTATGAAGTCTATTGAGAGTGATGCTGACAAGGCGGAACTATTTGATAAACTTAAAGAGGGAATTGAACTGACACATAAGTCTTTTTTGACACAACTCGATAAACATGGTGTTACACAAGTAGCACATGATGAGCCATTTGATCCAAATATTCACAATGCAATTCAAGCAGTTGATAGTGATGAAGTAGAGTCTGGACAGATAGTTCAAACTTTTCAAACTGGTTATAAATATAAAAATCGTCCACTACGTGAAGCGATGGTAGTTGTAGCAAATTAATTTTTGCTACTTAGGTAGCACAACAAAATTTTAAAAGAGTATATACTTACACTGTTTTAAAAATAAAATAATAGATTAAAAAATAAAAGGATAATAATATGAGTAAAGTAATAGGTATAGATTTAGGAACAACAAATTCATGTGTAGCAGTTTATGAGGGTGGTGAAGCGAAAATCATCCCAAATGCAGAGGGTAAAAATACAACTCCATCAGTAGTAGCATTTACAGATAAAGGTGATGTTTTAATTGGAGACCCAGCAAAACGTCAAGCAATTACAAACCCTGAAAAGACTATCTCTTCAATCAAGAGAATTATGGGTCTTATGATGAATGAGGAGAATGCAAAAGCAGCTCACGATAAAGTAACTTACAATATAGTAGAGAAAGATGGTGCTGCTTGTGTTGATGTAGCTGGTAAAGTTTACACTCCACAAGAGATTTCAGCTAAAATTCTTACAAAACTAAAAGAGGATGCTGAGGCTTACATCGGTTCAACTGTAACGGATGCAGTTATTACAGTACCTGCATACTTTAATGATGCACAACGTAAGGCAACTAAAGATGCTGGTACAATCGCAGGACTTAATGTTCTTCGTATTATTAATGAGCCAACTGCTTCTGCACTTGCTTATGGTTTAGAGTCAAAAGCTGAAGAAAATGTACTTGTTTATGACCTTGGTGGTGGAACATTTGATGTTACTGTTTTAGAAATTTCTGATGGTACATTTGAAGTTCTCTCAACTGATGGTAATGCTTTCTTAGGTGGTGATGATTTTGATAATAAAATCGTTGACTTCTTAAATGATGAGTTTAAAAACTCTCATGGAATTGAGCTTAAAAATGACAAGATGGCTCTTCAGCGTCTTAAAGATTCTGCTGAAGTAGCTAAAAAAGAGTTAAGTTCTGCAACTGAAACTGAAATTAACTTACCATTTATTACAATGACAGAAGCTGGACCACAACACTTAGTTGTAAAACTTACTCGTGCTAAATTTGAGGGAATGATTGCAGGTTTAATTGATGAGACTATTGACCATATCAAAACTGCTATGAAAGAGTCAGATTTAGAAAATGGCGATATTAAAGAGATTATTATGGTTGGTGGATCAACTCGTGTTCCAATGGCACAAGAGGCAGTTTCAAAATTCTTCGGTGGTAAAGACTTAAATAAGGGTGTAAATCCCTGATGAAGTTGTAGCTGCAGGTGCTGCTATTCAAGGTGGTGTTTTAAGAGGAGATGTTAAAGATGTTCTTCTTTTAGATGTTACTCCATTAAGCCTTGGTATCGAGACTCTTAGGTGGTGTTATGACTAAGATTATTGAGAAAGGAACTACTATTCCTGTTAAAAAATCTCAAATATTCTCAACTGCTGAAGATAACCAACCAGCTGTAAGTATCTCTGTTGGTCAAGGTGAGCGTGAGTTTATGAAAGATAATAAATCTCTTGGTCTTTTTGAACTCGGTGACATTCCAGCAGCACCACGTGGTGTACCACAAATTGAGGTAACTTTTGACATCGATGCAAATGGTATATTAACTGTTAGCTCAACTGACAAAGGTACTGGTAAGTCTCAGTCAATCACAATCTCTGGATCATCTGGACTTAGTGAAGAAGAGATTAACAAAATGATTCAAGATGCAGAAGAGAATAAAGCTGCTGACACTGAGAGAAAAGAGTTAGTTGATCTTAAAAATCAAGCGGATGCACTTATTGTTCAAACTGAAAAGTCAATGACTGAAATGGGTGAAAACCTAGATGCAGAAGAAAAAGCGAAAATTGAAGCTGCAATAGTTGAACTTAAAGATGTTCTCAAAGATGAAGCTGCAACTAAAGAGCAAATCGAAGAGAAAGTAAAAACTCTTACAGAAGCTGCACATAAAATGGCAGAAGAGATGTACAAAAAAGAGCAAGACCCTGAAAAAGCGGAAGCTGATGCTAAGAAAAAGAAGGAAGACGAAGACGTTATAGACGCTGAAATCGAATAATTTAACTTTCTTTTAGTACAATATAGAGATACACTTATAAAGGTATCTCTATGTTACAAAAGATAAAACACTACTTCAAAGAACTCCTCTTTTTTACTCTCTTTATTACTATATTTGCAAATGGAGTAAGTCTCTATAAAGCACAAGAACTCAACCACGCTAACCTAAGCTTACAACCCACAAAACTCATTGACAATACTCTTTATACTCCAAAGAGAGATAAACCTCTATTGCTACATGTATGGGCAACATGGTGTCCTGTATGCAAACTAGAAGCAGATAATATAAATAGAATCTCAAAGTACTATGAGGTTATTACAGTTGCTGTAGGTTCTGGAACTGACTATGAGATACATAAATATTTGCAAGAGCATAACTTAGAGTATAGAGTCATTAATGACAATTCAAATAAAATTTCAAATAATTTAAATGTTAAAGTTTTTCCGACTACACTTATTTATGATAAAAATCAAAAATTAATATTTTCAGAGGTTGGTTACACAAGCAGTTTTGGATTATTTATAAGAATGTTGTGGGTTTCTTTTTAATGAAGATAATTAAAAAAGTAAAAAAGTTTATATAGAGAGAAACTCTCTTATTATTGTAACATCAGAAACATCAAAGAACTAGTCTTTGATATTAACTGCATATGCTTTATCAGATAAAGGCACCCATGGGCGCTTAATATGCTGAGGACGACGTAGTTTATCGCTAGAGTTAAGAGGACGAGTAAGTTGATCTCTCCACCCTTGGTAAATCTTAAAGTTATTTTCATAGTTAACTTGAATATCACCAATCTTATCACCTGGTTGAGCAGGCTCTAAAATAACTTTCTGGTGCCAACAGTGCATACCAGAAATTGGATCTGGATGAGCTGCAGCTACAGCATTTTGCCATGAACCACTAAGACCATCCCACCAAATATTTCCACTATCACGGTTATAATCAGCAAATCTATCAGTCTCAAAAGGTTTTAAACCTTCAACATATTTAAGTTTACCAACTTTTCCATCCATTTGCATCTCTGCAACTGGAACACCAAAGCTATTCATACCACTAGTTCCATCATAATCTTCGATTTTGATTTGACCAGCTTTTGTACCAACATTTTCAGGAGAATGAGCCATAAATTTAGAATCATTCATATTTCTAGCTATTGGTTGAGAATCAACTTTACCATCAGTTACACCGTTAGGTATAGTGATTGAGTTTACAAGTTTCCATCTACCACCATGGTGAGAACAAGCAAGAGTTCCGGGAAGAACACCCTCAGTTGGTACAGCCATAGCTACAAAGTAACCTGAAGAGAGACCAGTTACACTATCTGTGATATTAACACGGATAGAATCACCACGTTTAAAACCTTGACGAGCAGCATCTGGAGTTGAAATCCAGATAGGGTCATGATTTTGTGAGATTTCCATAAGGTGTTTAGAGTTACCTGAACGTGTATGGATATTATATGGCAGACGGAAAACAGTATTTAGTGCATAAGAGTTTTTCTCAGTCATATAAGAGTGATCTACATGCGATACAATCTCTGGCATAGCCTTTTTCTCTTCTGGCGTTCTTGGATAAAAAGGAATAGCATACTCTGGCCATTTCCAATCATCTGCAAACCACTCACAGAAGAAGTCAAGTTTTTTGTCTAATGTTGCAAAAACCTTCCATTTTCTTACCATCTATCTCAATACCAATAGATTTTTTCTTACCATGATGTTCAACTGACATAACACCTGTGCGTTTATCAGTGTGTACTTCATCTTTATCATACTTATGACCATGAGCGATGTAGTTTTTACCATCATCTTTAAGCTCACGTTCTTGTGCAGAGTAGATTTTATTCTCTTCTAACCAAGCACCATGATCTCTCATATATTCATAAACTGGATACTCTTTATCTTTGTATCTTGCATCTGCAGTTGCAGTTGCTTTAAGATTTGGTAAGTTATCACCAAATGCAGCATCATACCACTCAGAAATAGTAACTGGTTTACCTGGGTTCTTTTTAGATTCCCACATTTTTTTGATACCAAGTTTACCAGTTGGATCGATGTAGTTAACACACATATCAAACCAGAACTCATTCTCTTCCCAAACTTCACCAAGACCCGCTTTAATATGTGCTTCAAGAGTAGCACGAGCAGGGTTTTTAGGTTTCCATCCAGCTTTTTCTAAAGCAACACGCATAACAGGCTGACGGAAAGATGTCCAACGAGCAGGCATAGTAGCTTCTGAGTGTTGATCATGACGCTCACCAGCTAAACCAACAGGAAGAATATAATCAACATACCAGTTAGTCTCAGACCAAGTTGGTGATAAGTTGAATGTAAGCTCCATTTTAGTTTCATCTTTAATAGTCTCAATCCATCTAAAACCATCCGGGTTAATCCAAACTGGGTTATACATACGAGGAATCCAAACAGCAAGTTTTGTAGGAACATTAAGTCCTTTAGCTTGCCATTTTTTCTGCCACTCTGTATCTGTTAAAAGGTGAGG
Source organism: Sulfurimonas sp. (assembly GCA_030949945.1). Classification (GTDB taxonomy): domain Bacteria; phylum Campylobacterota; class Campylobacteria; order Campylobacterales; family Sulfurimonadaceae; genus Sulfurimonas. Next base: position 20,981 of record JAUZRZ010000033.1, on the reverse strand, counting down.
TAAAAGAAATGACATTTCATAAGTTGAAAGTGGCCATTCTGGTGGCCATGAAAGTTCATTGTAAACATCAACTTTAGGAATATTAGCTCCACGTTTACCTTGTCCAACAGTTGAACTACCACCTTTACCAGCAACAGAAATAACATGCCAGTGGTGAAAGAATGTTCCACCTTCAGGTCCAATAGCACCACGAAGAGCAATTGGTAAGTAACCTGTACGACCACTCATCCAACCTCCACGGTTACCAGCTGCTGCTGCACGCCAGAAGTAAGAAGATATAGAAGTTCCAGCCCAGATGAACATATCGTAAAGTTCTTCTAGTTTATATGCAGGAACATGAGTCTCTTTAGCACAATGCTCAAGAGTATAAGGTGTGTAAAGTTCTTGAATTGTATCTAAGAATGCATCAAAATCATTTTTAGTTGGAGCTTTAGAAATATACCCTTTTTCAACCATATAGTTTAAGTACTTCTTATTATCTAAGAAAACTTCCCAGTTCATCCACTTCTTCACGAAGTCACGATCAACTTTCCCTTCGTTAAGAATTCTCTGTGTTAAGTAGAGATAGATGAGTGGTTCAGTACCAGGCCATGCAGCAATCCAAAGGTCAGCCATACCAGCTGAGTTAGACATACGAGGATCCATAACTACAAGTTTAGCACCCTTTGCTCTAGCATCAGCGATAAATGAAGCTGACTGTTGGAAATAGTGACCAGCATCTGCCGCATGAGAAGAGTTAAGAAAGATTAACTTCGCATTAGCCCAATCCGGAGATGTTCTATCATCATTTGCCCACTGAATAGTTGGTGTACGACCACCTGAAGAACAGATGTTTGTATGTGAGTTAAATGCATCACAACCAAGTGTATGCCAAACCTTACCAGTAAAACCATTTTCATTTGGACGACCAACATGAAACATAACAGTTTTTTTTAGATAACTCATCACCTACAGCTAATGTATCTCCCATCTTTTTACCGATAGTAGTCATAGCCTCATCCCAAGTAGTACGTATCCACTTTCCTTCACCACGAGCAGAACCCGGAGCACGTTTAAGTGGAAATGCAATACGATCTGGATCATACATTTGACTTTGAGTTGCATACCCTTTTGCACAGTTTCTACCACGAGAAGCTGGGTGTAGTGGGTTACCCATATACTTTTTAACTGTAAAAGTTTTTTTATCAATCCAAGCTGTTAAACCACAAGATGCCTCACAGTTTGAACATGCAGTTGGCACGATAACATAATCGTTAACTTCAATACCATCTGGATTTGCTTCACTTCTTACACCTTTACGCTCAATACCACCACGTTTCCAGTCATTACCATCTAACTCTTTAAAGTCAGACCACTCTTCCATTGGAGGATAAAATGATAATGAATCTGGAGTATCAGTAAACTTACTCTCTGCAATAGATTCAGCCATTGCATCAGCAGTAAATACCCCTTTTGCAATAGCGGCGCCAGCAACACTAAATGCTGCACCTTTTAAAAATGTTCTTCTACTTTGTAAATACATTAATAGTTTCTCCCTAACTCATTGGTAATAACTGTGGAATCATTAACCATACATGTTTAACCATGAATAGACCCACAAGTGCTAATATCGCAGCTAATTTTAAAATAGCTTCGCTTTTTGAACTTCTACTTAATACAATTAATACCATTGGTATAATAAAAGTCATCCATTGACCTAACCAGAACATTACTGTATATGGTCCGTCACCTTTAATATACTCTAAAGTAAATGCAACTTCTTCAGCTTTCATTGGTCCAAAAATATACTCAGACATATAAATAATAAATGCCATCAATGCACTTAATCCTAAAACAACACCTAAAGTCTGCTTTGCTTCATAAGTAAGTTTTGAGCCGCCTAAAAGAATCATCGCTGCAGAACCAGACAATGTAGCTGCTAGAATCATTTGTGCAGATTCTGTTGGCATCTGCCATAGTTCGCGTGCCGTACACTGAGCCATTAATGCTGCAGTATATAGAGTAACAGGGATAGCTAATATAGTTACCCATAAAAACACTTTATCGTATGTTTCATCTTGCTTTTTCCATGCTAAAAACACTAAAAGTGTTAAAAGACCTAAGAAAGCTGATGCCATAAACGACCCAATAGTAATCGCTGAAGTTAAATGAGGATAGAAAAAGATATGCCACATTCTAAATGGTTGGTGTAAATCAGCTAAAGTAAATAATAAAAAGATATTTATGAAAACAAACGCTGTAACAGCAGTATGTAATCTTAACTTCTTAGCTGATTCTGGGTGCATTTCTCAATAAGTATAAAAAGCATAAAAATCACACCTGTACCAATACTTTTTGCCCACATATTCATAGTAACAAACCATGGCCAAACTATACCAGGAAGTGCTACATCTAAAGTTACTACAGCATTAGTAGCTGCTAAAATTTCATGTGCTGCCATTAGTGGTGTCCCCCAACTGGAAGTGTTGTTATTTTGTTAAATAGTGAATAACCATCAACTCTATGAGAAGCTAAGTGGATTAAGACTTACATTACCACCACCTACATAATAGTGATGAGGATTAGTTCCCTTCTCAGGTTTACGTACTTGAACATTTGACTTGATTTACTTGGATATATTTAGAAATATTAGATGACTTGCATCATCTAAATCACCAAATATATTTGCTTCAACTGGACAAGCAACAACACATGCTGGCATCATAGATGAAGCAATACGGTGTGCACAATATGTACATTTATCAGCTGTTTGTGTTTGTGGGTCTATATAGATAGCTCCATAAGGACAAGCCATAACACAACCTGCACAACCAATACAACGTTCTTTATCAATATTTACAATTCCATTATCAAGATAATGAAGAGCAGATACTGGACAAATTCTCTCACATGGAGCATTCTCACAGTGATTACATCTTAAAGGGGTAAAAGTTCTCTTTGTCTCTGGGAATGTCCCCACATCCACATACTTAACACGTAATCTCCATGTACTAAGTGGAACTTCATTCTCCACTTTACATGCGATTTCACATCCTTTACAACCCATACACAGGTGTAAATCAACTAGGAAACCTAATTGCATATATTCTCCTTTTTTTGCCAACTAAGGCTAACTTAGATTTATAACTACTACATATTTTATTAAAAAAGTTCCTACTATTAATAGATAGAGGCTTTCTTAGTGCTATTATATTATCTAAGTTATCTTAAAGAAATTATAAATCTGTTGTAAGTTTGTGATTGTTTTTTGATTAGTGCGTAGTTTTATCGTAGATATCTACAAGTATAAAGAAAGTGTAAAGATTTACTTGTAGATAATTAGTATGTGTGTTACAGACTTTTCTTAAAAAAGCCCCTTTTTTATAGCTTTAGGGGGTTGTAGGGACAGATATGTCCCTGCGACTATAAGGGGCTTTGCTCCTTATAGTCCGTAACATCAGTTAGTATTATTTATTTTAAGCGAACACGAACAGACTCTTCATGAGCAGTCAAACCTTCAGTATTTGCAATAAGTGCACACTCTTCGCCTATATCATTTATAGCTTGTTTGCTAAAAGAGATAATAGATGTTTTTTTCATAAAATTTTCTACTCCGAGTGGAGAGTAAAATTTTGCAGTACCACCTGTTGGTAGAGTATGATTTGGTCCAGCCACATAGTCGCCAATTGCTTCAGGAGTGTTATGTCCTAAAAAGATAGCTCCTGCATGTTTTATAAATGGTAATAATTCAAAAGGACTCATAGTCGCAACTTCTAAATGTTCAGGAGCGATGTCATTCATAAGTTTTATCGCTTCATCCATATCTTTTGTAACAATAATAGCTCCCCGCTCTTCAATCGACTTTCTTGCTATCTTTTGACGAGGAAGTTTAACTAAGCCAGTTTCTCAAGCTCAATCTTTACAGCATCTGCTAATTTTTGAGATGGAGTTATCAGAATAGAACTTGCCATCTCATCATGTTCTGCTTGTGAGAGTAGGTCAATTGCTAAGTGATTTGCATTTGCACTATCATCTGCTAAAATTCCTATCTCACTTGGTCCTGCTATCATATCTATGTTTACATCACCAAAAACCATCTTTTTTGCAGTTGCTACAAAAATATTTCCTGGACCTGTGATAACATCAACTTTGGGAATATTCTGTGTCCCATAAGCCATAGCTGCTATTGCTGAAGCACCTCCAACTTTATAAACTTGGTCTACACCACATAAGTGACAAGCTGCAAGTAACAACTCATTTGGTTCATTATCTGGTGTTGGAGTACATACAACTATATTTTCAACTCCTGCGACTTGTGCTGGAATAACATTCATCAAAAGTGAAGATGGATATGCCGCTTTTCCACCAGGTATGTAAAGCCCAGCACTATCAACTGCTGTTACTTTTTGACCTAGTATAGTTCCATTATCTTCTGTATCGAACCATGACTTAGGTTTTTGTTTCTCATGATATACTTTAATTCTATCATATGCTAAATGCAGTGCAGACTTCAACTTTGGCTCTAGTGCATCATATGCCTTACTCATTGACTCAGTTGATATTTTTAAATCTTCATCACTCTTAGGAGTCCAGTTATCAAACTTTGCTATATGTTCTTTGAGTGCAGCATTTTTTCTCTCTTTAATTTCTGAAATAATATTACCAACAATGACACTCACATGCTCCATGTCCATCTTTCCGCGTCCAAGTAACTCTTGAAAACCTCTATCAAAACCACTCTCATCTGTTTTTATAAACATCATTATTTTTTTTCTCTCTTTTCATTAACTTTATCAAACTCTTTTTTTACAATATGTAAGGCTTCTAAAAAACTTTTTTTATCAACAGCACCCATTAGAGGTTGAAACATAGGATGCCCATCAGGTTTTAAAAACCATAGAGTAGGAGTAGCTGAGCTTAATAATTCACGTGGTGTATAATCATTTTCATCAGTATAAGAGACAATAGAAATAAAGTCTTTGTTTAAAGCATCAATCACTCGTTTATCTGAAAAAGCATTTTTTTCTAAAACAACACAGTACTTACAAGTATGGCGTGAGTAAACAAAAAGTACAGGTTTATTCTCTTTTTTTGCTTCTTTTATTCCACTTTTAAAATCTTTTTGCCAGAGTATTGACTTTTTAACTTCACTCGCAAGTAGAGATGTTGTGATTAACACTATTGCTAATAATATTTTATACATATTTATTTACCTTTTTTAATAATTCAGCTGAGCACTCTTGCACACTTTTATCTGTTACATCTAGTACAATATCTGCTAGTTTTAAGTACTCAGGACGTCGTTCATCATACAACTCTTTTGCTTTTTTTAAGTCTGCTAAAAGAGGACGTTTTTTTAGTTTCTTTGCTGCATTTGAATGCTTTTTTATACGTTTTATTATAGCATCAAAAGGAGAATCAAGTAAGACTATTATACCTATTTTTTTTATATTTGTTTGTTTATAAAAGCCACCGCCTGTAGATATAAGTGTATCTTTGGACACTTTTTTCCAACCATTTAGCTACATTTTTTTCTAGTTTTCTAAAATATTCTTCGCCCTCTTTGTCAAAAATTGCTTTAATTCTTCTATTTTCCATAGATTCTATAAGGTCATCTGTATCTATTGCCATGTATTTAGAGTTTTTTATCACTTCTCTAGCCACACTACCCTTACCTACTCCCATAAAACCGATTAAAATAATATTTTTCAAGTTCTCATTTCCTTATTTATTCCGACATTATATATAAATAAAATAATTTAGAATTTAAGTGAGCTCTTTTATCTGCTATTTAATAAGAAAGGGTATAATAATTTTTAAATTATAGATATTAGGTTTATATATGAAAAACAAAAAATATATTACATTGGGCTTTCTCTCAACTGCAGTTGCGATAAGTCTTCTTTTTTCTTCCACACTTTTAGCAGACAGCTCGTCTAAACATACAGAAGCCTCGCGTTTAGAAGCACTGGCTAAATTTTCAAAAGTTATTAGTATTGTTGAGCAGTATAATGTTGATGACATCACTATAGAAGAGCTTATGGATAAAGCACTAGATGGTATGATGAAAAACCTTGATGCACACTCCAATTACCTTAAACAAAAAGATTATACACGTCTTCAAGTACAGACAAATGGTGAGTTTGGTGGACTAGGTATAACCGTTGGTATGAAAAATGGTGCTCTAACTGTAATCGCCCCTATTGATGGTACTCCTGCTGATAAAGCTGGATTAAAATCTGGTGACATTATCTTAAAAATTGATAAAAAATCGACTATAGGCATGACAATAGATGAAGCAGTGTCACTTATGCGAGGTAAGGTTGGTGACCCAATTGATGTAACTATTGTTCGCAAAGGTGAGCTTAAACCTCTCCCTATTCATATTGTGAGAGGTATTATTACTATAGAGTCTGTTCATAGTAAAATCATAAATGATGACACTCTCTATATTAGAGTTGCAAGTTTTGATAAAAAAGTTGCCTCAGATGTTAGTCAAGCAATAAATAAATATAGAACTACAACAAAGGGTATTATCCTAGATTTACGTAATAACCCAGGTGGTTTACTTGACCAAGCAGTTGAGCTTGTTGATATTTTTGTTGATGAGGGAGATATTGTATCTCAAAAGGGTAGAAAAGAGAGTGATAAAAAAGTATATACTGCGACAAAAAGTGCAACAATTACAAAGGTACCTTTAGTTGTTCTTATCAATGGAGGAAGTGCTAGTGCTTCAGAAATCGTTAGTGGTTCACTTCAAGACCATAAACGTAGTGTTTTAGTGGGGCAAAACACCTTTGGAAAAGGAAGTGTACAAGTAGTCCTTCCTATCACAAAAGATGAGGCTATTAAACTCACAATTGCACGTTACTATTTACCTAGCGGACGGACAATTCAAGCTGTTGGAGTTAAGCCAGATGTTTATGTTTTACCAGGTGAAGTAAAAACATATGAAAATGAGTTTGCTATAAAAGAGGCTGACTTAAAACAGCACTTAGAAGAAGAACTTCAAAAAGTAGATGGCAAAAAAAAGAAGAGACAAAAGCTGAGACAAAAGAGAAAAAAGATATAATTACGCCAAAAATGTTAAATAAAGATATTCAACTTAAATCTGCTGTTGACATTCTTAAAGCTTTAATAATTACACAAGGAAAGTAACAATGCAAAAAAGAGAGTTACTCTATGAAGGTAAAGCAAAAAGACTCTACCTTACAGATGATGCAAACTTAGTCATTTCAGAGTTTAAAGATGACCTTACTGCGTTTAACGGTGAAAAAAAAATCGAGTGAAGCAGGAAAAGGTGCACTTAACAATAAGATAAGTACTGAGCTTTTTAAACTTTTAGAAGCAAATGGAATCCCTACGCATTTTGTCAAAATGTTAGATGATAACCATATGCTACACACAAAAGTAGATGTAATTCTCATTGAAGTAATTGTTCGCAATATTGCAACTGGTTCGCTCAGTCGTAACCTAGGAATAGAAGATGGCACAGTTCTTCCCTTTACACTTGTTGAATTTGACTACAAAAATGATGCCTTAGGTGACCCTAAGCTTAACGATCAACACTGTCTTATACTAGAACTTGTAGAGTACCAAGATGAGCTAGATAAACTACGTCGAATGGCACGTCAAATAAACGACATACTCAAGCCTTACTTTGCACAAAAAGGTCTCAATCTTGTTGACTTTAAACTAGAGTTCGGAAAAGACAATAATGGAAATATAATTTTAATAGATGAGATTAGCCCTGACAACTGTCGTTTTTGGGATATAGAGAGTGGTGAGAAGATGGACAAAGATAGATTTCGTCAAGGTTTAGGTGGGCTAACAGTAGCTTATGAACAGGTTCTAAACCGAATTCTCGGTAAATAGCACAAAGTGATATGGGCTTCCTGCCGAAAGGAAACCTAGTGTTAACGTAGGCAATGGAATTACTTCCATTACCGTAATAAATAAAATAATTTTAGGAAAATAGTAATGACAGCAATAGTAAATGTATCTTTAAAAGCAGGTGTTTTAGACTCACAAGGAAAAGCAGTGCATCATGCACTTGACTCTTTAAACTTTTCTGGTGTAGAGGATGTTCGTATTGGCAAACAAATCGTGTTAAAACTTGCAGAAACTGATAAAGAGAAGGCTATGGCAGAGGTAACTAAAATGTGTGAAGAGATTCTTGCAAATACTGTTATCGAAGATTATAAGATAGAGTTAATCTAATGAAAGTCACAATACTTCAATTTCCTGGGACTAACTGTGAGTACGATACGCAGCATGCATTTGAGTCTCTTGGTGCTACAACTGAGATAGTTTGGCATAAATCTGAAACAATCCCAGCTGATACAGACTTACTTGTTGTTGCGGGTGGTTTTTCTTATGGTGATTATCTCCGCTCTGGTGCTATTGCAAAGTTTAGCCCTGTTATGAAAGCAGTAAAAACTTATGCTAATGATGGTGGAAAAGTTTTAGGTATTTGTAATGGTTTTCAAGTTTTAACTGAAGCTGGTTTACTCCCAGGTGCACTTAAACGCAATGATGGACTTCATTTTATCTCTAAACACCATTCATTAAAAGTTGAAAACAGTGATAATATCTTTTTAGAAAAACTAAGTAAGGGTGATCTTGTAAATATCCCTATAGCACACCATGATGGGAACTATTTTATAGATGAAGCTGGTTTAGTAGAACTTGAGGCGAACAATCAAATTTTACTAAGATATACAGATTCACAAGGAAATATTCAAAATCCTAATGGAAGTGTAGACTCTATAGCTGGTATCTGTAACAAAGAGAAAAATGTCTTTGGTCTTATGCCTCATCCTGAACGGGCAATGGAATCTATTTTAGGAAGTGATGATGGTGTCAAAATGCTTGAAGGTTTTTAACATCGTGATAAAACTTTTTTTACTCTTTTTCCTGTTCTTATCTTCGCTAGAAGCTAATAAAGTCATCTATCTAAGTTACGATAATGTACCACAAAGAGTAATAAAAGGTGAAATCTTCCCTATAACCCTAAAGACTCTCTCTACGGTGAGAGACTTTGAGGATATAGAGTATGAGTTTACAAATATCAGTGGGCTTGAAATGCTTACAGAGACACCTGAGCGAGTTAAAAAAGGAAAGTATTTTTATGATACTTTTTATCTCTTAAGCAGACAAAGATGGGCAAAGCTTCCCGATGTCAATGCAACACTTATCGCTTCTCAAGAGTACAACTCAACATATATCTTAGGTGATAAGCTCAATATCATTACTCTTAACCCCAAAGAGAACTTTTCAAAAATTATTGCTAATAATTTTGAACTTATAGAATATAAAACTACTAGCTTTGACAACAAACACAATATAATTGTTTTTGTAGCAGCTGCAGAAAACTCAGATATAAGAGCTATGCATTTTGAAAATGTCTTTAAACAGGGAATAGAATCAATAACAGAGTCTCATCTAGACTCAAAGATTACTTACTTTTTGGTAATAGATAAAAATATAGAGAACTTCTCTTTTTCATACTTTAATCTTTTAGAGAATAAATTTTCTACTATTATTATCCCAATTATTGTAGAAGATGATAGTGTTACAACACAGAGTGATTTAAAACCTAAGGATCAGTCAAAAGAGAGATTAAAAATGCAAGTGGCGGCTGTAGTTTCATTAGTAGCCTTGGTCTTTATTTTGTGGAGAAGAAAGTATATCTATCTTATCTTTTTAATCCTACCTCTTCTCTACATAGCTTACCTTGGAGTACCTGAACAAGAGATATGCATAAAAAAGGGTGCACAGATACGTCTACTTCCTGTAGATAATGGAACTATATTTGAAACTGTATCTACTGAATTTACTCTATTAAAAGAGGGAAGTGTAGATGGATTTGTGAAAGTGAAATTAAAAAATGAAAAAATAGGATGGGTGAAAAATGAAGATATTTGCTCATATTAGTTGGTTTTTAGCGACTGTAGTTATATTTATTGCTATCGCTTTATCTATAGTACTGTTTCCTATATTACCACGTCCCTATCCACGAAAAATTTCTAATTGGTTTATCCGATACACTACATTCTTTTCCACTACCATTAAAGGTAAAGAAGATCTTGATGCACAGATGTTTCTTATAAACCATCAAAGTGATATTGATGTAGCGGTGTTAGAGACTAGCACTAAAAATGATTTAGCTTGGGTTGCAAAAAAAGCACTTTTTGATGTTCCATTTTTTGGTCTTGCAATGAGTCTTCCTGAAGATATAGAAATTGAGCGTGAAAGCAAAACATCTTTAGTAAAGCTGCTTCGTGCAGTAAAAGACAGAGTAGATAAAAAGCGTACAGTAGCTATGTTTCCAGAAGGAACAAGAAGCAAAAACAGTCGTATGTTACCTTTTAAATCAGGTGCAAAATTTGTTGCTGATAAGTATAAGCTTAGAGTACAACCTGTTGTTTTAGTAAATACCTTAGCTTGTTACGATATAAAAAAGTTTCTCTACTCCCCAAAAAATATTACAGTAGTTTTCATGGAATCTTTTATCGCCGATAGGGACAATCCTGACTGGCTAAAAGATTTACGAAAAAAGATGCAAAAGGTGTATGATGATGAGTTGGCAATCAATATTAGCAATAGGTAGTGGTGGTTTTATAGGTGCTGTACTTCGTGTTTACATCAATGGTCTTATCTCACATAAGATTCCCCATACTTTACCATTTGGAACACTAAGTGTAAACCTAATTGGTAGCTTTATAATAGGCTGCTTATTCGCTTACTTTATGTACACTACTATATTCTCTGTACATATGAAGTCATTTCTTACAACAGGAATGCTAGGAGCACTTACAACATACTCAACATTTGCCATGGAGACATTTTTACTTCTCGAGGGTGGAAGTATTGTGCTTGCTTTGACAAACATGACACTAAATCTATTTGGAACAATTTTTATGGCTGGAAGTGGTTTTTACCTTATCAACTCTATCTTTAAATCGTAATAACTTCATCCGCACACCACTGAGCTAGCTCCATATCGTGAGTTATAAGTAACATTGCCATTGAGTCTAGATGATTCATAAGCATTTTCATTACCTCTAATTGTATAACATTATCTAAGGCAGAAGTAGGTTCATCTAGAAGTAAAATATCAGGTTTCATAAGCAGTGCTCGTAAAATAGAAGCTCTCTGAAGCTGCCCACCTGAGAGTTCGTGTGGAAGCTTAAGCAGTAAGTCGTAATCTAAATTTATCAGTTTTAAGTATTTTTGTAGTTCATCCACAGGTGCTACATCTTCTATTTGATTAAGAAGAGTGTAACTTGGATGAAAAGAGCTATATGGATCTTGAAAAACCTGTGAGCATGAAGCGACTTTAATAGTTCCACTTAATGGCTTTAAGTTATCTAAAATCAACTCAAATAGAGTACTTTTACCTACTCCGCTCTCACCAACAATAGCTTTTAACTCTCCTCTTTTAAGTGCAAATGAGAGATTGTCAAATAATAAATTCCCTTTTTTATAAGCAAAAGAGAGATTACTAACTTTTAGTAAGTGAGGCATAAGACTTTGCTAACTCTTTATATAAAGCATCTGGTTTAATATCAGCATTTTCTTCCCAGATACGTTTCATAACAACATTATCCTCTTCTGTAGCCCATACTTTTATATAAGTGCCTTCCTTGTAACCATTATCTTGACGAAACTGATTTAGGATATTTTTTCCTATATAGAGTCTATATAAAGACTCTAGGTTAAGTCCACTCATCACAACAAGGTCAAAAAACTCAGAGATTAAACTCTCTAACTCTAAAGTATCTTGTGAAACACTAAGACGTATAATATTTTCTACCTTATCCATCACATCGTTTTGAGGTGCGAAGGACTCATCTTCAATATCTATCTTAGAAAACGATTTATATTCTGATACACTTATAGCTACTTCATCTACTCCACCTCTAAGAGTATCACTGTAGTTCTCAATAGCCAAACTCATGATAAAGTGCCATACATCTATAACTTCTATCTGATGGTTATCCCAGTTAGGTTCCGCATCAATAGCCTTCCAGTGCTTCCATGAAAAACTATCTATCATTTCTGCACATTCCATATAAATACAGCGTCTCCAGTTAATGATTTTTCCATTTTTTGTAACACCCTTAGTCCAGTCATCTCCATTGGTTGCACAGTTTAGTTGGTTTTGAAGTTGAAACATAAGTAATATTTTGTCCATAAGGCTCTCTTTGTAAAGTTTAATTTGTTTATTTTATCTAATATGCTAATATTTTACACTTAAACCCAAATGATGTGATGCAAAGGTCAATATATGAGAAGAATCAACTGTAGAAGATGCCAATACTATTTTGTAACATGGGAGCCACAAAAACCTCATGGCTGTAAGTCTTACGGTTTTAAATCCCACATAATCCCATCAATAGTAGTCTTTCAAAGCAGTGGTATAGAGTGTAATTTATTTATAGAAAAAAAGTTAAAATAGATTTTAGAATTATTTACAATATGGGCACAGTAGCTAAATAAATCAGTTGAAAAGTCAGTGTGCATGGGGTTTAATAAAGTGTGGCTCCGGATGCTGGATTCGAACCAGCGACCAAGTGATTAACAGTCACCTACTCTACCGCTGAGCTAATCCGGAACATTTGAAAGATTCTCTTAAAAAAAATGGTGTCAAGAGGGGGACTTGAACCCCCGACCCCCGGCTTATGAGACCAGTGCTCTAACCAGCTGAGCTACCGTGACATCTTTTAAGAGGGTGGAATTATAACCACAAAAAGCTTTTATTTTCCTTTGCTTAGTAAAAGTATTGTTATTTTTGAAAGTTTTATAAAAAGAGAGAGAATATTTCTTCTCAATAAAGAGAAGAAACTAGAGCTTTATACTAATGACCGATGGATCAGCCTCCTCCATTTTCAAATATAATATTTGTTCGCACCATTTGTAAAAACTGTTTATTGTGATCAATACCATGTGAGTCGATTTTCATTAGAACCCCTTGATTAATAGTAAAGTATTTTATACTTAAGGTCTATAAACTAAGAACAATATGTGACAACAGTATAACTATAGCAATTAATGTTCACAAATTGATTACCATTAAACCTATTGTGGTAAAATCGCAATGTATAAGTGCCTAGTCAAAAGGAATACCAACATCAGCGAATAGAGAAATATTCTAGTGTTAGGCAGATTTTCGCAGAACTAGCTGGCTAATTCAAGGAAATCTAACGACACAATAGGATATTTCTCTATTCGCCCGTAGGAAACCTAAAAGATAACTACTGACTTCGTTAAAAGTACTCGAAGCTACTAGTAGCTTCTTCGCACTTTTTGCCTTGCATTAGTCATCTTTTTTAGGTTTCTGATGTTGATATTCCTTTTGACTAGGCACTTAAAATACATATCAAATAATTAAAGAGGTTACAATGAATTTTCAACCACTTGGAAACAGAGTTTTAGTAAAAAGATAGAAGAAGCTACAACAACTATGTCTGGGATTATCATTCCTGACAATGCCAAAGAGAAACCTTCTCGCGGTAAAGTAGTAGCAGTTAGTAAAGAGGTAGAAACACTTGCGAATGATAATGAAGTTTTATTTGCTAAGTATGCAGGAAACGAAGTCTCATTTGATGGTGTAAACTATATAGTACTCGATATAGAAGATATTTTTGGAATAATAGGATAATACAATGGCAAAAGAAATAATATTTTCAGATACAGCAAGAAATGCTTTAGCACGTGGTGTTGAAAAACTAACAGATGCAGTAAAAGTGACTATGGGACCTCGTGGTCGTAATGTACTTATCATGAAAAGCTATGGTGCTCCAGTTCTTACAAAGGATGGTGTTTCAGTTGCTCGTGAAGTGGAACTAAAAGATAAACTAGAAGACATGGGTGCACAACTTGTAAAAGAAGTAGCATCAAACACTGCTGATGAAGCAGGAGATGGTACAACAACAGCTACTGTTCTTGCAAATGCTATCTTCTCTGAGGGTTTACGTAACATTACTGCTGGGGCAAATCCTGTTGAAGTAAAACGCGGTATGGATAAAGCTTGTACTCAGATACTAGAGAACCTAGCTGACTGCTTCTAAGTCGGTTGATGGAAAAGAGGACATCGCACAAGTTGCTACTATCTCTGCAAACTCTGACACTGCTATTGGTGATATGATTGCTGAAGCTATGGATAAGGTTGGGCAAGATGGTGTTATCACTGTTGAAGAGGCAAAAGGTATCAGTGATGAGCTTGATGTAGTTGAAGGTATGCAGTTTGACCGTGGTTATCTTAGCCCTTACTTTATCACTAACCCTGAAAAAATGGTAGCTGAGATTGAAAATCCTTGGATTTTACTATGTGATAGCAAAATTTCTTCACTTAAAGATCTTTTACCAGTACTAGAGCAAGTTCAAAAGACTTCACGCCCACTTCTTATAATCGCTGAAGATGTAGAAGGCGAAGCTCTTTCTACTTTAGTAGTAAACAAACTTCGTGGCGTTTTAAATATCTCTGCTGTAAAAGCTCCTGGTTTTGGTGACAGACGTAAAGCAATGCTTGCTGACATCGCTGTTTTAACACAGGGTACTGTTATCAGTGAAGAGACAGGTCACACTTTAGAAGCTGCAACTATTGAGATGCTCGGTCAAGCTGCTCGCATAGTTATTGACAAAGACAATACTGTTATCGTTGATGGTGCGGGGCTAGAGGAAAATGTTAAATCTCGCATAGCAGAGATAAAAGTTCAGATAGAGGCAACAACTTCTGAATACGACAAAGAAAAACTACAAGAACGTTTAGCAAAACTAAGTGGCGGTGTTGCTGTAATCAAAGTTGGTGCAGCTACTGAGACTGAGATGAAAGAGAAAAAAGACCGTGTTGATGATGCTTTAAGTGCTACAAAAGCGGCAGTTGAAGAGGGTATTATCATCGGTGGTGGTGCGGCTCTTGTACGTGCTGCTTCAAAAGTAAACATTGTACTCGAAGGTGACCAAAAAATCGGTGCAGAGATAATTCTACGTGCTATTACAGCACCTATGAAGCAGATAGCTCAAAACGCAGGCTTTGATACAGGTGTAGTAGTAAACACAGTAGCAACAGCTGATAGCGATACTATCGGTTTTAATGCGGCAAATGGTGAGTATGTAGATATGTTTAAAGCGGGTATCATCGACCCACTTAAAGTAGCTCGTGTTGCCCTTACAAATGCAACCTCAGTAGCTTCTATGCTTCTTACAACTGAAGCAGCTATCTATGAAATACCTGAAGAGTCTCCTGCTGAAGCTCCACAGATGGGTGGAATGGGTGGTATGCCTGGTATGGGAATGTAAGGTTTTAACTAGCAATGAAAATAGAGAACCCTTTTACAAATGGACAGATAAAAAACTACTTACTGCTTTATGCTAGTATAGTAGTTATTATGGTGCTATTTTTTATTGCTACTACTCTTTTTAATGATATAAAAGATGTTGATAAAAAAGTTTTTAATACTCAAATGGATGAGAGTACAAAAGTTCTTGTAGAAGAAGTAGAAAATCCATACTAAATTACTTTTAGATAATCCTACTAACTGAGAAACAAGCTTTCTTAAAAGATTTACATCTTTAGTTTGACTTTACTGCGCTATAATGGGCTTGCTCATTATAGGATAATCTTACAGCACAAAATTATTTTTTTGTGACTATGTAGAGCTGTTCATGCCCCAAACGTTTTAAAATATCCATCACACTAACAAAGTCTTGAAACTTCGACTCTTTATCACTTCTAAGTATAACTGTCTGTGTTTTTTCAACGGAAGATAGTTTTTTCTCCAAAGTAGTTAAATCTACTTTATCTTTATCAAAAAATAGTTCACCCTTAGCGTTTACATATATAGTCACTTCTTTTTTTGTATCTTTTTTATCGGTTGCTTTTGCTTTTGGTAGATCAATAGGGATAACACCTTGCTTTATAAAGGTAGCAGTTGTCAGAACCATAACGAGTAGAACAAGCATAATATCTATAAATGGAATAACATTAATAGAGTCAAACCTTTTATGACTTTTTTTACACTTTGCCATTACTTCGCTTTTGCCTCAGCTTCTACATCAAACTTTGTTAAAATTCTCTCTGTCTTACGGAGTGTTATAGTATAGGCAACGATTGCAGGCATAGCTACAACAAGACCCATCGCAGTAGCTTTAAGTGCAAGAGCAAGTCCAACCATAATTTTTTTTGCATCAACAGCACCAACATCACCCATAGTATAAAATGTAATCATAATACCTATTACTGTTCCGAGTAGTCCAACATAAGGAGCATTTGTACCAATAGCACTAAGTACTCCTATATTATCTGTCAAGTCAAGGTCAAGATTATCTCTATACTCATAATCCTCTGTTCGTACACTTTTATAAAACATCATACGCTCAATAAACAACCATAATGTAACTATACTCATCAGAATAAGTATTCCCATCACTCCATAATCTAGTGCCTGTTCTGCTAACTCTAACATATTTGCTTCTTGCATATATAATTCCTATCTTTTATTTAAATTTTAATTTCACTCTCGTACCCTTTTGAGGTTTAGACTCAAAAGATAGTGCTATTTCATTTTTATCGCAAAATCTTTTCACCATACTTAGCCCTATTCCAAAGCCTTGCATATTTTTATTTGACTGATAGTATTTATCAAAAATCTGTAAAAGTTCTACCTCATCCATTCCTATTCCATAATCACACACACTTAAAGTCTTCTCTTCTATCTTGATGTCTATTATTTCTGAATCAGGCGAGTATTTTACCCCATTATCAACAATATTGTCAATTACTTTGCTTAAGCCTTTTTTATCATTAAATATCTCTAGTTTGACAACAGATA
Source organism: Sulfurimonas sp. (assembly GCA_030949945.1). GTDB lineage: Bacteria > Campylobacterota > Campylobacteria > Campylobacterales > Sulfurimonadaceae > Sulfurimonas. The sequence continues at coordinate 4,164 of JAUZRZ010000033.1, read as the reverse complement.
TATTAAAATCTATATGAGGATAAACTTTAGCTAAAAACAGAACCCTCTCTTGTATAAGTTCGCTCAAGTCAAAGAGTTCACAAATGCTTTCATCACTCTGCATTTTAATAAAATAATCAAGCTCATTATACCTCTCTTGAAGCATCTCACATGCACTGTTTATCCTCTCTAATCTTTTTTGGCTTTTCTCGTCTTTAAAAGATTTATTTAACATTTGAGTATTTGTTTTTATGGTACTTATAGGAAGGTTAAGCTCATGAAGTGTCTCTTTTGAGAGAGTTTGCAGATTATCTGCATACTCTTCTAAAGGGTCAACCGCAAGCTTTGAGATAAAAACTCCACTTAGTATAATAAAACAGACAAATACAAGAGCTAAAAGATAAACATTTTGAATATTTAAAACATTAAAAAAGTAATATGTACAACCAATAAAAAGGCTTACTGTTATAAAATAGTATAAAAAGATATTTAAACGCAGGCTAACAAACAAGTTTGTACCCTACCCCACGAATATTTTCTATACTTAACTCGGGTAAAAGTTGCTTGAGCCGATTTATATAAACGCGAATAGCCCCATCACTTCCACCTTCATTAAAATTCCATAACTCTTCGAATATTATCTCTTTTGTGACAGGAGTATTTACATGCTTCATTAAAAGTACTAAAAGAGTGTACTCTTTATTTGTAAGCTCAAGTAACTCTCCTTTATAATAGATACTTTTATGTATTTTATCATGGCTTAACTCTCCAAGTTTCACAGGTTCATCCCTCTTGGTGCGTTTAAGTAGAGCCATTAAACGCAGTAAAAGCTCATCATTATCAAATGGTTTTGTAAGATAATCATCTCCGCCGCTACTAAAACCTTGAAGTAGTGTTTTTTTATCCTTATGTGAAGTAAGGAAAATTGCAGGAGTCGTGTCATCTGCCCCTCTTAAATCTTCAAGTAGGGAGAGACCGTTGATAAGTGGAACATTTATATCTAAAAGATAAAGATCAAACTTCATCCTATAGATAGTATCAAGTGCATCTTGTCCATTTATGCAATGTCTTACTTCATAACCCTCAACTTCAAGTAAATCAACTAAAGATTCACCAAAGAGAGCATCATCTTCAAGTAAGAGAATTTTAGTCGACACTCTCAATCGCCCATGATAGAGTTTCACCTGCATACATTGGTACGACACCGCTATAGTTTGCGGGAACAACAAAAGGTCGTTGCTCTAATGTAATCTCTTTAAACTCAGGACAAATCCCGTAAATACGCTGTGCATTATCACTTACAAAATCTTGAAGATTATCAAGTTTATCAAACTGATCAAAAATTTCACATAAAAGTTGAAGTGCTATAGGAGCTGTAAATATCCCTGCTGCACACCCACATGACTCTTTTTTATGTTGAGGATGTGGAGCAGAATCACTTCCAAACATCACTTTTGGATGTGCTTCAAGTGCAATTGAGAGTAGTGCATCTAAATCTTCTGGTCTTTTTGCGATAGGTTTACAAAAAAGATGTGGTTGCATCATCCCACCTACAACATCATCGAGTGTCAATATAAGATGATGTACTGTAATGGTTGCATAAAGATTTTCATATTTATCTAACATCTCTACCGCTTCTTTAGTTGTAATGTGTTCCATAATAATTTTAAGTTTAGGAAAGTTACTCGCTAAAAGTTCATAAATAGACATAAACTCAGCCTCTCTATCCATCACAAAACCATCTGTCTCTCCATGAACACATAAAGGAATTGCCATATCACTCATAGCTTGAAGTGTAGGTCGCATCTCTTCTATGTCAAAAGATGAAACACCACCCTCTGAGTTTGTCGTAATTCCAGCAGGATAAAGCTTGATAGCTGTTATCTCATCTGCAACAGATTTCAAAAAAGCTTTATCATAGTTCTTATAAAAGAGTGTCATATATGGTTCAAAGTAGTCATTTGGCACGGCTGCCATAATGCGTTCTTTGTAGGCTATAACATCCCCTGCACTCTCCACTGGAGGCACAAGGTTTGGCATAATGATAGCTCCACTAAACGAGTAAGCAGAAAGTGGTGCAACATTCTCTAACATTACACCATCACGAAGATGTAGGTGCATATCTAGTGGCATTACGAGTGTATGTGTTTTCATATATTTTTCCTTTATATAGAGTTTTTTGCTTGAACTATCAAGTCATTTATCGCTTTTTCATAAACTAAAGCTTCACTCTCTATAGTAGATTCAAAACGAGTAACTAGTACGGGTGTAGTATTTGAGGCACGAACAAGTCCCCAGCCATTTTCAAAGTTAATTCTTACACCATCTACATCAATGATGTCTTTAATAGCTGGGAAATCTACTGGTGGGTTTTTAAGAAGCTCTTTCACTCTAGCGATGATTTTAAACTTCTCTTCTTCAGTTGTTTCTACTTTTAACTCTTGCGTAGAGTAAACTTTAGGAAGAGCTGCTAACTCTGCATCTAAATCTATACCATCATTTATAAGTTCTAACATTCTAAGAGTTGCATAGATAGCATCATCATAACCAAAGTAACGATTTTTGAAAAAGATATGACCACTTACTTCACATGCGAGGTCTGCGTTTGTCTCTTTCATCTTGACTTTTAAGTTAGAGTGCCCAGTTTTATACATAATGGCATTACAACCACGACGAGTAAGTTCATCATACATAACTTGAGAACATTTTACCTCACCAATAACAGTAGGCTTATCCATCTTCATACTATATAGAAGAGCCATCATATCGCCCTTAATATTATTCTTATGTGTAAGCACTGCTATACGGTCAGCATCTCCATCATAAGCAAATGCGATGTCACCATCTGTCTTTAAAAGTTTTTTAATATCTACAAGATTATGTTCATCTGATGGGTCTGGATGGTGGTTAGGAAAAGTTCCATCAGGGTCAACATACAAACCTTTCGTTTTAAGTTCTAGGCGAGCGAAAATATCTTCAGTCACAACACCAGCAACACCATTACCACAGTCATAAACTATTTTTGTATCCATAGCTTTTAGATGTTGAAATTCATTTACTATAAAGTCCACATATCTATCTACTGCATTTATCTCAGTTACATCTCTCTTCACATCTTGTGGCATATCCATAACCGCACACTCTCGACCAAGAGCATAAATATCTTCACTAAAAAAAGGTGCTTTATCTACAGTAATCTTAAAACCATTATATTCACTAGGATTATGAGAGCCCGTTATCATAACAGAAGCGGACGGAGTAATTCCATTCCACTCTTGATAATTTGTAAAGTAGTTTACAGGAGTTGGAACGAGTCCCATACCTAAAACTTTTTTACCCCCTGCGTTTAGTCCACGAACAAGATACTCAAAAAGTATAGGAGAATGACTTCGAGCATCATACCCAACAGCCACATACTCACCACTAATCTTTGCAGCCAAAGCATAGCCAATACGAACTACACTAGCCTCATTTAACTCTTTTTCATAAATCCCACGTATGTCGTACTCTCTGTAGATGCTCATTTAAATCTCCTCAAACCTTGTCTAATCTCGTAAACAAGGGCTTTATAGTGTTTTTTTGTAATACAATAAAAGTCCGATTATCGTCGGACTTTGTCAAATTTCTTCATATTCGTCGGACTCTCATCTCACAAAAACGGACTTGAAAAATGAAAATTTTTATATATTAGGAAGTGAAATGATACAGTTAAAAACTTTAAACAAAAGAATTGCGACAAGGTCGCAAGGTATATTTTATAAGCCAGTTGTAAATGAGGAAGAAAAAGAGGTTGATAAAGTATATCTCATCCGATGGATAGACCGTGATGGAAGAGAAAAACTAAAGACAGTAGGCAAACATTCACAAGGTGTAAGAATTGCAACCTGCATAGCTCTTAGAAACAATACTATTAGTGCCGTATCGCTTGGAACTGATGCTCCTCATCTTACAAAAGCAAGAAGCCAACTCACACTTAATGACATTGCAAAAGAGTACTTTAACTCATCTAAAGCAAAAGATATAGATAGATTAGAAAATCGATATAACATCCATTTTAAAAATAGTTTAGGAAAAAAGAAAATAGACAATATCTCTCTTGAAGATTTAGAAGCTAAACAAAAACAGCTCCTTAAAAGCTTTGCACCCGCTACAGTGAACCTAACTATAGGGCTTATCAGTACAATT
>JAUZRZ010000032.1 GCA_030949945.1 Sulfurimonas sp. | reverse complement strand
CAGCTTTTCCTTTGACAGTAACAAGGTCTAAAAATCTAAAAATATAATCACCTGTCAACATCTCTTTTGTAAAATTTGAAATATTGAGTTTAGAGTTATAATATTTACACAAAGATTCAAGCCTAGCACCAAGGTTAATTGGATCACCGATAACAGTATAGTCTGAGCGTTGCGAAGAACCCATCTCTCCAACAATAGCAACACCGCTGTTAAGTCCGATGCCAATATCGACAATAGGTGCATTTGCCTTATCTGATATGTCGATTACATTTTGATACTCTGGATTTTCTCTCAATGTCTTGTTGAGGGCTTGGAGTGCATGGAGTTGTCTTAGACTAGCTACTACAGCTTTATCTGCATGATTCTCTACATCCAAAGGTGCATTCCAATATGCCATAATAGCATCTCCGATATATTTATCTACAGTACCTTTTTCTTGGATGATGATTTCAGTCATTGGTTCCATGATTTCATTCATAAACTTGATAAGCGATTTTGCATCTCCCATAGCTTCAGAGATATTTGTAAAGTTTCTAACATCAGAGAAAAAGACAGTTATTTCTCGCTCGGCTCCATCTAAGGTATTTGAGTCAGGATTTTTCAGAATGTCTTCCATAACATCAGCGCTGACCTTAGATGCAAACTTACCTTTAATCATCTCTTTTTGACGAAACTCAAAAATATAGCTTACTACCAACACTGCAAGTAAAGAAAATATCATTGCAAAAAGAGGAAAAATTGAATTGAGTATAAGATACTGATTAAAAAGTAGATAATAATTTCCATACATAATTCCAGCCAAAGAAAGACTGAATGCTAAGAGTAAATATACTAATGAGAAACGAGAAAAAAGAAACAAAATAATAAAAGTAATGAATATTATAAGAGCTAAATCAACAACTTCACCCCATGATGGCTTAACAAGCATATCATTATGCAGAAGATTATCAATAAGGTTTGCATGAAGCTCAACCCCTGCAATAACACTGTCCATAGGAGTAGATCGTAAATCCATAAGTCCATAGGCAGATCTTCCTATAAGAACGAATTTTCCCTCTAGGTCTTGTTTAGTTATATTGTTATTGTATACATCTACTGCTGAAATATATTTATAGCTTTTAAAAGGTCCACGAAAGTTTAAATGAATTCTTCCGAATCTATCACTAGGTATATACTGTTTTGCCAGTTGTATAGAGTCAATTCCTGCAGAAGAATATGAGATTTTTACTTTGTTGGCACTGCTAGCAATTCTATACATTTCAAAGGCGAGAGAAGGGTAGACTGCTCCGTTATACTTTATCATAAGCGGTACACTTCGTATAATTCCCGTTGCATCTGGTATGTTGTTCATGTACCCACTTGAGTATCCAGCATCTTGAATAACTTCAAGATTTGTTAGTACGCCTTTTGCTTGAGGGAGAAACTCACCGAATTTTTTATTTTTTTCTATAAAAATAGCTGGAATCTGAGGTGCTTCATTTACATGTATCTTGGTGTCAAAATCAAAAACATAACCTAAAATTGTTGGAGTGTTAGCGACAGTAGATGCTAGTATCTTGTCATAATCTGGTAACCCAACTTCATCATTTTCCAAGCAGAAATCCACTAAATCCTCAAATTTGACAATTCTTTTGGATATTAAACCACTTGTTTTAGGGAAATCACCTTCTCAAATATACTAATGTGAGTATCCCGAATATAATATTATTTAAGTTTATATTAATGCTTAATTTGCTACAATCTTCGCATGTACATAATTAAAACAATCTCTAAGAGCAAAAAAAGACTCAACTCAGAACTATTAGCACCTTATAGATTAATGGAATCCATAAGAGTTGGTAAAAAGGTGAAGAAAAGAACTCTTCTTAATTTAGGAAGTGATTTTAATGTAGAACAAGAAGATTGGGCTACTTTATCCAAAAGAGTAGATGAGATTATCAAACGGGCTCCAAGTCTGTTTACACTAGATAAAGATTTAGAAACAATCGCACAACACTATGCTCTAAAAATCATAGGCTACATATTTTTACCTCTAAAATATTCAAATTTATTTGGGTTTGGATTAATTTCTTGATTTTTAGACAATAGTATCCTCAAGTGATTCAGTAGAGATATTTTGAAGTGGGTGTTTTTATTTTTATTCTGATATATTTCAGTCATTCTAAACTCATCTGATAAGCTCTGTCTCTAATGTTTTGCAGCAGTTCCATAAACTGCTCATTAACTTTAAGCACAGTCTCTCTGGCATGTGAGATCACCTTACCTGCGATATTGTAAAGTTTGTATCTAATTGTCTTTACGGTATGGTGTTGTAGGCTTTTATCTAATATTTGTTTGAATAGTAAAAATAGATTGTATGCCAGTGTACCAATAGCGAAATAGAAAGCGTTTGCTTTAAAGTCTGATGTTGGAAGATAGGACATATTGAAACCATTTTTTAGTTCTTTGATTTTATTTTCGCTTGTTTCTCCTCTTTGACGATGGAGTTTTACTATCTCTTTTGCGGTTAAATCATTATCGTTAGTTGCGATGCAGTAATACATCTCATCTCTATGTTGTTTCATAACCTCTTCTGAAATATATCCCTCTAGTGTAGGCAATATTGGAGTTATGTCTTTTTTAACAACTATCATTCTAAAGGCATTATCCGTACCATTCATAGAATGAAAAAACTCTGAAATCTTCTCTTTTTTACTTAGTATTTCCCACTCATCATCTTTAATATCATTAATCGAAGACCACACACTTCTATCTTTTCTTCCTGAGATTGTAAATAACATCTCTTCTTTATCACAGTAATTAAAAATAGATGCTTGATATCCTGCACTATCTATTCTTACTCTATTAAATTTAATACCTATTGGAAGTTGCAATTGGCACTGTTTAATAAACTCTAAATTTTCATTTGCTGGTGCCTCATTACCATCTCTGAAGTCTACATCAATTACCCACCCACCATTTATGTGTCCTATCATAGGCATATAACCAGGCTCTCCTTTATAGGAGTACTTAGTTGTACTCTTGTGAGCCTCAATAAAACTAGCATCTATATCTAAAATCAACTCTTCATTTTTAATACTTTTTAGAAATCTTTTAAGATATTGTTTATTGATTTTTCTAATTCCAGCTTCTCCTTTATCTCCGTGTCTATGCAGGTACTTTGTAAAAGCACCTGCTGTTGGAATATTTTCCATTTTTAAAAGTCTTGAAAGTGCTGTATCTAATCGTATTTCCTTGATATCATCAAGAACACGACCACCGCTATGAAGCATTAATATTAGAGGATAGATAAATTCAAAGGGAGTATAGGCTCTATGGTGGTTTGAGATTGGTAAGTTTTTATTGCAAAAGCTCTCAAAGCCCATACCTTTTAGGTATTCGCCAAGGATTGCTACACCTGTCCTTGGTGTTAATTTTTCGTTAGTTGATTCGAGTTTGCACCCCAAGAGTATTTCCTCCCTACGGTCAGGGCAAATTTAAGATTGTTTGTGTCATAATATCTCCGTCATAATTGAAGAAGTTGCACCAAATGGGTGAAACAATTTGGGTGTCACTTCTTCGTTAAAAGTACCTAATTATAGAGCAATTTGGCTTGTTGTCTAATTTGGTATGGATTTATTAGGGCTTATGATTACTTATGTAATACAAGTGCTATTAATGAGCTTATAGGGTGTGATTATAATAAGATATCTTCTAATAGTATCTATAGAATATCCGATAAGCTTTTAGCTCATAAAGATGACTTAGAAAAGCATCTATATACTACCCAAAAAGCAATATTTGAGTATGATGAAACAATAACTCTTTATGACCTTACTAACACATACTTTGAAGGTGGTGTTGAGGGAGTAGAGAAAGCTAAAGAGGAAGAAGTAAGGAAAAAGAAGTGATGCTAAAATCATTACTCTAGCAGTAATGCTTGATAGTAGTGGGTTTGTAAGAAAGAGTGAGATATTTGATGGGAATATTGGTGAAGCCACAACATTTAAAGAGATGTTAGATAAATTGAAAGTTCCTCAAAAAGAAAAAACCTTTTATCCTCTCATAAATCATTATTGATTATGGATGCTGGTATAGCATCGCAGGAGAATATTGATTATCTTATTGAGAATAGCTATGAATACCTAGTTGTCAGCAGAAAACGCAATAAACAGTTTGATGAAGAGAAATCAACTCCTGTAAAATTAGATAAAAATGACAATGCTATAGTAAGAGCTATGAAGGTTGTCAATGAAGAAACTAAAGAGACTGAGTTATTTATACACTCTACTGCTAGAGAGGCTAAAGAGGAAGCTATGCAAAAAAGAGTACAAACTCTTTTTATAGAGAAGCTACAATATTTAAAAGATGGACTCTCTCTCAAAAGAAGAACTAAGGCTTATGATAAGGTGATAGAGACCATAGGAAGGCTCAAAGAGAAATATCCATCTATATCTCAATACTATTCAACTACTGTCACTAAAGACCCAGATAGCGATAATGCAATAGATATAACTTGGAGTGAGAAGAAGACACTTGATAATAAAAGTGCTATTAATGGTATCTATTGTCTTAGAACCAATAACCAAACAATGGATGAGAAGACTCTATGGAAAACATATACAACACTTACTGATTTAGAATCAGTATTTAAGAGTTTAAAGTCTGAATTAGGATTAAGACCTATATTTCATCAAACACAGACTAGAGTAGATGGGCATCTCTTTATTACTCTTTTAGCTTATAGTATTATCCATACAATAAGGTACAAACTTAAACAAAAAGGTATTCACTATAGTTGGGATACGATAAGGCATATTCTGAGAAATCAAAAAAGGATTACTACCAGTATGAAGTGTAAAGATGGCTCAACACTCTATATACGACAAAGTTCAGAATTAAATGAGAAGCAAAAAGAGATTTATGATGCACTTGAGATTAAATACGGAGCAGGAGATGTTACTAAAACTTTTATAGAATAATATAGATGTGGTACAGGTAAAATATTTTAAAAGGCTTTAAAGCCCCGAATATAGGTCTTTTTTAATCAGTGGAGGGTTTAATTCCCCGACCCTTGGGTCGTGATATAAGATAATAACCTCTGGATATACCACTACTTTTTAGTTTACGAAAAAAAAGTTTTAGCGTTTAGCTAAAAGGCTTGCCTCGGGGTTGTTGATTTTTAGATGATGAAGTTGGGTTAAGTAGATTAAAAATAGATTTTATATATGTCAGTGTTTGCTATAATTGGCTAAGTATTTAAAGGAAGAAAAAGATGTATACAAAAGAAGAAATGAAAATAGTAGAGTATGTTGAAACACAAAATCCGAAAAGTATAGAAAATGTAAGAGGTGAGATAAATAAAATAAAATCAATAATACTTAAAAATATACAGAAAAAAAAGTCTTCTAAATGAAAATAAAAAACATAAAAACAGAGTTAAAATTTATAGCTCTAAAAACACCGTTTATAACAGCCCTGCGAAGGGTTGATACTATAGAATTTGTTCGGGTTACAGTAGAGTGTGACAATGGGTTTATAGGAATTGGAGAAGCTCCAGCGACAAAAGCTATAACGAACGAAGATGTGTATGACATTATGAACTCTGTATGGAAAATAGAAGAATTTTTAATAGAACAAAGCCTAGCAGAATCTTTGTATATCTTGCATGCAAACTGTGAGATTGGAAGTTCTGCAAAAGCTTCACTTGATATGGCGATAGTATCACTTCAAGCGCAGACAAAAAAACAAAAACTCTTTGAGTACTTAGGCGCTAAAGAAACGATAGAATTAAAAACAGACATCACCATAAGCTATAAAAAGCCACATGAGATGATAGAATCTTCCCGACTCGCTTTAAGTAATGGTATGGATATTTTAAAAATAAAAGTGGCAGATGATATTAAACATGCCATAGAAGTCACAAAGTCCATTAGCTCACTCTTCCCAGATGCTACACTTATTATAGATGCCAATCAAGCTTGGAATGTTGAAGATTCTCTCAACTATATTGAGGCGATGAAAGATGTAAAAATAGAGCTTATAGAACAACCTGTAATCGCACAAGATATCCAAGGTTTAAAAGAGATCACACAAAAGTCACATATTGCTATTCTTGCAGATGAAGCTGTTTTTAGCCTCTTAGATGCTAAAAAAGTCATAGAATCAAAAAGCGCAGATATGATAAATATAAAACTCATGAAATGCGGTGGTTTAACAAAGGCCGTCGAGATTTTAGAATATGCACGAGAGATGAATGTAAAATGTATGCTTGGCTCGATGCTTGAAGGTCCTTATTCTATAAACGCGGCACTCCATTTGGCAATGGCTTATCCTGATGTAATCGCATATATAGATTTAGATAGTCCACTTCTTTATAAAGAGGTTTCCAATGAGCTTGACTTTAAATTTGATGGATCGGAGATACAATACATATGAAAAAAAAGAACAAAAATATTAGCGACCATTGGACCAGCATCTGATTCTTTGGAAATGATTGAACAACTTATTCGAGCAGGTGTGAATGTTTTTCGTTTAAACTTTTCGCATGGCACACACGCTTACCATTATGAAGTCTTAGAGCGGATTCGTGAAGTTGAGAAAAAAGACAGGACTTTTTGTTGGAGTACTTCAAGATATAAGTGGTCCAAAGAATGAGAATAGGGGAACTGGGAGAGCCTTTTGAGCTTTTAGATGGAGATGAGATAGAGTTTGTTAAAGAAGAAGTCCTTGGGCAAAAATAGCAGATAACAAATATAGAACATGTATAAATCATCCAAGTATTTTAGAGCAGTTAAAAGTAGGTGAAGATGTGTATCTGTATGATGGAATCATACGAGACACAGGTGAGCAGAAGTTAGTAAGAAGTCAGTAAAAGTTATAGTACAAAATGAAGGTTTATTAACATCCAAAAAGGTGTAAACTTTCCAAATACTAAACTTGGAATCGATGTTATAACTCCAAAAGATAAAAAAGATATACTTTGGGGCATCAAAAATGATGCTAGATTTTATGGCAATCTCTTTTGTTGGAGATGCGAGCGATATGCTAGATGCAAGAAAAATACTAGATGCCAACAATGGCAGAGTACAGCTTTTTGCAAAAATAGAAAAACTCGATGCTGTGCAAAACATAGATGCTATACTCAAAGTAAGCGATGGAATTATGGTAGCGCGTGGTGACTTAGGTATAGAAGTTCCATTTTATGAAGTTCCAGTCTATCAAAAGACACTCATAAAAAAAGCAAATGAAGCTTCAAAACCAGTTATAACAGCAACACAGATGCTCCTTTCTATGACAACAAGCCAAAGAGCAACGCGTGCAGAGATAAGCGATATTGCAAATGCAGTACTCGATGGAACAGATGCAGTGATGCTTTCTGAAGAAACAGCTATGGGACAAAACCCTGAACTTTCGGTTAAGACGATGATGCAGACTATTCAGGGTGCAGAAAAAGTGTATCCTTACAACAAGTTTTCTACTTTTAAAATAAACGATGCAACAGACAGCATCAACGAATCGGCTGTACGCTTGTGTAAAGACATAGACACATGGGGACTCATCGCATTCAGTGCATCTGGGGCTTCTGTGAAAAAACTCTCTCGTTATCGTCCATGCAGAGATATTTATGCCGTAGTTCATGACAAAAAAGTAGCGAAATTTTTAACAATATGCTGGGGCGTAGTTCCCGCATTTTTAGTAAAAAAAGATTCTTTAGGACAAATGATGTCAGAAGTAATCAAGCAAGGCTTAGAAAGAAAGATACTTCATCTGGATAAAAGCTACATACTCACAGCAGGAGACCCAGTAGGAATCCCTGGAAATACAAATATGATAAGAATTTTACGAGAAAGAGAAATGGAGTTTTTTAAATCACTAAAAAGTTAATCCCATAACTCTATATCACCATTCCCAATTGCTGCATCGGTATGAATAGCTTCTTCTAAAATCATTGCATCCATCAGGTCAAAAAGCTCATCAGATGCAGCCTCCATTTCTATAAAGTTGTTTTTAATTTCAGTAGCATGTATCATTGCTGTGTTATTTTTAACAAGTTCCATGCTTCGCTTCACTGCATCGTGCACTGCTTGATGTGGAACAGGAATTTTCTTATAACTTTGTGAATGCTCAAACTGTTGCATACCATCGCTATCGTACCATTTTCCAAAACGGCATGTGTGATGTGTGCTTACTTCTTTATATTCACATTTTTCAACATGGGTGAGTGCATCTGCTTTAAAGAGTATGTGATCTATTTTAGCAAGAACAATAAAGTTTTTGTTTTTCATAAGACGACTTGAGCTCAGCACTGACTCAGAAGTTGTACTGAACTGATTGAGTGAATCATAAAGGGTAGCTACACTTCCTGTAGATTGTTCGGCTATAGTATTTAACTCTTTTGAATTGTCTAGCATTCCATTTGCTTCTTGTTGAAGTGTAGATATGGAAATGCTAATCTCGTTGGTTGCTTTTTGTGTTCGCTCTGCAAGTTTTCTCACCTCATCAGCAACAACAGCAAATCCTCGTCCATGCTCACCCGCGCGAGCGGCTTCTATGGCAGCGTTGAGTGCAAGTAAGTTTGTTTGATCGGCAATATCTTTAATAAGGTCTATAACAGAAGTAATCTCAGCTGTTTTTGTAGTAACTCCATCGATGGACTCGTCATTTTGAGCAATGATTTGTGAGAGTTTTTCAAAGTTTTCATTCATAGTCTCAACTACAGAATGGTTTGAACGCGAGAGCGAAGCACTTTCTTGAGATTCTATTGCTAAAGATTCTAGTGTGTCATTGGTCTCACTAATCTGCTCTTGTATGCTCTGAAAGTTTACAATCATCCCCTTGCCTGTTTTAGACAACTCGTTGATAAACTTTTCAGAACTTCTTTTTTTGTGTTCTTCTTGCATAGCATCTATTGAACGATTTACTAGCTTGCCCGTTTTAATAAAAGCTGAATTTAAGCCTGTTGTATTGATTCTTCTAAAAAACTTGTTTCGGGCTGCGTATTCTATGGAAGTATTCACTTCACGAAGTGTAGCCTCGAGTTGGTCGAACAAATCATTTATATTCCATGCGAGGTATTCAAGCTCTCCCTCCACCCTTTACATGGTGTTGTCTATTTTCAAAATTTCCATCGAGTGCAGCTGTTTTGATGATTTTTGAAGTTCGCTCAAGGCTTCTACGCGTTATATGAATCTGCCTATAGGCAAATACAGCGATTATAATATTAAGAATATTAAATATTAAAAATAGTAAGATTAAATTCGAAAAATATAACAGATACAATAAGACCTACAATAATTACCCCAAGGTGAGCAAAGTTTGCATAATGCAGTTTAGAAAGAGAGGATAAATTCGTCATAGTCTACTCCTTTTTCTTTTAATAAATCTTGCATAATCTTATCGCTTGCAGCGAGTCCGCCAGACTTTTCAGCTTGAAGAAGATTCTCATAAAGAGGCTTAATAATTGCTAGGGCTTGAGGACTTGGTGAACGCCTTGAGGAATGGTATCCTACAACTTCTTCTTCCTCTTCATTGTCTGAAGCTTGCATTCGTCTTCCCCCACTAAAGCGTTTGATTTTATGTGAGGGTGTTACATTGGCAATAACCCAATAATAAGAGCCATCTGCACAAATATTTTTACATAAGCATGAATCTCATCTCCGCGCTGTAAATATTCCCAAAGATATTTAAAAATTATCTTAGGCATGTCCGGATGGCGAATAATGCTATGAGGCGCACCAATAAGAACATCTTCATCTATTCCAACGATCTTCATAAAACCACGATTTGCATAAATGATTTTACCTTTTAAGTCTGTTTTTGTGACAAGTAAAACATTTGAATCAAATGTTTTTTCATTGTTAGTGGGTATTATTTTCATGTATAGATTATAGTGATTAAAAGTTAAAATTTAGCTTTTTGAAGCTGCCCTTAACCAAAAATAACCAAATAAGCCTGTAAATAAGGAAGCACTCAGTATTCCAATCTTTGCTTGAAAGACAAGTGTATCATTAGTTAAAAAGCTAAATCTGCGACGAAGATACTCATAGTAAAACCGATACCACCTAGAAAGGCAACGCCAAAAACTTGAGACATTGTACTGTTGTGAGGAAGCTGAGCTATACCGAGTTTTATCGCGATATAAGCAGCACCCGTGATTCCAAGAACTTTTCCAAAGATAAGTCCAGCAATAACTCCTAGTGATACGGGAGATACAATGGTTTCTCCAATAGATGAGAAGTCTATGGAGATGCCAGCATTAGCAAGGGCGAAGAGTGGGATGACTATAAGTGCTACAGGAAGATGCAAGTCATGCTCAAGTTTTGCTGATGGTGAACTTACAGCATCAATTTTATCTTTAATGTTAAGAAGAATCGCTTTTTGGCTCTCGTGCATAGTATGGTCGGTTGCTATAGGATAATTATCATACTCATCAAGTAGATTTTTAGTGTGTGAAGTAAAATCAATAGGTGTAAATTTTGGTCGTGATGGAATTGCCATTGCTGCAATTACACCGGCTATGGTTGCGTGAACACCAGACTCTAGCATAAAAACCACATGAAAACACCCATAATAAGGTAAGGTAAAATTGCGTGAATTCCAAAACGATTGAAGAGCAGCATTATTAAAAATGAAGCAGACTGATAGACCTAATGGGAACATATTAATAGTGTCTGTGTAAAATAGAGCAATGACTAAAACAGCGCCAAGGTCATCAACTATTGCTAGGGCAACTAAAAAAGTAACAAGAGAGGGTGAAACGCGTTTACCAAGTAAGACAAGAGCTGAAATAGCAAAGGCAATATCTGTAGCGATTGGAATACCCCAACCACTTGCACCTTCCCCTCCATAGTTAATAGCTGTATAAATAATAGCGGGTAGAACCATTCCTCCAATAGCAGCCAAAATAGGGAGCATAGCTCCTTTTATGCTTGAGAGTTCACCTACAAGAATCTCACGCTTAATTTCAAGTCCAATCATAAAGAAAAAGATTGCCATAAGTCCATCGTTTATCCAATAATGAAGGGTGTGCGAGAGTTTCCAGCTTCCTACATTAAAGTCAATGTATGTGTGAAAAAATCAGCATAGCTTGGAGCAAGTGTAGAGTTTGCAAGAATCAAGGCAACAACAGTCATAAACATGAGGACTAAACCTGTTGTAGTTTGGGCATGTAAAAAGTTCTCAAAAGGCGTTGCAATTCTATCGAATGCTTTTTCCCATGGGGCATATAGTTTCATGAGTCACTCCGTTTTTATATAAATTATAGCAAAAAAATTGTAAAATCTATTTATGATAAAAAAACTTCTTGCAATCGTAACTCGGGTACAAACTTTAGAAAACCTAAATATAGTTAGTTTTGATATTGAAGGACAAACACTTAGGATGATGAGTTTAGATTTGAGCGATAGTATAAAAATTGGATGCTCTGTTTGGCTTAATATTAAAGCTACTTCTGTTGCAATCGCTAAAAATTTTCAAGGTGAACTTAGTTACTCAAATCAGTTGCACTCAAGTATTGTTACTATAGAGAATGGAGCGCTACTCTCTAGTATAGTTCTGAGTATTGGCGAAGTAAACATTGAGTCGATTATTACCCTTGAATCATCACAAAGAATGAACTTAAAAGTTGGAGATGAGGTTCTCGCACTCATAAAAGCAAATGAGATTTCTATAAGTGAGATTTTTTAATGATAGAAACATTACAAGCACTCGAGTTAAGCCCTTTTATACTCTCTTTTAAACTAGCAGGCTTAACAACAATAATTCTTTTTTTTACTAAGCTTGCCTTTAGCATGGACCTTTCTCAAACGCGTTCAAAATATAAACCTCTTTTAGAAGCTTTAACTGCTTTACCTATTGTTCTTCCTCCTTCTGTTTTGGGTTTTTATATTCTTGTTTCACTTTCTCAAAACTCTCCTTTAGGTGCTTTTTTTGAAGAGTATTTTGGTCTTGCCTTAGTTTTTAACTTTACAGGTTTAGTAGTTGCTAGTTGTTTTTACTCCTTACCTTTTATGGTGCAACCGCTTCAAGGTGGCTTTGAGAGTATAAATAAAAATATAATAGAAGCTTCATACATTGCAGGAAAAGGAAAATTCAAACCATAATACGCGTGATACTGCCAAATATGAAGCCTGCGATACTCACAGCAATTATCATTACCTTTGCGCATACAGTAGGAGAATTTGGAGTTGTTCTTATGGTCGGTGGAAGTATTCCTGATGAAACAAAGGTAGCATCTGTTGCGATTTATGAGATGGTTGAGATTATGGACTATAAGGGTGCGCATATTTATAGTGCCTTGATGGTTCTTATAAGTTTTCTAGTTCTCGTGGGTGTATATTCGTTTAACCATCAGCAAAACAAGAAAATCGGCGGTATTGTATCGTGATAAAAATCAATATAAAAAAACAACTCCACGGCTCAAATGGTCACATGGATTTAGATCTATCTTTAGAGATTCAAAAAGGTGAGTTTCTTGCATTAAGTGGAAGTAGTGGGAGTGGAAAAACAACATTTTTGCGTGTTATTGCAGGTTTAGAAGATGCCAAGGGGAGCATAGAAGTAGATGGTGAAACTTGGCTAGGCGAAGATGACTTTTTAGCAGTACAAAAAAGAAAGATAGGCTTTGTATTTCAAGATTATGCACTTTTCCAAAACATGAGCGTTGAGCAAAATTTACTTTATGTTAAAAAAGATAAAAAATTATGCAAGCAACTTTTAGAGATGACAGATTTAACAGCACTTAGAAAAAGACTACCAAGTTCTTTGAGTGGTGGACAAAAACAAAGAGTTAGTTTATGCAGGGCGATGATGAATAAGCCTAGAATTTTACTTATGGATGAGCCACTCTCAGCACTTGACCCGTGTATGCGAAGAAAATTACAAGGTGAGATTTTAGACTTACATAAAGAGTTTGGGACAACGACTATTATGGTTTCACATGATCCGAGTGAGATGTATCGATTGGCTTCACGCCTTGTTGTTTTAGACCAAGGAAGTATTATAAATGACGGTGCGCCTAAAGATATTTTACTCAAAACAAATGGTTCTCACAAGTTTTCATTCGAGGGAGAACTTTTAGAAATCAGAAAAGTTGATGTTATTTTTATAGCTGTTATAAGTATTGGTCAGCAGATTGTTGAGGTGGTTCTAAGCAAAAATGAAAGAGAGAGTCTGAAAGTAGGTCAAAAAATAAGGGTAAGTACAAAGGCATTTTCGCCTATAATTAGCCAAAATAAATAAAAGGGGTACATCATGGAAATAATATTTGATGATATGACACTAGTACAAAAAATAAATGCGATTGATAAAATAATAGATGAGAAAATAAGAGAGTTTTTACAAGCAGATAATGGAGATTTAGACTTGATCGATATTCAAGAAAAAAAATGGTCTGACTGATGTGTATATCTCTTATGTAGGAGCTTGTGGTTCATGCGAAAGCTCTGGTGGAACACTAAATTCAATGGTTAGAATTCTAAATGGACAACTCGAAACTGATAAGATAAGAGTTTACGCAGTATAAGGTATAATATATTTTTATAACAAGGACTAAGAATGAAAATAGCAAAAAATATTACAGAGCTTATTGGAAATACTCCTTTAGTGAGACTGAACACGCCATCAGAATTAAGTGGAGCAACTATTTTAGGTAAATGTGAATTTATGAATCCTACTTCATCTGTAAAAGATAGAATCGGTTTTAATATGATTCGTCGTGCAATGGAATCTGGACAAGTTACTAAAACGACAACGATTATAGAACCTACAAGTGGTAACACGGGAATCGCACTCGCGGCGAACTGTGCGGCACAAGGTTTAAAACTTATTTTAACTATGCCCGATTCTATGTCTATTGAAAGACGCAATTTACTTAAAGCTTTAGGTGCAGAACTTGTACTAACTCCAGCCGCTAACGGTATGAAAGGTGCGATTGCTAAGGCAGAAGAACTCAAAGCATTGACAAATGATTCTGTTATATTGCAACAGTTTGAAAACGCATCAAATTCTGAGATTCATATGCTTACAACAGCAAAAGAAATTTTAGAAGATACAGATAAGCAACTTGACGCATTTATAGCGAGCAGTTGGTACGGGTGGAACGATTACTGGAACATCTAAAGTTCTTAAAGAAGAGATTCAAAACATTGCCATTTTCGCAGTAGAACCTGAGGCTTCAGCGA
>JAUZRZ010000031.1 GCA_030949945.1 Sulfurimonas sp. | reverse complement strand
ATGTATGGAGTATAAAAAGACTTCAAATCTAAGACCATCTCGCTCATTGTTGTCAGTGTGCTCATCTACTTAACTCCATGTAAATTATTGATTTTTCTCACAGCCCGAATAATCTCATCATCTTCTAAACTTCCTAACATTTGCATAACAGCTGCTGCACCGCTTATGGCGGTTTGTGCTCGACCAAGTTTCCGGTCTTGATATGCGCACTTTTGGAGATACACCAAACTTTGAAGCCATATCTTTGAGGGATATTTTCTTCCATTGTTTTCGAGACTACAGCAGTTGTGAGAGGATATTAAACCAGTCATTAATTTGCATGAAGATAATTATACGGATTATATACTTAAATATACATTTAATATTGTTAAAAATTGTAAATATTGTATATGTTTATGGTATTTATACACTATAATATAGTATATATAGATATAGACATATGTTTATTTGTATATAATATACGATATACCGTATCTTAATGGTAAATATATGTATATTGAAAAGTGTGAAGAGTTGGTTTAGGAAAACTAGACGGGGTCTTAGAAGGGTTTTAGAATATAGTTAAAACTAAAAAGAGGATGTAAGTATGAGGATTTACTAGTATTCTAGTAAATCACTGTAGTCATATTTAAGAAAATTCAGATAAAGTTTACCATTTTGTTTAATAACACGGATGTCTTTACCATATACTGCTAAGAACCTTTTTTTGATTATCTTTTTTTGGTAATTTTCTAAATCAAGTGTTCTGAGGTAGTTTTTTAATTCTATAATTGTTTCTTCTTCTTTTTTCTCAATTGTTTGGCTACTCTCAATAGTCTCTATCTCATGTATAGTTTGACTCGTCTGAGCTTGAAGTTTTGCATTTATAAGTTCTAAAATACTTTTAAGTTGTTCATCTTTTGAGCTATAAACCTGTTCGATTTTTGCCATTTCATCTCGAAGCATTTGTTCTTTATCATCAATGAGTTTGTCTATTTTAGTTTCAAGTTGAAGAATCTTCTCTTTAAGCTGCTGATTCTCTTTTTGATAAAGTCCCAAAACCATAGCAACTGTAGTTTTCTGTTTACTAGTTACGATTGACTTAGTGACTACTTTCTCCTTAGCGGGTAAAACTTTTTTATCATTATGAATCTTACTTCTAAGGTCTGAATCTAAAGAACTTCCAGTGACGATAATATATGTAATACCATCTTCTATAATGTAGTTGAGTTTTTTATTACGAAGTTTTGAGTTAATCATCTCTTTGGACATTTTAAAATGTTTTGAGTATTCATCTAAGGTTAATCTCATGTTGTTCCTTTTTATATAATTGAATTGTAGTTAATATTTGGAGGGTTGATTATGCCAGGTTTACGTAACCATATTAAGCAACCTTGTTTTTCATATGACCATGTTTATCTTTAAAGTGTTGTACTGTTGACTTCTTGAGTTCTCTTTTTGTGAGTAGTATGTCAAAATCTTTATGATAGTTCAAAAAATTTTAAAATTTTCATAAGCAGTATCTGAAACCATTACAGTTGAAATAGTAAAGTTTTTTATCTCTAAATAGCGAGCACAGTCATTTAGTCCATCCCCTATAAAGTTTTTACTTCCTAGTATGTCTATAAACCCATTTACTTCACCCGTGTGTACAGCAATTCTAATTCCTTGAAAATAGCTATACTTTTTTGACATCTGTTCTGAGAAATGGTTAAAACTTAAACCAAGAATAGCACCAAATCCTTTGAGTCTAGGATTTAAAATACAGTAGAAACCATCACCAGTTGAAACATAACCTATAATAAATTTTGACAAAGGAGTATTGGAGTTGATTAACATTTTTTCTATCATCTTTTTAAAACTTTTAGTTAAAAACAGTATAATTTCTAACTGTTGTGTGGATGATAGTTGCGAGAAATTGATAATGTCGATTAAAACTATATCTGTTATTAGTGCTTTTGTCATTGTTTAATTTCGTTTTGTTTACATTTTAGCATAAAGTTCTTTTAAATGAACTTTTAAATATAATACAGTATAATTAAATTTTTGAGGTGAGTTTTTATGAGTAATGGTATTTTAGATATTGTAAAACCTGGAGTTCTTTTTGGTGAAGATGTTCAAAAAGTATATGAGTACGCAAAAAAAGTTGGATTTGCTATTCCTGCTGTTAATGTTGTAGGTACTGACTCTATTAATGGTGTTCTTGAAGCTGCCGCAAAAGTAAACTCTCCTGTAATCATTCAGTTTAGTAATGGTGGAGCATCTTACTATGCAGGTAAAGGTCTCTCAAATGAAAATGAAAAATCAGCAATAGTTGGTGCAATATCTGGTGCAATGCATACTCATATGATGGCTGAAGCTTATGGTGTAGCTGTTATACTTCATACCGATCATGCAGCCAAAAAATTACTTCCTTGGATAGATGCACTTCTTGATGCTGGTGAAGCTCACTTTAAAAAAGAGGGCAAAGCACTTTTTTCCTCTCATATGCTTGACCTCTCTGAAGAACCACTTGATTATAATATTCAAACATGTAAGCGATACTTAGAACGTATGAGTAAAATTGGTATGAGTATAGAGATAGAGCTAGGCTGTACTGGTGGAGAAGAAGATGGTGTTGACAACACAGATATGGATAACTCACTTCTCTATACACAACCAGAAGATGTATGTTTAGCATATGAAGTTTTAGGAGCTGTCTCATCTAACTTTACTATTGCTGCTTCATTTGGAAATGTTCATGGCGTTTATAAACCAGGGAATGTTTCATTAACTCCAAAAATTCTTGATAATTCTCAAAAATTCATAGAAGAAAAACATAATACAGAACCTAAACCAGTAAACTTTCGTATTTCATGGTGGTTCAGGTTCAAAGCCTAGTGAGATTAGTGAAGCTATTGGTTATGGTGTTATAAAGATGAACATTGACACAGATACTCAGTGGGCTACATGGCTCGGTACTAAAAACTATGTAGAGAAACACAATGCCTATCTTCAGTCACAAATAGGAAATCCAGAAGGTGAAGATAAGCCAAACAAAAAATATTACGATCCCCGTAAATGGCTTCGTGCAGGTCAAGTTACTCTTGTAGATAGAGTTGTTCAAGCCTTTAAAGACTTAAACGCGATGGATAGAAACTAAAGCAGATGCTTTAGTCTATTTAAGTTAAAACGCCAAAAGAGTTTTTTATCAAACTCTTTGTGTACCTTCATTCTGTCCTAAAAATCTCTTTATCAGATAAATCCTCTTTGCTTTCATTTAGAACATCATTTAGAATTTTTTTCAGTTTTTCCTCTGCCTCCTCTGTTCTGTCATCATCTTCTAGCTGCTCGTTAGGTAAAAAAGCCCAGATTTTCCAGATGCACTTAAAACCAAAAAGTAGTATAAAAAAAAAAGAGCATCATGAGAGTTTCGTATATCATAGTTTTCATTAAAAACCTTTAATTTGAATATACCTCTAGAGCTGAGAATATTAGGTTTTTAGAGGTACCCTAATAATTATAGGCATTTTGGATAAAATTACATCCATGAATGATAAAGTATTTACAAAACCGATAAAAAAACAGTTCGAGTTTGATGAAGAAGTTGCTGCTGTTTTTGATGATATGCTAGAACGTAGTGTTCCTTTTTATAAAGAAAGCCAAAAAATCACACAGTTTTTTACACATAAAAATTTGAGTGAAAATGGTATTGTCTATGATTTAGGATGCTCGACTGCTTCATTACTCTTAAATATACATAGAGACTTGAAAGTAAACGCAAGCCTTATAGGTTTAGATAACTCTGAGGCTATGCTAAAACAAGCTAAACGCAAGTGTGAAGCATATGGTGCAGATATAGATGTGGTAAACGCGGACATACTAGAGTATGAGTATAAACAAGCCGATGTTTTTATAAGTAACTATACTCTACAGTTTATACGACCACTTGTTCGTGAAGAACTTGTGAAAAAAATAGCAACTTCTTTAAAAGAAGAGGGTGTGTTTATATTTAGTGAAAAAGTGATTAGTCATGAGCCAAAACTCAACAAAGATCTTATAGAGTGCTATTATGATTTTAAAAAAACTCAAGGGTATTCAGAGTATGAGATAATGCAAAAACGTGAGGCCTTAGAGAATGTTCTTGTGCCTTATAGCGAAGACGAAAACATTAAAATGGCAAAGAATGCAGGCTTTAAACACTGTGAAGTGCTCTTCCGCTGGGCAAACTTTGCGACTTTTATAGCTATAAAATAAGTGTCTAGTCACTTCTCTCTTTTATCATCAGCACCAAATATTTTAGCCCCAATACTATCTACACTAAACACAACAACTACACCAATCCCGATAACAGTTGTTATAACAAAAAACAGAATTAATCCCGTACTCATTCATTCTCCTTTAATAAACATTGCCAGTTGGTTCTGGTTCTTTTCTTTTTAAGGCTTCACCCATCTCTTTATAGGTTATGATATCATCTTCGCCACACTCTTTATGGTAGTAGCCTTGAAGGTCATAGTATTCCCTGCAGTCACTATAGTATTTCGCAGATATACCATGTTTATTTACACAGCTCGTAAAAATTATACTTAAAAGTATTAATAAACTTATTTTTATCATATTAAATCTAAGCAAAAATTATACCTCATTTGGGTTAAGTACCTAATCAAAAAGAATACCAACTATCAGAAACCTAAAAAGATGACTAATGCAAGGCAAAAGTGCGAAAGAGCTACTAGTAGCTTCGAGTACTTTTAACGAAGTCAGTAGTTATCTTTTTAGGTTTCCCTACGGGCGAATAGAGAAATATCCTATTGTGTCGTTAGATTTCCTTGAATTAGCCAGCTAGTTCTGCGAAAATCTGCCTAACACTAGAACATTTCTCTATTTGCTGATAGTTGGTATTCTTTTGATTAGGTACTTAAACCTATAAAAAGTCTCTTTTGTTTTACAAAACTCAGTTAAAAAACATTTTTCACAGTCTGGATTTTTAGCCTTACATATATAACGACCAAATAAAACCATACCTTGATGCAGGGCATGTAGGTTGTTTTTAAACTTTTTAACAAGGGTTGCCTCTGTGGCAGTTGCGGTTTTGTCATCACTTAACCCGAGTCTATGGGCAACACGAAAGACATGTGTGTCAACAGCCATAAGGTTTGCTCCTGTGTACTCTATCATTACAACATTTGCAGTTTTTTGACCAACTCCTGCAAGAGTCTGTAACTCTTTTACATCAAGAGGAACTTCACCATTATATACCTCTTCAACTCTTTGTGCCATAGCAATAATATTTTTGCTTTGTTGTTAAAAAACGAACAAGAGTTAATGAAAGACTTGACATCATCAAGCTCTGCATTTGCTAACTCTTTAGTTGTAGGGTACTTTTTAAATAACTCTGGTGTTAAGAGGTTTACTCTCTTGTCGGTGCACTGAGCAGAGAGTGCAACTGCAACTACTAACTCATATGCATTTGTATAAGAAAGCTCTGTAACAGCATCATCATAGCGATCTATAAAAAGTTGGTGAATCGCTAAAATCTCTTTTTTTGTGGCTTTTTTTACTTTTTTTATCATAGCGGTATTTTAGCATTGTTTATGATATAATCAACATAATTTTATAACATATAAGGAATATATATGGGTATCCTTCTCGCTATTCTCATCAAAAAAACAAAAAACAGTCCAAACCTACAGATACAGAATCTCTGTTTGAAAACTACTTAGATAAAGAATTTTACTCTAATATAGTAGATAACTCTAAATCTATGATTTTGTACTTTTTTCAAGGACATGGCTGGATTGGAGCTAATAAAACTTTTTTTGATACAATGAACTATAAAGATATAGATGAGTTTATCAAACAAAATGATAGTGTTAGAGATTTGTTTATAAGTGAAAGTGAAGAGATATTTACTGAGTCTGATAAATCATGGCTAGATTACATAAAAAAATATCAAAATTCAGGTTATCGTGTCACAATAGCAAAAGAGAGAGATGTTCTTGTGATAGATGCAAAATGTTATACATCACCAACAAATAAGAATTTTTATATTTTAGAACTACAAGATGTTACTAAATTACACAATGCAGAGCTTCAAACAAAGAAGTTGAAAAAGTTAAAGAACTCGCTTTTTAGCAAATATAGGACATGAATTTCGTACACCGATGAATGGAATTTTAGGTTTTATAGAACTTTTTAAAGAGACACCACTCAACAAAAAGTCAAGCTGAATATATAGACATGATAGATAGATCTTCTGTCAGCCTTAATGAAAAATATAGAAACACTTTTAGAACTTTCACAACTCCAAGGTAATCGTTTAGAAATAGACTCTCAAGAGTGTAATATTTTACCTGAAATGGAAAAACTAGCTTACAGTTTTTATCAAATAGGTTTAAATAAAGGTATACAAGTACTTACATTTATTGATCCTAAACTCCCACAAGAACTTCAGACTGATGCTAAAAAAATCAATCAAATTATGTTCTCCCTTATTCAAAATGCTATTAAGTTTACACCAAAGGGCGGCAAGGTAATTATCGAGGTAAAACTACTCAAACGTCAAAAAAATGGTGATTGTAGTATTGGTTTTGGAGTCAGAGATAATGGTAAGGGCATCTCTTTAGAGCAAATTGCACTTATCAATGAACCTTTTGCAACGGAGCACATGCGGATGAGAGGTTAGGTGTCGGTCTTGCTCTCTCTCATGGCTTAGTTGAACTTTTTGGTTCAGAACTTCATATACAGTCAAAGGAAAATGCTGGAACATATGTAAACTTTGTTTTAGACTTTAAAGCTGCTTTGGGACAGAACTATAAAATGATGCCTAAACGCAAGGTAAAAGTTCTTCTACTTGATCAGAAAAAAGTTGAAGAGGCAAATTTCTTAACTATTTATCTACGTTCTTTTGCCCTTGATGTTGTAAAGGCAAATCAGCTTGATAAAAATGTATATGAAGGAATTGACTCTTTATATATTGTAGCTAACCAAAATGATTCTTCTTGGATGCTTGAACTTAGTGCATACACAAAGAAAACACCAGTGATTTTATTACTTGAAGAGGATGAGAAGCTACAAACAAAATTATCTCATATTGTCAATGAAGTTATTCGTAAACCTCTCTTAGCTAGTCATATAGCAAAACATTTATACTCTGTAGGTGCGATGAAAACAGAAGAGACAAGCCAAAAAGTTGTACAGATACCCAAGTCAGTACATGCTCTTGTTGTTGAAGACAACCTTATAAATCAAAGGCTTATTCAAATTCTTTTAGAGAGTTATGATATCTCTGTTGTTACAGCTTCAAACGGAGTCGAAGCCCTAGAACAGTGTAATAAAAGTAAGTTTGATATTATTTTCATGGATATTGATATGCCAGAGAAAAATGGAATAGAGGCAACCAAAGAAATAAAACAAAGCATGAATATGAATAAGCTTACTCCTATTGTTGCTTTAACAGCTATGGCAATGGAAGGAGACAGGGAGATGCTTATTGAAAATGGATTAGATGAGTATATGGCTAAACCTTTAACTCGAGATAAACTTGAAGATATGCTCAATAAGTATTTAAAGACAACTGTTTAATAACTATTAGTTAATTCATATTAAACTAACTTTAATAAAATAAAGGAATACGAATGAAACTAGCGACAAAAATTTTATCGACAATATTAGTCACAGGTGCTATAGCTTCGGCAAATACTCTTGTAACGGTAAATGGAAAAGCAATTACACAGCAAGAGGTTGATACGGAACTTATGAATGCTACTCAGGGTAGATTTAATCAAGTTCCAGCAGAGAAGCAAGCTGAATTTAGACAACAAGTACTCCAGCAACTTATAGGAAAAGAACTTATCTATGATGATGCAAAAAAAACTGGGATACTCAAATCAAAAGAGTATAAAGAAGAGTATAAAAAGCTTGAAGAACGTATGAAAAAAGAGCTTGCTGTTCAAGTGTGGCAAAAAAAAGTAGTAGATAGTATTAAAGTTTCAGAGAAAAAACTTAAAGATTATTATAATAAGAACAAAGAAGAGTTTAACGAAAAAGCAGCAGTTCATGCCCGTCATATTTTGGTTAAAGAAGAGGCAGAGGCTAAGAAAATCATAAATGAACTAAAACATTTAAGTGGTCAAAAGTTAAAAGAAAAATTTCAAGAGCTTGCTAAGAGTAAATCAACTGGATCTAGTGGACCAAAAGGTGGAGACTTAGGTTTCTTTGCTCAAGGGCAAATGGTTCCCTCGTTTAATGATAAGGTTTTTAGTATGAAAGTAGGGAGTATTACTACGAGAGCCTGTTAAAACACAGTTTGGGTATCATGTTATTTATTTAGAAGAGAAAAAGATGCAGCAACAAGAAGTTTTCAAGATGTAAAACCTGCGATAGAACAACGTTTAAAAATGGAAAAATTTAAATCAGTGATGCAAGAAAAAATGGCAGCACTTCAGAAAAAAAGCTACAATTAAGTAGCTAGGTCTTTTTGAATACTCTCTCGCCTATCTCTAGTATAACTTTAGAGGGGCGGGATTTTTTTATAAAGCGAGATGAGTTAATAGTATCCTTATCTCTCTGGAAATAAATATAGAAAACTCTCATAGCCTCCTTCAAACTCCCAAAAATAGATACAACAAAATCATCTCTTATGGTGGCACTCAATCTAATGCTATGCCTAGCACTCGCTGCGATATGTAGAGAAAAGAGTGGGAGTTTATCTACTACACCCAAACACTTAGTCCTATAGTAAAAGAACAAAAGTATGGCAACTACTATGAATCACTCTATCTTGGTATGAAAACTATAGAACTTGAGCGGAAGTTTGTATAAAGAGTATATATCGGGTCTGCGTTTGAACCTAGATGATAAGAGTTTACTAATAGACCAAGGTGGAGCAGATGTTAGTGCAAAAGCAGGTTTAGAAGTTTTAGCTAGTGAGTTAAGAGAACAACTTAAAGATGAAAAGTTCTCAAAGCTTAAAGCTATAGCTACACCTTCTGGAACTGGAACTACAGCACTCTACCTTAGCACTCTCTTTACCTGAGTATACTGTTTATACAACACCCTGTATCGGAAGTGTAGAGTATTTAAAAGAGCAGATGCAAGCCCCCTAGATACAATCCCAAATAATCTCATCATTTTAGAACCTAAAAAGAAGTATCATTTTGCTAAACTGTATGATGAGTTTTTTGAAATATATACAAAACTAAAAAGAGGTGGTGTGGAGTTTGACTTACTATATGCCCCAGCTATGTGGTTATCACTCTTGAGAGACACAAAAGAGAGTATTTTGTATATACATAGTGGAGGAGTTAGTGGAAATATGAGCATGCTTGAACGCTATAAACGTAAGAAGTCTAGTCTATAAAAGTTACAGACTCTTCTAAATTTACACGTTTAGGTCGATAAGAATTTATTTTTGCCTCTTTATCGGCATAGCCCAAAACCACACTATATAAAAGTGCTAAGTTATCAGGAACTTCAAGTGCCTCTGCAACAACACGACCAAATTCAGTAGTTGAGCCTTGAGGACAAGAGTCTATGCCAAACTCTTGAGCTGCAAGCATAATACTTTGCATATAGGCACCACAATCTATAAGTGCACCTTGAGAACCATCAATATTTGCCTTGTTTGTAAAGACAAAAATTACAGTTCCTGCACCAAACCATCTAAAATTGTCTTTCCACATTTGGATGCGAGTTTCATTGTCTTTTCTATCGACTTCCATAAGTTTATAGAGACCTGAACCTGTCACAATGCGGCAGCTTTTATAGGGGTTTGTCCATTTAACAGGATAGTACTGAATAAACTGGTCATGTTCTATTCCCTCATCCATTTTAGCGATAACTGCATCACCAACTTTTTTGAGTTTGTCTGCATTACTAACAGCATAAGTAACCCATGGCTGCATATTTGCACCGCTTGGTGTCATTCCTGCAGCTCTTAGTATTTTTTCAAGAGTTTCGTGTGGGATTTTCACATCACTATACGCTCTTTTTGAAGAACGATTTTCTAAAGCTTCTAAAACAGTTGGCATATACAATCCTTTGGTGGAATTATAGTGAAATAATTATTAAGAATTATAATGCATAACAAGACTATAGGAGCATAGCCCTATAGTGGGCTAAATCCTAATAAAGTATGGGGCTTTAATCGAAGTATAAGTAATAATAAACAATAGTATATACTTCTCCCATATTAAAAAAAAAGGATTCCAAATGAGTAATAATATTTTTGAAAAACTAACACATAATTTAACACAGACAATAGAGAGTGCAATATCTTTGGCACTACATAATAAAAACCAAGAGGTTACGAGTGAACATTTTTTATGGGCACTACTTACAAATTCGGATTCGATTTTAAATCAAATGCTCAGAAAGATGAATATAGATAAAGTTGCGATGGAGTTGGATGTAAAGAGTCTTAGTGAAAAGCTACCAAAATCTTCAAATGTAACTAAAGAGAGTATAAAGCTCTCTAAAGACTTTGTAGAAACATTAGAAAAAGGTGCTGGGCTAATGGCTCAAAATGGTGATACATTTTTAGCAGTAGATACTTATATTCTCGCAAACCTAAAGTCAGAACCATATGCAAGCATACTACCTAAGTATATAGATGTATTAGAGTTAAGTAAAAACTTAGAAGCATCGAGGGGTGGAGCGAAGATTGACTCACAAAGTGCAGATGAAACACTAGATGCACTCTCTAAGTATGGAATAGACTTAACACATGAAGCAGCAGAGGGAAAACTCTCTCCTGTAATAGGTCGTGATGAAGAGATAACACGTATGATGCAAATACTCATTCGTAAAACAAAAAATAATCCTATTTTATTAGGGGAACCAGGTGTTGGAAAAACAGCACTTGTAGAGGGTCTAGCACAAAGAATGAATTCAGGTAATGTCCCAACTTCACTCAAAAATAAACGAGTTGTTGCATTAGATATGAGTGCATTAATTGCTGGAGCAAAGTATAGAGGTGAGTTTGAAGATAGACTAAAATCAGTCATTACCGAGGTTAAAGAGAATGGTAATATTATTCTCTTTATCGATGAAATTCATACTATTGTTGGGGCAGGAGCGAGTGAGGGTAGTATGGATGCAGCAAATATCTTAAAACCAGCACTTGCAAGAGGTGAGTTAAATACTATTGGTGCGACTACTCTTAAAGAGTACAGAAAGTATTTTGAAAAAGATGCAGCGTTGCAACGTCGTTTTTTACCAATTAACTTAGATGAGCCAACTGTCAACCAATCGCTTCAAATACTTCGTGGTATTAAAGAGCGCTTAGAGGCACACCATAATGTAACTATTACAGATAGTGCACTTGTAGCAGCAGCACGTTTGAGTGATAGATATATTGCAGATAGATTTTTACCTGATAAGGCGATTGACCTTATTGATGAGGCAGCAGCAGAGCTGAAGATGCAGATAGAATCAGAACCGACAGTGCTATCGCGTGCAAAACGCCAACTCTCAGAATTGATGGTAGAGAAAGAAGCACTTAAAATGGAAAAAACTCCTGCGAATGAAAAACGTCTAGTAGAAATAGAAAAAGAACTTGCTGATGTTGAAGAAGAAGTACAAAAATTGACTTCACAGTTTGAAACAGAAAAAGAGGTTTTTGAAAAAATATCTTCTATTAAAGGAAAGATTGAAGCAAAACGCAGAGAGGCAGAACTTGCAAAAAGTGCAAGTGATTTTAATAAAGCAGCTGAAATAGAGTATGGAGATATTCCAAAACTTCTAGAAGAAGAGAAAACTATTAATGAAAACTGGGATAAATTACAAGCAGAGGGGACACTTCTTAAAAATAGTGTTGATGAAGACTCCATTGCAGGGGTAATTTCTCGTTGGACACATATTCCAGTCAATAAAATGCTCCAATCAGAGCAGGCAAAAATAGTTCATGTGGAAGATGAGTTAAATAAAACTGTAATAGGTCAATCAAAAGCTACTCATGCAGTCGCTCGTGCCATCAAAGCGCAACAAAGCTGGTTTAAGTGATGAGAACTCACCTATAGGTAGTTTTCTCTTTCTAGGACCAACAGGAGTCGGTAAAACACAGACTGCTAAAACACTTGCAAACTTCTTGTTTGATTCAGAAGATGCAATGATTCGTATTGATATGAGTGAGTATATGGAAAAACATGCAGTCTCTCGACTAGTAGGTGCTGCACCTGGATATGTAGGTTATGATGAGGGAGGACAGTTAACAGAAGCAGTGAGAAGAAAACCATATAGTGTAATTCTTTTTGATGAGGTAGAAAAAGCACACCCAGATGTTTTTAATATACTTCTTCAAGTTTTAGATGATGGACGATTAACAGACAACAAAGGTGTAACGGTTGATTTTTCTAACACTATAATTATCTTGACATCAAATATTGCGAGTGATAAAATCATACAAAATGAGCCAAGTGAAGCACTTGATGAGATGGTTATGGCTGAGTTAAGAGGAGCATTTAAACCGGAGTTTTTAAATAGACTCGATGATGTAGTAATATTTAATGCACTCGGACAAGAAGAAATAGTTGGTATAGTAGATATATTTTTAGTGATATTGCTAAAAAAGTAAAAGATAGAGATATTACATTAACACTCTCTCCTGAGGCTAAAACATATATTGCAGAAGCTGGATTTGACCCTGTTTATGGGGCAAGACCTCTTAAGCGTGCTCTTTATGAGATTGTTGAAGATAAACTAGCAGACTTGATTTTGGATGGTACTATTGTCGAAGGTTCACGTGTTGAGTTTGTAAAAGAGGGTGAAAATATAGAAGTTATAGTCACTTAACAACACTTTAAGTAAAATTTTTGTATTATTTCGAACTTAATTTTATATAAGGATATGTCGTGAAAAGAACATACCAGCCACATTCAACACCAAGAAAAAGAACTCACGGTTTTAGAGCACGTATGGCTACTAAGAACGGTCGTAGAGTTTTAAACCGTAGAAGAGCTAAAGGTCGTAAAAGATTGTCAGTTTAGGCGGATTTTACACACTGAAGCTCCATAAGGAGTTTCAATATGTATATAACAAAGGGAAAAACCAACATTCAAACAGTGTTGTACTTTTTTACCTTCCTCACAATGGAACTCACAAAGTAGGCTTTACAGCAACGAAAAAACTTGGAAATGCCGTTAAAACGCAACCGAGCAAAACGTCGCATGCGAGCACTTTTTCGTGAACACTCTCCAAAACTCAAAGATGGCTCTTATGTATTTGTTGCAAAAGTAGGACTCTTTGATTCAACTCATGAAAAACTTCAAAATGATTTTATCAAAGTATTAAGAAATGCGAAAACTTTTACTTAAACTATTATGGCTTTATCAGAAGTTTTTTACCCTCATTGGCTTTGGTTCTTGTAGATATTACCCAACTTGTAGTGAATATGCACGATTAAATTTCGAAAATAACTCAATTTCAAGTGCGTTTTACCACTCTTTAACTAGAATACTACGTTGTAATCAATTATTTGATGGAGGAATAGAGCATCCATTGCTTTATAACCTTGAGTGTAAACCTGCTAAGTTAGAAGTAGGTACTATAAAGTATTGGTTGGTTCCAGATAAAAAGAACCACTATTACATAATAAAAAATTTTTCATATAAAGGGTAATTTGTGTTAGACAAAATGTCACCAAACCAGAGATTAATAGTAGCTGTACTATTATCAGTAATTTTTTTCGTAGCGTATACAGCAATCTTTCCACCAGTAGAACCAGTAGTAGAAGATACTAAAGTTAAAACAGCAGTTAAAAGTAATATAGCTCAGCAGAGCGAATCAGTAAATGTAGAAGCAGAAGCTGGACATATTATTTCAGAGTCACAAAAGAGTAGTTCTAGTAACCTTGTAACTGTTACAAGTAAAAACTTTATACTTAAAATAGATACACTAGGGCGAATCTCTTCTAAAGAGTTACTCCAAGAGAAGTTTAGAGATAAAGAAGATAGACATGCACAGCTTATCCCTACTAATGGCACGAAACCTCTGTATATTAGATTTATGGATGAAGAGTTAAATAAAGAGGCTATAAAAGTGGCTTATACTGCTAGTGTAGATGAACTCAATCTTGATGGGAGTGCTAAAAGTGTAACATTAACACAAAAACTCTCATCACTCACAGTAAATAAAAAGATAACTTTTTTTGAAGATGGGCATTATGATGTGGCAATTTCTTTAAGTCAAGATAAACGCTATTATGTTTACTTAGGTCAACGTCCTCGTGTAAACGAAGAAGAGCAAATGATGACAGTCGTAGGTGCTATGGTTTATACCGATGATGAAATTGTAACAATTATAGAAGATGGAGATGCTGAGGGTCGTAAGTCCTTTTCAGGTGTAGAACTTATCTCTGCGTTTGATCAATACACAGCGACTATTATGTACGAACTAGGTAAAGATAGAACTGTTTTTGTTGAAAGAGACTTAGAAGATAACCCTGTAGTATATTTTGATGGGATGCAAAACATAAACTTTAGCGGATACATAGGTCAAAAGAACTATAAAACACTCGAAGTCAATTAACCCTGTACTTACGAATGCCATAGAGTATGGTTGGTTTACATTTGCAGCCAAACCACTCTTCGCACTTCTTTCATGGTTACATGGTATTTTTGGAAACTGGGGTTGGGCAATTATTGCACTTACAGCTATTATTAGATTTGTACTTTATCCTTTAACATACAAGGGTATGGTCTCAATGCAAAAGATGAAAGACCTTGCACCTAAAATCAAAGATTTAAAAGAGAAGTATAAAGGTGATCCACAGCGTTTAAACCAAGCAACTATGGATATGTATAAAAAGAATGGCGCGAACCCACTGGGTGGATGTCTTCCTATGCTTATGCAAATTCCTGTATTTTTTGCGATTTATCGTGTACTCCTTAATGCGGTTGAGCTTCAAGGTGCTCCATGGATTTTATGGATAAATGATCTCTCTCGTATGGATCCTTACTACATGCTGCCAATTCTGATGGGAGCATCAATGTTCCTTCAACAGCGCATGACACCAAATAATTTTACAGACCCTATGCAAGAGAAAGTAATGAAATGGTTACCTGTAATCTTTACATTTTTCTTTGTAACTTTTCCTTCAGGTTTAGTTCTATACTGGTTTGTAAATAACCTCTTTTCAATCCTACAACAGTTTATTGTAAATCAGCAATTTAAAAATGCAAAAGATGCAATCAAAGCAGCTAAAGTAGAGAAATAGTTATGTTGAAAATTGAAGCAAGTACATTAGAAATAGCATATAAAAATGCAGCAGACCAACTAGAGTGTTCTATCACACAACTTAAAATAGAAGTTGTGCAGGTTCCAAGTAAAGGTTTCTTGGGACTATTTAAAAAGAGTGCCATAATTGTAGCAATTCGTTTAGATGAACAAGAGAAAAAAGAGCCCCAAAAGATAAAAAAAGAAGAAACTCCTAAAAAGAGTGAAATCAAAAAACCTTCTAATTTTCAAAAACCTCTAAAAGAAAAAGTACAAAACGAGAAAATATATAAAGAAAAACCTGTAAAAAAAGAGAAAGTACAAAAAGTTTTAAATGATACTCATAATGCCAGCATCATTTGTCAGTGATCAAGATGATGAAGATGATGACTTAGTAGATGGTCTTAATTATACTGCAGATTATGATGATGAGTATGATGAAAAAGATGATTTCCAAAATGATGTAGGAGTGCAACTTCAAACAAGTGCAAACTTAGCCCCAATTATAGAAGAAGTACAGAGTAAAATCAATGAACTTTTTAAACTCACTTGTTTTGCTATAGAGACTATTGAAGTAAGTCAATATGACAGTGAAACTCTTTTAGTCGAATTTAAAGGTGATGATGCTGCACTACTTATAGGTAAAGAGGGTTATAGATATAAAGCACTCTCTTATATGATTTTTAACTGGATAAACTCTACATATGATGTACAGCTACGTTTAGAGATAGCAGAGTTTTTACAAAATCAAGAAGAGTCCATTGGGCGGTATCTTGTAAATGTATGTGAGAATATAGACAGAGACGGTAGAGCACAAACGAAAATTCTTGATGGTGTTTTAGTTCAAATAGCACTTAAAGAACTTCGAGCTAAATATCCTCAAAAATATGTAGTCATCCGTTCGACTCGTGATGGACTTAAATATATAATTATTAACGACTATAATAACTAAAATGAACTCAGATACAATTAGTGCCATTGCAACTGCTAATGGTATCGCCTCTATTGCAATCATCCGTATTAGCGGGGATGATGCTTTAGATATAGCAAAAAAACTTACACAAAAAAAAGAAATCCAGCCTAGATATGCAACACTCTCAACTATATTTGATAGTAGTGGCACACTTATAGATGAAGCAATAGTTATTTACTTTAAAGCCCCACACTCTTTTACAGCAGAACATGTAGTTGAGATTCAGTGTCATGGTGGCTTTATAGTGGCTCAAAGTATACTAAAAGCCACACTAAACGCAGGAGCAAGACTCGCCAACACCTGGAGAATTTTCCAAACGTGCTTTTTTAATGGTCGTATTGATTTAAGTGAAGCAGAAGCTATCGCACAACTTATAGAAGCTAAAAGCGAGGATGCTCGCAAAAATTTTAGCTGCACAAATGAAAGGTTCACTTAAACACTTTATAGAAGATGTTCGAGATGAAATTATTCATATTTTAGCATTTAGTGAGGTTACTATTGACTATGCTGAAGAGGATTTGCCTCCTGACTTAGTAGAGCAGATAAAATCAAAACTAGATGAACTCTACATTCTACTAAATAAAACCTTGCAAGCTTCAAAATCACGAGAGGGCCTTATGCAAGGTTTTCGTGTAGCAATCATTGGTAAACCTAATGTAGGAAAATCTTCACTCTTAAATGCACTACTAAATTTTAATAGAGCAATTGTCAGTGACATTGCAGGAACTACTAGAGATACTATCGAAGAGCAGGTGAAAATTGGAACACACCTTATTCGTATGGTAGATACAGCAGGAATTCGTGAAGCAGATAATGAGATAGAAAAAATCGGGATAGAGAGAAGTTTAGAAGCAGTTGAGCAGAGTGATATTGTAGTTGCTTTGTTTGATAACTCAAGAGAAGCTGATGATGAAGATAAAAATATAGTAAAACTTTTAAAGAGTGTAGAAAATTCTAAACAAACCATAATTGTAAAAAACAAAAAAGATTTAGAAGAAAAATTCTTATTTCCTTCACTCGAATTCGACTTAGAGCTTAACTCCAAAGATGATGTTAGTAGTTTAGTGGCAGTTTTAGAAGAGATAATGGATAGAAGTAATGGTAGTGATGAGATTATGCTTATCTCAAGTCGTCAAATCTCAGCAGTTGAGGAGACTATGAAAAATATACAAGAGTCATTTTTACCACTAGAAGATCAAGAACTAGAGATATTTTCTTTTCATCTAAATGAAGCTGTCAAAGAGATGGCAAGCATAACAAGACCTTTTGAAAATGATGAGATGCTTGACAAGATGTTTGGCTCTTTTTGTTTAGGGAAATAAAATGAAATATATTGCTATTGACCTTGGACTCAAGCGCATAGGGCTTGCTTACTCTGCTCATAAAGATTTGGTAACACCCCTACCAGCCATCATAAGAAAAATCGTAACCAAGCATCTGAAGAAGTGAAAAAGCCATAAAAGAGTGGGAAATTGAGACTGTGATTATTGGTATTCCTCTTGGTGGTAGTAGTGAAGATGAGATGCGAAGACGGATTGCACATTTTATGAATCTTGTGGATTTTGAGGGTGAAGTTTTTTATCAAGATGAGGCAGGAAGTTCCTTAGAGGCGCAGAACCTTATGAAGGGCGAGATAAAGTACATAAGAGATGGAAGAATTGACTCTATCTCGGCTATGATAATCCTCCAACGGTATCTCTATAAGTTAAAACAAAAAAAATGAGACTTCAAGGTTTAGATATATTTCGGGGTGTGGCTATTGTCCTGATGGTCATTTTTCATTTCTGTTTTGATTTGAAAAATTTCGGTTATGCTGATTTTGATTTAAGACATGGTGAGGGATGGAAATATTTTCGCTACACAATAGTCACTATGTTCATCCTCTCAGCAGGAATTAGTGCTCAGCTAACACATGCAAAGGGTATAGATATAAAGAAACTGAGGAAGAGAGTACTTCTTTTAACTCTTGCTTCTTTAGTTGTTAGTATAGGAAGTTATACACAGTTTCCTAATTCATGGATTTACTTTGGAATACTACACTTTTTTCTAGCAATTACAATTCTAGGATTACCTTTTTTAAATTTTCCAAAACTCTCTTTATTGACAGGAGCCTTTATTATTTTAGGCTATAAGATGTCATGGATAAATATGCATTGGCTCTATACTCTTTTACAAAAACCCCTCCATTTACCCATCGCTTATACACAAGACTTAGTAAGTTTAGTACCTTGGTTTGGGGTCTATTTACTTGGATTAGCAGCAGGATATTACAAGCTACAAGAGATATTTTTAAATCTTGAAATACTTAATAGGAAAAATCTAATAAACAGTTCTTTAGCTCTATTAGGGCGACACTCTTTTATTATATATTTGTCACACCAAATCATTTTATTTGCATTTTTTTATCTAATATTACTGTTTTTAAAATATATGTGATAAAATAAAAAATGCAGAATATAACTTTTGATTTTATTTTACCCAAAGAAGTTCTTGAGAAGTTAAATGGTGTAGTTGTAGATACACCACAAACACTTATACAAATTTTTTGTGCAACTACAGACTTTGAAGAGTTGAAAAATATACAACACTACTTCTTAGAAAAATTTCCAAATAGTGTACTGATTGGTAGTACTACAGATGGTATTATTCATGGTTCACAAGTTTATACAGATAAAAAAAACATAGTTACTTTCACAATATTTGAGCAAACGAAACTACAAGCCATATTAGAAGAACATGATAATGTTTTTAATTCAAGTTATAAGACAGGAAAAAGGATTGCCAAAAAGCTTATAAGTGAAGATACAAAACTCCTTATAAGTTTTACAGATGGTTTAAATACAAATGGTGAAGAGTATGTTAAGGGTATTAGTAGTGTCTCTTCAGATGTAGTTCTCTCTGGAGGATTAGCAGGGGATAATGGAGAGCTTAAAAATACGTATGTCTTTACTAAAAATAAGATAACGAATAATGGTACAGTTGGAGTCTCTTTAAGTGGAGATGTCTTAAGTGTTTCAACGAACAACTCCTTTGACTGGCTACCCCTTGGAAAAGAGCTTCTTGTAACAAAAGCAATTGGCAATCGTGTCTATGAGATAGATGGAATGAGTGCAGTAGATATATATGCAAAATATATGGGTCATAAGGTGGCGGAAAAACTTCCTCAAGTGGGTATTGAATTCCCTCTAATATTTGAAAATAATGGCATACTTGTTGGAAGGGCAGTGCTTCTTAAACATGATGATGGGTCATTAACTTTTGCAGGTAATTTAAAAGAGGGAACTAGAGTTCGTTTTGGTGTAGGAGATATAGAAGAGATTCTTAAAAACAGTAACTATAGAACAAGAAAAATATTGAGTGCTATCGAGTATACACCAGAGGCTGTTTTTGTTTACTCCTGTATGGCAAGACGGCGTTTTATGAAAGAGTATATAGTTGATGAGCTTGAAATACTTTCCAATATTGGTGAAGTTTCTGGATTTTTTACTTATGGTGAGTTCTATCATGAAAACAAATCGAATCAACTTCTTAATGAAACGATGACAATGTTAATCTTGAGTGAGAAAAAACATCCGCTATCTTTGGTAGATTATAGAGAAAAGTTACTTCGCCGTGAGTTCACTGTTGATGCACATCATGCTGTAGCACACCTTGCAAATACTGTTTCAAGAGAACTTGAAGAGTTAAACTATAGCCTAGAGAAGAGAATCCAAGAGAGTGCAGATTATATCTATAAACAAGCATATTATGATAGCTTAACAGGTCTGCCAAATAGACTTAGTTTGATAAAAAAGCTAATCACAAGTGTAGGGAAAATGATTATGCTAGTTAATATTGATGATTTTACTATGATAAATGATTTTTATGGACATGAAATAGGAGATCAGGTGCTAAAAAAACTAGCATTTACCTTGAAAATGTTAAGCAAGGAAGAGGATGCTGAGCTTTTTAAACTTCCTTCTGATGAGTTTGCAATGATTATGTATATAGACAAAAATGAGCAGGCAATTCAAGACAAAATAAACAGTTGTATTAATGCAGTTGAGTCTGAAGAGTTTTTGGTGGCAAATGGGCATTTTGCACATGTCTCTGTAACGATAGCGGTAGCCCTTATAAATGATAAAAATACAGGTTTAATAAATGCGGATATGACACTAAAACAAGCAAAACGAGTAGGTCAAGTATCTTTAATCTTTAACGAAGACCTTAAACTTGCTAAGCAGTATGAGTCAAATATCAACATGGCAAATACGATAAAATATGCGATTGCGAGTGATAGAATATTTCCTCATTTTCAGCCTATTGTAGATATGAAAACAGGTAAAGTTGAGAAATATGAATGTTTAGTGCGTTTACTTGATGATAACGCAGGAAAGCTGCTTTCACCATTTGCATTTTTAGAAGTAAGTAGAAAAATTAAACTTTATCCTTTGATTACTGAAACAATGCTTGAAAAATCTTTTTCGTACTTTAAAAGTAAGGGCTTAAATTTTACCATAAACCTCTCTTTTAGTGATATTATAAGTGAAAAAATGAGAAGATTTATTTTTGATAAAATAAAAGAGTATGATATTGCATCACAGTTAACTATAGAGATACTAGAAACACAAGAGAATGACAATGCAATACTCGTAAATAATTTTATAGAAGATGTTTATAGCGTAGGTTCATCTATTGCTATTGATGATTTTGGTTCTGGGTTTGCAAATTTTGAGCATATGACAAAAATGCGTTCAGATATTATGAAAATTGATGGTAGCTTGATAAAAAATATAGATACAGATAAAAATGCTCGACTTGTTGTTGAGACTATTATTATATTTGCTAGAAAACTTGATAAAAAAGTTGTTGCAGAGTTTGTGCATAACGAAGCAGTCTATAAAGTTATAAAAGAGTTAGGTATAGACTATGCACAAGGGTACTACCTCGGAAAACCAGAGGCTAAAATAGTTGAGAACTTTATTTTCCCATTATAAAAAGATTATTACTCTCATCAGTTGCATCTGTAAAACGTTCTTTTAAGTTCACGATCAAATGTAAGTATAAATACATTAGCATTAGTAATTTTCGCATTCATAAACTCTCCTAAAAGTACATCATCAGCCACATCTTTTCCATGGTCACATTTTATAAAATTAAAAGAGTAGAGTGTTTTTCCATAGTCATAAAGATTTGCTTCCCACTCAGCACGTTTGAGATAAAGTGAATCAGGGTTTGCAGCCATATAAATAAACTCATCTGCAATCTCATACTTATCGATAATGTCATTAAAAATAGAAGAGATACTCGAAAAATTTTCTATATCCCAAAAAAGATAATTTTTATTAGTTTTACTCTTGTTCTTTTTATTAATGAGTTTGAGTCGTTTTGTGATGTTAAAACTTGTATGTGCACTATCATTTGTAAACAGTATACTGTTTTTTAGTTTTAGAGCATCATCTGTACTGAAGCCTAAAATGTCTCCCATCTCAATGTATAGCTCAATGTTTTCTAACTCTACTTCAGAAGAGCCTTTTTGATATCGTTGTAGTTTTGCTAGTTTCGCTTTTGTAAAAAGGATATTTGACACTCATCTTTTCATGATTTGCATAAGCTTGTTTTGTACGAAAAAAAACATTCTTTGCTTCTGTGTTGTCAGGTAGAGTGACACTACCTCTATATTTATGCTCTATAGTGATTTGTTGTTTATGTAATGACATTTAGAAAACTGTTCCACCTATTGTGTAATTTGGGTTTAAGGGTTATTTTTTTGTATTATACAGAGTAATAGGTTAAATATGTAGAGTGAGTTAAAAATATAAGCAAAAAATAATAAAAGTTTTACTAAAGTTTGAGTATAATGCGACAAAATTTTAAGATTATTATCTTAATAGACACACTCAAGGAAATGAAATGGCATTAAATGTATATTATGACAAAGACACTAGTTTAGACTTAATTAAGAGCAAAAAAGTTGCAATGATTGGTTTTGGTTCTCAAGGGCATGCACACGCAGAAAACTTAAGAGATTCAGGGTGTTGAAGTATGTGTTGGTCTTCGTAAAGGTGGTTCT
Source organism: Sulfurimonas sp. (assembly GCA_030949945.1). Lineage (GTDB taxonomy): Bacteria > Campylobacterota > Campylobacteria > Campylobacterales > Sulfurimonadaceae > Sulfurimonas. The sequence continues at coordinate 5,113 of JAUZRZ010000031.1, read as the reverse complement.
TCATGGGCTAAAGCTGAGGCAAAAGGTTTTGAAGTTCTTAACTATCGCTGAAGCTACTGCAAAATCTGATGTCGTTATGATTCTTCTTACCAGATGAAAATCAAGCTGAGATTTACACAAGAGCGAAATAGCTCCAAACCTTAAAGATGGTGCTACTATTGCATTTGGTCACGGTTTTAACATTCACTATGGTCGTGTGAAACCTGCTGCAAATATCAATGTTACTATGATTGCTCCAAAAGCTCCAGGTCATACAGTACGTTCTGAGTTTGTTCGTGGTGGTGGTATTCCTGACCTTATCGCTGTTGGTCAAAATCCTTCAGGAGAACACTAAAGAGTTAGCTCTTTCTTATGCATCTGCAATTGGTGGTGGTCGTACTGCTATCATCGAGACAACTTTCAAAGATGAAACAGAAACAGACCTTTTCGGAGAGCAAGCTGTTCTTTGTGGTGGTGTTACATCTTTAGTTCAAGCTGGATTTCAGACATTAACTGAAGCTGGTTATGCTCCAGAACTTGCATACTTTGAGTGTCTTCACGAACTTAAACTAATCGTTGACTTAATGTTTGAGGGTGGTATCGCTGATATGAGATACTCAATTTCAAACACTGCTGAGTATGGTGACTATGTTTCAGGTAAACGTGTTATAAACGCTGAATCAAAAGCTGCAATGAAAGAAATCCTTAAAGAAATTCAAGATGGTAGATTTGCAAAAGACTTCATCCTAGAAGGTCAAGCAGGATATCCTCGTATGAATGCTGAGCGTACAAATGACAAAGAGAAGCTTATCACAAAAACTGGTAATCAACTTCGTGAGATGATGCCATGGATTGGTGCAAGTAAAATAGTTAATCAAGATACTAACTAGTAATTAGTTTTTTTATGATATTGTTTTACCTGTAACAAGGTAGCTCCTTTAGCTGTGACTGATTATCATAGCTGTTGGAAAGTAAAGGGTAACTAGATTTTCTAGTTACCCTTTTTTTTTGCTAAATTTTTAGTGGCTTGTGTTGGATGGGATTCCAATAAGTGTCAAATAGAGGCAAAAGAATTCACGCTAAATAAAGATAAAATACGCCACAATCATAAATTAAAGAGATTATATGCATACTCAAGTTATCCACACTTATTTAAACAAGCTAGATAGACTATTTCAAACTGGTAATGCAGAGAGCATGGTGTAGAGGACATCTTGAAACCCTTTTAAATGACATCATAAATGACAGTGACATCATAGTCACAAATGAACCTGCGAGAATACGAAATGTAGGTGCTCCTGATTATAGTATCACAAGAAAAGAGATACCTGTAGGGTACATTGAAGCCAAAGATATTGGTGGCAAAGATTTAGTTGGTAAAAAAGAGAATAAAGAGCAGTTTGATAGATATAAGAATGCTTTAGACAACTTAATAATTACAGATTATTTGGATTTTTTGTTTTATAAAAATGGTGTTTTAATCCAAAAAATACAGATAGCTAAACTCGAAGATAATCAAATCCCATTCCACTTGAAGAAACTTCTCTACTTTTTCAAATAGCATCTTAAATTTTACTGCGCTTTGTATCACAGAGCTATTACAAGCCCGAGTAAACTAGCCCAGAGCTTGTGGCAGGAAGAAGCACGAGCTTCTTGAAGATATTATAGAAAAAGCGATTTTATGAGTGAAGAGAGTGATGAAAATAACTCTCTCAAAAATGAGATGGAAGTCTTTAAGATAAATCTTATTCACGACATAACACCGAGTAGTTTTTGCAGAATATTTATGCTCAAACTATTCGCTTATGGTCTCTTTACTGCTCGTCTTCATGATAAAAACTCTACAAGATTTTAGTCGATGCAGAAGCCCAATACTAATCCCTAAATCAAACCCATTTTCTTACGAGTGTGGCTTTTTAACTATATCGGTGGGGCTGATTGTGATGACAGGCTTATATGGATTATAGACTCTCCTTTGGCAGAGAATATTTTTGGCGACCAAACATAGGGAAAAACTTTTTGTGGACTATGGAGAAAAGTCAGGTATGAATGACCCCATCATACACTTTTATGAAACATTTTTAGGCGAGTACAATCCAAAACTAAGAAAAGCAAGAGGTGTTTGGTACACGCCAGAGTCCGTTGTAAATTTCATAGTAAGAGCTTGTGATGAAGTCCTCAAAGATGAGTTTGGTTTAGAAGATGGCTTAACAGATGATAGTAAAATCAAAATCAAAGTAGATGACAAAGACGCAGGATTTACAAAAGGTGGCGTTCAAAGGCAAAAAGAGATAGAGACTCATAAGAGTACAGATATTAGATCCAGCCACAGGAACTGGAACATTTTTGGCAGAAACCATAAAGTTCATCAAAAAAGACTTTTTGGTAACTGGAGTTCTTTATGTAGAAAAAGATTTAATACCTAGACTCAATGGCTTTGAGTTACTAATGGCTTCTTATGCGATGGCTCATCTAAAGTTAGATTTGCTTTTGATGGAAACAGGCTACAAGCCTACGGATGAAAAGCAACAAAAAAGATTTAATATATTTTTAACAAACTCTTTAGAAGAGCACCATGAGCATACAGGTAGTCTTTTCTCTTCATTCTTAGCAAATGAGTCCAAAGAAGCAGATAGGATAAAAAGAGACACCTGTTATGGTTGTGATGGGGAATCCACCTTATGCTGTTAGTAGCAGTAATAAAGGTGAATGGATATACAATCTACTAAAAGACTACAAAAGATTTAAATGAAAAAAATATACAACCTCTTTCAGATGATTATATAAAATTTATAAGATATGGACAGCGCTATATAGAAAAAAATGGGAGGGAATTTTAGCTTATATCTCAAATAACTCTTTCATAGATGGTATTATTCATCGGCAAATGAGGAAGTCACTTCTTTAGAGTGTTTTGATAAGATTTATATACTTGATTTACATGGGAATTCTAAGAAAAAAGAAGTTTGTATAGATGGTTCAAAAGATGAAAATGTATTTGACATTATGCAGGGTGTTAGTATAAATATATTTGTAAAGAAAAAAGTAAATAGTAAAAAATTAGCTGATGTGTATCATTGTGATTTATATGGAAAAAGAGATTTTAAATATGATTTTTTAAGTAAAAATAATTTGAAATCTATTGAATGGAATCAATTAAAATATAAAGAACCAAATTATTTTTTTGTTCATAAAGATTTTAGTGCAGAAAAAAAGTTATAATAAAGGTTTTAAACTCAATGAATTATTTATAAATTTTTCAATGGGTATTAAAACTGCTAGAGATTCATTTACGATAGATTTCAATGATGAAAAATTATTAAATAGAGTGAAGAGTTTTTCTTTAAAAGAAGTAGAAGAGGCAAGATTATTTTTTAAATTACCTGCTGATTCGAGAGACTGGAAAATTAACCTCGCTCAAAAAGATATTAATTCATCACCAATTACAGAAAAATTTATAAAAAAAATAACATATAGACCTTTCGATACAAGGTATACTTATTATACAGGTAAAACTAAAGGCTTCCTCGAAAGTCCAAGATATAAAGTTTTCAAGCATGTTATTGAAAGCTTAATAATTATTGTTTAATTACAAACAGACAAATAAAAACCAATCATATATCTCATGCTTTTATCACACAAATCTGAGTGATTTACATATTCTTGAAACTGCAAATGCTAACTCAAATCATTTTCCATTATATTTATACCCTAATGAAAATTCACTAGAAACCAAAAAGAACACCAAACCTAAACCTAGCAATAGTAAAAGAGATAGAAGAAAATTAAATCTAAAATATGTAAATGAAAAATACTTAATGATAAAACTACATTTGCACCTATAGACATCTTAGACTATATCTATGCAGTTTTACACTCTCCAAACTATAGAAAAACATACAAAGAGTTTTTAAAGATAGACTTCCCAAGAGTTCCCTATCCGAATGAAAAAACATTTTGGCAACTCGTGGCGTTTGGTGGCAATTTGCGAGCCTTGCACCTACTAGAAGATGAAAGCCTAAACGATAGAGTCATAGGCATAAATGGCGATGGCAATATGCTCATCACAAACAAACTAAATAAAAAAGACTTTTACAATAGACGATGGCATTGTAACACTAAGCATAAATGAAAATATATCCATCATAAACATACCCACTTGTAGCATGGGAGTTCTTCATAGGAGGCTACCAACCAGCCCAAAAATGGCTAAAAGACAGAGTAGGAAGAGAACTAAGCCGAACTGACCTAAAACATTACAATAAAATTATAAATGCACTTGTCAAAACTGATGAGACTATGAAAAAAATTGATGGGGTTTTAGAAGTATGATAAAAATCCAAGCTTTACCCTCAAAAGGATAAAGACTTACTGGATGTCGTGCTAAAATTATATAAAAATAAAAAGGAAAAGTCAAGTGAGAGATGATGTTAAGCTTAGAATTTATTACTAGTATAAGACTTCAAAATTATAGTAATTTCCAGAGTATAAGCAGAATCTTTATCAGTCCGAAAAACATTATATTTTACTTTCTATTTTGAAATCAGTTTAAGGAACTCAATAAATCACTATTTTATAAATAAAATTTCAGATGGTTGGCTTGAAAATGATATTTTACATAATGACACAAAAATATAAAATTGTTGAAGCAAAAAAGAAAATTTTACAAAGAAAAGAGATTGTTACCTACGATAAAATAATTGCAGAACTCCCTTTTGGTTTTTGGACTTCACTTTTTAGAAAGTCATATACAAACCTGATGAGAATAAAAGATATTAAAAATATTTTTCCAAATATTCCGAGTAAAAACCAAGCATTAATAAATCGAAGAATATTAGATAAAAAATTAAATCATATAAGAAAGTTTAGAAATAGAGTATTTCATTATGAGCCAATTATTAATAAGTTAGAATACAAAAATATAGAAGATGATATTTTTGAACTATTACTGTATTTTGATGAAGATATTTGTGATTTTGCTAAAGAATTGACAGCAAATAGAAAGGTAATGTAAAATGAATCTAGCAAAAAACAGTAAAATAAGAGTGCTAACACAAAACATAAAAAACTTAATAAGTAGTTTATGAGAGATAAATATCCAGTAGATAAAAAAAGTAAAATAAAAAGAGAGTAA
>JAUZRZ010000030.1 GCA_030949945.1 Sulfurimonas sp. | reverse complement strand
AATATCAAAGAAGAGTATCTAAAATTTTTCGAATCCAAACAACATAATCGTGTTGCTTCAGGTCCATTGGTGCCAGATGATGCAACACTTCTTTTTAACAATGCGGGGATGGTTCCCTTTAAGTCGATTTTTACAGGTGAAATCCCAACACCTGCTAATCCTCGTGCGACATCAGCTCAGACCTGTATTCGTGCGGGTGGAAAACATAATGACCTTGAAAATGTAGGGCATACTGCACGACATCATACTTTCTTTGAGATGCTTGGTAACTTCTCTTTTGGGGATTACTTCAAAGAAGATGCTATTAGTTTTGCTTGGGAGTTTCTCACCGAGGTTTTAAAACTCGACATAGATAAGTTATGGGTTACGGTACATGAGAGCGATGATGAAGCCGAAGAGATTTGGAAAAAGCATATAGATGCGGACAGAATCATGCGTTTAGGAGATGCAGATAACTTTTGGTCTATGGGGGACACTGGTCCATGTGGTCCATGTTCTGAGATTTTTTATGATCAAGGGGCTGAGAAATTTCATGGTCCTGAAGATAAAATGGGTGGAGAGGGAGATAGATTTTTAGAAATCTGGAACCTCGTTTTCATGCAGTATGAGGTAAAAGAGAAGGGTGGCGAAAAAATCCCACTTGCAAAACCTTCTATTGATACAGGTATGGGTTTAGAGAGAGTTGTGGCTATCAAAGAGGGTAAAACTTCTAACTATGACTCTTCACTTTTTATGCCGATGATAGAGCAGGTCGAGCAACTTGTGGGTAAAAAATATGTTTACTCTTCAGGTGCTTCTTATCGCGTGATAGCAGATCACATAAGAACTGCAGTATTCTTACTAAGTCAAGGTACAAACTTCTCAAATGAGGGGCGTGGTTATGTACTGCGTCGTATTCTCCGTCGTGCTGTGCGTCATGGTTACTTACTCGGGCTTCGCGCTCCTTTTATGTTTAAAATTGTAGATACACTTGTGGCTATTATGGGTTCAGAATATGACTACTTGAGTGCAAAAAAAGAGGCTGTTAAAGAGCAGATAGAGCTTGAAGAGGCGAGATTTTTTAAGACTATTGAGTCTGGAATTGCACTTTTTGAAGAAGAGCTTAAAAATACTAAAGAGACTTTTAGCGGTGAGGTTGCATTTAAACTTTATGATACTTTTGGTTTTCCGCTTGACCTTACAGAAGATATGTTAAAAGAGAAAAATCTTAAACTTGATAGCAAGAAGTTTGAAGCATTGATGCAGGAGCAGCGTAGTCGTGCAAAAGCAGCTTGGAAAGGTTCCGGAGATGGGGCAACACATGGTGACTTTAAAGAACTTTTAGAAGAGTTTGGCGAAAATAGTTTTGTTGGCTATGAGTTTACTGAGCACTCTGGAGAAGTTCAAGCACTACTAAACGCAGAGTATAAAAGAGTTGGGAGTCTGGGTGCAGGGGAGAGAGGTTGGGTGCTTTTAGACATCACTCCTTTTTATGCACAGAGTGGAGGACAGGTTGGTGATAAGGGAGAGCTAGAGGGTTTTGCAAAAGTACTAGATACAAAGAAGTTTTTTGGTCTCTCTTTATCTGAGATTACCCTTAGCAAGGAACTAAAAGTCGGCACGATTGTAGATGCAAAGGTTGATATGAGTCGTAATGAAATCATAAAACACCATTCGGCTACACATCTTCTTCATGCTGTTCTTTTTAATGTCTTAGGAGATCATATCGCACAAGCTGGCTCACTAAATGATGCAAGTCGTCTGCGTTTTGATTTCTCCCATCCAAAACCTTTAAGTCAAGCAGAACTCTTCCGAGATAGAGACTCGTGTAAACAATGAAATAATGCGTCAAATTCCTACTAAAACAGAAGTTTTAGGTATAGATGATGCTAAAAAGTCAGGTGCTAAAAGCCAGTTTGGTGAGAAATATGGCGATGAGGTTCGTGTTGTTAGTTTTGCGGATGCAAGTATTGAGTTTTGTGGTGGTGTTCATGTGAGTAACACTGCAAATATTGGCTCATTTATCATAACAAAAGAGTCAGGTGTGAGTGCTGGTGTTCGTCGCATTGAAGCAGTTTGTGGAAACGCAGCCTATAAGTACTTCAGAGAACAAAGAGAACTTCTTCAAAAAGCATCTACTGAAGTAAAAAACCTTGATTTGATAGCAGGAATAACGAGACTAAAAGCATCAGTAAATGAACTCAAATCTGAACTCAAAGAGGCACAAAATCTCTCAAAAGTTGATCTTGTCTCAAGTGATATAAATGGTGTAACTGTAGTTGTTGAGGAATACCCAACAGGAGATATTAAAGAAAAAATCGATGCTCTTAAAAATGAAAATGAGAAACTCTGTGCTATGCTTTTTCAAGTTAAAGGTGAGAAAGTTCTTATCGCTTGTGGAGTAAAAAATGCAGATGCTAAAGCTGGAGAGTGGATTAAAAAAATTGCACCTATTTTAGGTGGTGGCGGTGGCGGTCGTCCTGACTTTGCACAGGCTGGTGGAAAACTACCTGCTAAACTACCAGAGGCGAAAGAAAAAGCCATAGAATATATTAAAGAGGAACTAAACTAATGAAAGAGTTAATATACGAAATTTTTGCAGATTATAGAACACAGATAGTCTTTTTACATGTAATCTCAGCAGTTGTTTGGGTTGGTGGGATGATTGCTATGCGTTTTGCAGCACACAACTCATTTATGCACATAGAGTCACCATTAAATCGGTTAGAGAGAATTTCTCATGCCCTTAAACGACTTTTTGTGATAGTGACTCCTTTTGTGATTATTTTAATTATTACAGCTGTTATTATGGCAGTGGGACTTGGCTTTCGTGAGGCAGCAGTGGATGCTAATAGTAATGTAATAGATGAGAATGCAATGTTTCTTTACAACTTAATACATATAAAAGAGGGAATTTGGATGCTAATGGCTATGAATTTATCTTATATGGCATTTTTAAGAAGTGGGGCAGATAAACTTTTAGATAAAGGTGATGCAAGAGGTGCAAAATCAAAACTCGGTCTTATTGGAAAGTATTTAGTTCCTCTAAACATTGTTTTTGGAATTGTAGCAATTTACATGGGTGTATTTTTAAGGAATGCATACTAGATGATACGACTCGCTTCTTCTTCACAGACTCGCTCAATGTTACTCCAAAATGCTGGTATTGCATTTATGCAAGAGAGTGTTGACTTTGATGAAGAAAAAATCATAGCATCTGCACCTAAAAACTTTGTTTATCAAGCAACACTAGGAAAATATGAGGCAAACATTAAAGCTTTTGGCTGTGATGATATGCCTCTACTTGTTGCTGATACAGTTGTGACTTCACAGGGAAAATTTTACGCAAAGCGAGTTCTGTAGATATGGCACGAGATATTTTAATGACTCAAAGTGCGAATGTCACTTCTATTATTACATGTATGATTTATCACTCAAAATTTAAAAAGATAATCGATATTTCACAAACTGATTATTTATTTGAAGCATTTGATCAGGATGCTTTAGATAAATACTTAGAGAGTGGAGAGTGGAGAGGAAAGGCTGGTGCATGTATGGTTGAGGGTTTTTGTAAGTCCTATATCAAAGATGTACGAGGGTATGAGTCAACAGCGATGGGTCTGAGTGTGGAAGTTCTAAAAACATTTATGGAGTAGTCGAATGGATAGTCTTTTTGAAGTTAACGGTACAATGTGTCTTATTTTTATAATACTAACTGCTGTAATAGCATATTTATTATCTCAAAAATCTTTACAACAAAAAGTGTACTATAAAAAGATAATTGACAACTCAACAAATATAGTAGTTGTTTATAACTTAAAATATATTCTTACTGCTAACAAAACATTTTTTCATTATTTTAAAAACTATAAAAATCTAGAAGACTTTACAAAAACACACAAATGTATATCGGAATTTTTTGAACTAGAAAAAGGGTATCTATCACCAACAAAAGATGATATATCATGGCTAGAGACTATAGCAGATCGTAAAGATGAGAAGTTTAAGGTAAAGATGAAAATAGATGGCGAAACTCTCTATTTTCTTATATCCGCTTCTCTTTTAGATAAAAAGAAAAATATTTATGCCATTATACTTTCAGATATAACAGAACAAGAGAGCACAAAACATAAACTTGTCTCTTTAAGTATAAAGGATAAATTAACAAATATTGGTAACAGAAAGTACTATGACGACATTTTAAACGAACATATTACTCTAGCCCAGAGATACCCACATAACTTTTCATTAGTACTCTTAGATATAGACTTTTTTAAAAAAATAAATGATTCTCTCGGGCATGATATAGGCGATAGAGTACTTCAAGAATATACCTCATTTATTAGTCATCATCTTCGTGAAGTAGATATTTTTTGCAGAATAGGTGGCGAGGAATTTGTTTTAATTCTACCTCATACAACAAAAGATAAGGCATGTACATCTTAACGCAGAAGTTAACGTATGCTTATACAAGAACACAAAGTCATAACCCCTATAACCATGAGTTTTGGGATAGTGCAATATGAAAAAGGTGATGATGCTAAGACAATTTTTAAACGTGCAGATTTGGCACTCTATAGAGCAAAAGATACAGGACGAAATAAGGTTGTTATTGGATGATGTTTTACGAGAAAGAGTTAAGTGCACTTCGTAAATCAAAGAGATATAGAACAAGAGAAGTTGTTGATACTAGATTGTGGATTTTGCTTCAAATGATTATCTTGGACTCTCATGTTAAATCACTCACTACAACAAACTCACTCAAATACTCGGCAACTTAGAAGCACATAGCTCTAAAGCATCAATGCTGGTAAATGGCTATCATCAGATACATAAAGATCTCGAAGATGCACTTTGTGAGGCAAATTCTTTTGAAGCAGGGGTAGTTTTAGGGAGTGGCTTTAATGCAAATATCGCACTCATAGAGTCACTTGTGCGCAAAGGTGATGTACTTTTTATGGATGAGTTATATCAT
>JAUZRZ010000029.1 GCA_030949945.1 Sulfurimonas sp. | reverse complement strand
TCTTTATATGCATATGAACCTTATCCAAATTTTATAAATCCTCTAACTACTTACCTAGCTGGACTTTTTGCTAAAGCTGATGGTTCAAACTCAAAGGCAAATTCACTTTTAAAAGAAGCATTTGGAATGATGCAAGAGAATAAAGATGTAAAAATTGACTTAGAAGAAGAGATAAAAGATCCAACGGTTTGGCTTATTTTTGAAAATGGACAAGCACCTCTTTTAAAAGAGTGGCGTATAGATTTTCCTATTTGGATTTTTAGTAATAAACTAAGTTATATATCTGTAGCCCTTCCTAAACTTATACCCCGATATAAAGCTTATAACTACTTAGTTATAAGTGATGATACAAACAAAACAATACAAACAAAATTTTTATCAAGTATGGATAGAGTTATACAAACAGAATTTGAAAAAAGTTATGATGGAATTGTTCGTAGAGCTATACTCTCAACTGCTACAAAAGCTGCAATAACTTATACTCTTAGAGAACAGGCTAATAATACTAACTCAGGTTTAACTGCTCTTGTTAGTGTAGCTTCTACGGTTTATCAAATTACCTCTACACATGCAGATACAAGAAGTTGGACAACACTTCCAAAAGAGTTTCAACTTGCACGTTTTAAAAGACCAAAAAATCCAAATATCAAACTTACAACACCAAATAATATACTCATTAAAAATATAAAATTACCTAAAACAAAACATACACTTATTTATGTTAAAATTGCTACTACTAATGCAAAAGCATCGGTACAAGTTATACCATTTTAAAGGAGATTAGATGAAGTTAATGATGAGTTTTATTTTTTCTATTGTAATACTATTTAGCGGATGTGCCGATAAATCTTTCGTAAAAATAGTAGATAATAAAGTAGAAGAGTATATAGAAATTCAAGATGTTAAAGAGCGTATTCGTGATGATGGTCTCTTAGAGATTCAGATTAATGCAAAAAACGATACTGATGAGTATAAATTATTTAAGTACCGTGTTGATTGGCAGGATAAAGATGGTTTTTTGATTCCTTCATTATCTTCTAAATGGGCAGATTTTCCAGCTCATAAAAATTCAAACTTTAAAATAAATGTTGTAGCTCCATCTCCAAAAGCAACAGCTTATCAAGTTTACTTAAGTGAATAAGGACATGAAATGAAAATAAAATTATTATCAACAACAGTATTATCGCTATTACTTCTTAGTGGATGTGCAGATAAGGTAAGCAAAATAGATGTAAATAACGATAAAGGTGATCAAGTAATTGGTCTTGACTATAGAGATTTTGCACAAGCAGCAAGCGAAGCTACACAATCAATGCTGCGTTCACCTTCACTTACTAAGCCAGGTGGTGGAAGATATATTCTTGCTATATCAGATATAAAAAATGACACTATGCAGCATATTGATACCGATCAGCTTATTAAAAAAATTCGTATTGAATTATTAAATAGTGGTAAGGTTTATATAACTACTGCTGATTGGTGGTGCAGAAGATAAAATGAATATAAAAGCAAGAGAACTAAGAGAAAATGATGAGTTTAGAAACTCAAGTGTTGCAAAAAAAGGAACTCTTGTTGCTCCTGATATGTCTCTATCTGGAAAAATATTACAACGTAATATAAATATGGGTAATGGCAAACAACAAGTTGAATACTATTTTATGTTAACACTTACAGACTTAAATAATGGTTTTGCAACTTGGGAAGGTGAGACTATAATTGGAAAACGAGCATGGTAAAGCTGTCGCTTGGTAAGTTATAACTCTAGCTGCCTATTAGATGTAGAGCTCCTTTAGATAACGATAGGCATAACAACAGTTTTAAAGTTATCATCACTAAGAATAAAAGGTAAGTTACCCTCATTAAGTCCAATAGTAAACTCAGAATTATTTATACATCCTAAAAAATCTAATAAATAACGAGAGTTTATTGCTAAAGAAAATGCTTCACTAAACCCTGTAGAAAATCCAATTTCAGTTTTTGCTTCGATATTATCATCACTTAAACTCTCAAATGTAATAACATCTCCTAAAAATGTAATTTTTAAATCAGTAGAAATTGTAGTAATTTGTTTTATAGAGTCTATCATAACTGCTTTTGGAAGTAGCAGTGATGTTTTTATCTCTTTTGGAATTATACGTGAATATTCAGGAAATTTACCATTTATAAGTTTTGTAAAAAAAGTATACTGTGCTGAGTGAATTATAAGGTTTGTATCATCATAATAAAGTTCTATATTATCAAAGAAAAGTTTTTGAATCTCTATAATTGCTTTTTGAGGAATGATAATACTAAGTTCACTTTCACTATTGTTATTTACATTAACTACTGCTAAACGTCGAGTATCTGTTGATGCAAAGTTTATATATCTCTTTTTGTATATCTATTAAGGCTCCGTTGAGTTCAAATTTAGGATTATTAGTATCTATAGCAGGAGTAATCTTTTTTAGTGACTCTATGAGAGTATGTGACTCTATAGATATTCGTGCTTTACCTTCATAAGATGGAAATTCAGGAAATTCATTAAAAGAGAAAGTTGGCAGTTTAAAATTTGAATGTGCTTGAGTTATATGTAAAATATCATTTTTTACTTCTAATTTATATTTCCATCTTTTAATATACGAACAATATCTAAAAACTTTTTACCATTAGCAGTTATACTACCCTCTTTTTCAATTGTTACATTATCAGTTGTAACCTCAAAACCTATTTCATAGTCTGTAGCTTTTAATGGTTAAGATGTTATTTGAAGCATTTAAGTAAACATGAGAAGTTATTTGTGAAGTATCTTTTTTTTCTAAGAAAGGTGCTGAATGAATGAGTATATTTTCTAATACTGATTTACCAATAGTTATGATCATCTAAATTCCCTATATATTTATATAATTTTAGTAAGTAGTAGTAGGTGTGCGTGAATAAGTGAAAAACCTATTCAAATCCCTATAACACGGTACTTACTTAGACGTGATGAGTCATGGTTAAAGCTTACTCACGTCTATTCACTTTTATAATTATATCTTTTTTTAGGTTTTTGCAATATTTATGAATTAGATGTTATTTTATTACTAATTTCATCTATTTTTACTTTAAAATCTTCATCATCTTTGATTAATTCATTTATCTTTTTGATGGTATGACTTATAGCAGTATGGTCTTTCATACCAAAGTATTGAGCGAGTTGAGGCATAGTATTTTGTGTAAGTTCACGACATATATAAATGGTAATTCTTCTTGCATAGACTATGTTTTTACTACGACCTTTAGAGCGAATTTCACTCGGTTTAATATTTAAGTCTTTGGCTACAACTTTTGTTATATTATCCATAGTTAAATTTTCACGCTTTTCTGCTACTTGATCTTTGAGTACATTTTTTGTAAAGTCAAGGTCTATATCTACATGCATAAGTTGTGAGTAGGCATGTAGTTTTGAGAGTATTCCTTCTATTTCACGAACATTAGAGTCTATTACAGTTGCTATATAATTGATAATGTCTTTAGAGAGTACAACTCTGTTTATCTCACATTTTTTTTCAATAATAGCAATCTTTGTCTCCAACTCTGGCGGTTGTATATCTGCAACTAGACCCCATTCAAAGCGACTCTGTAGTCTTGCTTCTAGTCCACCTATTTTTTTTGGATGTTTATCTGCGGTAAATATAATCTGTTTGCCATCACCTTTAAGTGCTTCAAAGGTATGAAAAAACTCTTCTTGAATACCCTCTTTATTTGATAAAAACTGAATATCATCTATAAGTAAAACATCACAAGTCCGATACTTCTCACGAAAACGCTCCATTGTGTTGTTGCGTATACTGCGTGTAAAGTCGTTTAAAAACTGCTCAACAGTTGTATATATTACTATTTTTCCCTCATTTTGAAAAACATTTCCAGCTGATTGCATTAAGTGAGTTTTACCAAGACCAACTCCACCATAAATAAAAAGAGGATTATAAACTTTACCTGCATTTTCACTTACACTTTTTACTGCGGCATAAGCAAACTGGTTAGATCCACCAACCATAAAGTTTGAAAAAGAGTGTGATGGGTTTAAAAGGGAACTTCCCTGTTTTACCTCTACAGCTTTAATTTTTTTTCTTTTATCAATTGTATTTTTAAGGGCTATTTTTACACTTACTTTATTTTGAGACTTTACTTCAAAGAGATGGGCTATCTTTTGAGTATATTTATTTTTAATCCAGTTAAGAACAAGAGCATTTGGTGCATAAAAAATGGCAAGTTCAGGTGTTGACTTCTTCACATCATATTGAAGATGTTTTATATAACGATTGTATTCGCTCTCAGTGACTTCTTCTTTAAGTAATTCGAGTATTTCTTGACCAATATTCACATTAAACCCTATTATTTTATATATAAGTGAATATTACTCTTTATTAGCATAAATACGGGTTAAAAGCTACGTGAATGAAAAGTTATTCACATTGTTAAGTCAATTTTATCAATTTAAAGTAAAGTAGCTTTTTGTTATACTAAAAACAAAAGTATTTCAATGAACATATTAGGAATTGACCCAGGTACTAGAAACATGGGTTATGCCATCATAAAACTAGAAAATTCTAAAATATCTTTGCTAACGGCTGGACTTATTAAGATGAAAGCGGAAGATTTGCAGTTTCAAATACCACAGATGGTTGAGGGAATGAGCAGAATTTTTAAAGAGTTTACTATAGATGAAGTGGCAATGGAAGATATATTTTATGCACATAACCCTGCTACAACAATTAAACTAGCACAATTTCGTGGAGCGATTATGCTTCATATCCTTCAAGAGTTTGGGCAGTTTAATGAATATACAGCACTTCAGGTAAAAAAAGCACTTACAGGTAAAGGTAAAGCTTCTAAAGAGCAGGTAAACTTTATGGTTAAACGTCTACTCAATATAAAAAAAAGAGATAAAACCTCTTGATATATCTGATGCCATGGCTGTAGCTATTACACACTCTCAACGAGTAAGACTTAAAAAGGTAAAAAAATGAGTAAACGCAGAAGCATAGGTCTTCTAGGAGCTATCTCCATCGGTGTGGGTGGTATGGTTGGTGGTGGAATTTTTGCTGTTTTAGGTGAGGCAGTGTCTTTAGCTCATGGTGCAACTACTCTTGCCTTTTTAGTTGCAGGAATGGTAACACTTTTTACCTCTTACTCCTATGCAAAACTCTCAGTAACACACCAAAACAGTGGTGGGACTGTAGCATTTGTAGATGCTGCATTTGGGCACAATCTTCTCTCGGGTTCTATAAATCTAATGTTATGGTTGAGCTATTTAGTCACAATATCGCTCTATGCAGTGGCATTTGCTTCTTATGGTGAAACATTTTTTTCAGAAAAATCTTCTCTTTTACACCATGGACTTATTAGTTTTGCTATTTTACTTCCAGCGCTTATAAACCTTATAAGTGCTTCTTTTGTAAGCAGGTCTGAAACATTGATAGTTGTTATAAAAGTAGTTTTACTAGTTGTTATTATTATTTCTGGAGCCTCTTATGTTGATGTTCGAGAGGTTTAATCCATCAGAGTGGGAATCCCCTTTTTCTATCGTAGTTGCAGGGATGATAATTTTTGTAGCTTATGAGGGTTTTGAGCTTATTGCAAATGCCTCTATGGAGATAAAAGAACCCCAGAAAAATCTGCCTCGTGCTTTTTACACCTCAGTAATATTTGTTATATTTTTATATGTAGCTATCTCTATCATAACGGTTGGAACTGTACCAGAAGCACAACTGCTTCAAGCAAAAGATTATGCACTTGCTATCGCTGCAAAACCAGCTCTAGGTCAGTTTGGTTTTACTATGGTAGCACTTGCAGCACTTTTAGCAACATTTTCAGCGATAAATGCCACCATATATGGAAATGCAAGACTAAGTTATATAATCGCGACTGAGGGAGAACTACCCAAAGTTCTCACAAGGTCTAAACGCGACATACCTTTTATGGGTGTACTTTTTACCTTAGGTTTGAGTCTATTTTTAGCAAACAGTATTGACTTAAATGCTATTGCTATTATAGGGAGTGCAAGTTTTTTACTTATATTTTTTGTGGTAAATGTAAGTGCTTATAAGCTTAGAAAAGAGATAAATGCAAGAGCTTCTATTACCATTATCTCTTGTATTCTTAGTTTTTTAGCTCTAATTATATTGTTAGTTTATACTTATGAAGATGATAAAAAAGCAGTTATTATATTTTTTACTTTTATACTTTGTTCTTATCTTTTTGAGCTTATCTATGGAAAAATAGTTCGAGGGCATATTTTTAATCGTAAGTATTAAGTCCTTAATGATATAATCTCGTAAATAATTTTAGGAAATGATTTGAAAGCTTTAATAATACTTTTTTGTCAATTTTATACTTTTAGCCGATATGAGCATTTATGAAGCTTGGCAAAGTGTAGAACTTAAAAATGATGGGCTCAAAGCTAAACTCAATACACTTAAATATGCAGAACTTAAAAGTAGTTCAGCAAAAAGTATGTATCTGCCATCCGTAAGTATAGTGGGTAGTTATACACATTTGAGTGAACCTGTAAACATAGATACAGCAGAGCTATCTTTAGCACTTGCATCCCTGCCAATCCCACTTCCTTTTCCAACACAGATAAATCTAAGTGAACAGGATGTTTTTTTAGCAGACTTGCAAGTTTTGTGGCCTCTTTATACTGGTGGAAAGATAGATGCTGCACAAGATATTTATGCAGCACAGGTAAATGAAGCTAAGGCAAAAGAAGAGATGGGTAAAGATGTAGAGTTTTTAAAACTTGTTCGTTACTACTATGGTGTCGTTGTGAGTGAGTCTCTTTATAAAACACGCCAAAAAGCAGAGCTAGCACTTAAACTCCATTATGAAAATGCAAAAAAATTAAAAAAATCAGGACAAATAGCTACAGTAGAACTTTTAAACGCAGAGGTTAAACTCGATAGTGCCCGTATTGAGACAACTAAGGCAAAACATAAGTTTGAAATAGCACTCTCAGCATTAGCAAGTGTGAGTAAACGCAGTGACAAGCCTAGCTCAAAACTTTTTGTAAATGAAACTATGCAAGATGAAGAATTTTATAAATCCCAAACAATAAATAATTATGCAGGATTAGCTATCTTAGATGCAAAAGAGTCTCAGAGTAAATCTATGGTAGCACTCAAAGAGGCTGCATGGCATCCAAAAGTTGTAGGGTACGGTAACTATAATCTTTATAGAGATGATAGTCCTCTTATGCAAACATTACCAACTTGGTTTGCAGGTGTTATGGTAAAAATTGACCTACTTCAAAGAAGTGATAGAAGCGAAGATGTTCAAGCTGCAGAGTTACTGAGTGATAAAGTTCGGTATATGAAAAAACAAGCCATAGAAGAGTTAAAACTTTTAGTTGAAAAAACATACAAAGAGATGCTTAGTGACTATGAAGAGTTTAATGCTTTAAACTCATCAGTGAAACTTTCTCATGAAAACTATAGACTTAGAAACATAGCTTTTAAAGAGGGTTTATCAACTTCTGTAGAGCTTGTAGATGCACAGATGTTTTTGATTGGTGCTAAAACAAAACGTCTTAATGCTGCTTATAACTTTATACAAAAAGTATCTCAACTCTGCATTTTATCTGGAGATAGAGAGATGTTTTTTGAGATAGCAGAGCATTCACAGGAGATTAAATAATGAAAAATAGAACTATTTATATTGTATTGGTGTTTGTTATAGCAATTGTTATATGGGTTGCATATACATTTTATATGGCATATGAGCCAAAAAAGATAATACTTCAAGGGGAAGTTGATGCACAGAGCTATAATATATCTTCTAAACTCTCTGGTCGAATTAGTGAAGTGTTTGTTAGTAAAGGTGATGGAGTTGAAGTGGGTGATACCATCTTTAGCATTAGCTCGCCAGAAGTACAAGCAAAACTAGCCCAAGCAAAAGCAGCACAAGATGCAGCAAGTGCACAAAAAACACAGGCAAACAACGGAGCAAGAAAAGAGAAAATTCAAGTTGCCCATGATGAGTGGAAAAAGCAAAAGCTGCTGAGGAGTTAATGTATACAACCTACAAACGAATACAAACTCTGTATGATGAGGGTGTAATGTCTGAGCAAAAACGCTGATGAAGTCTATACAAAATACAAGGCTGCAAAATACACCTCAAACGCAGCACTACAGATGGCTATAATGGCAAAAGAGGGAGCACGTTATGAAGTAAAAGTTGCCGCAGATGCACAAGAGAGAGTCTATGCAGCAAAGGTTGATGAAGTAAAGGCATACATTGATGAGACACTTGCATATTCGTTTCATGCAGGAGAAGTTAGTCAGGTTCTTATCCACTCAGGAGAACTTGTACCTAGTGGTTTTCCAGTTGTAAGCATCATAGACATACAAAACTCGTGGGCAAAATTTGCCGTGAGAGAAGACTACTTAAAAAACTTTGTAAAGGGAAAAATTTTTAGGCTAAAAATTCCAGCACTTGGAGATGAAACTTATGAGTTTAAAGTAAGTTACATTGCAGTTATGGGAGATTTCGCTACATGGAAAGCAACACAAAGTGGTAAGGCTTATGATATGAAAAGTTTTGAAGTTCAACTTCGTCCTCTTAAAGCTATAAAAGACTTAAGAGTTGGCATGAGTGTTTTGTTAGAGTTATAAGTTGATGATAAAGGCTTTAAACACAGCATTTATACAAGAACTCAGAGAGATAAAAAGCTCTTGGTATAAACTCTCGCTTCTTATATTTTTACCACTTTTATGTTTTGCTTTGCTTGTAGGAATTTTTTATAGTGGTGTTGCTACAAAACTTCCTGTAGTTGTAGTAGATAATGATAAGAGTTCTTTATCTAAAAAGCTTCTTTTTAATATAAATGCTTCGCCAACACTAGAGATCAAGTATAAAGTACTTGATACTATTTCAGGTATTAATTTAGTGAAATCTACTAAGGCTTATGCTCTTCTTGTTATCCCAAACAAGTTTGAAAAAGATACACTCTTAGGCTTGCAACCAAAAGTTACACTGATGTTAAACACGCAGTTTGTACTTATTGGGAAAATGATAAAAGCCGCTTTGATTGAAGTTGTTACTACTGCTTCAGGCGAAGTGGAATATGTGAAGCATCTCATTGAGATAAAAAATAGTGAAGAGAGTTTGGCAAAAACTGTACCAATTAACTTACAAGTTACCCCATTTTTTAATACTTATAAAAACTACTTTTTCTTTCTTGTTTCAGCTTTACTTCCTGCTGTTTGGCAGATATTTATTGTTATTGGAACTCTTGTAAGTTTTGGAACACTTTTTAAATCAAAAGGTGAAGAGAGTTTTTTCTCTAAAGAACATCTCTTTATGAGTATAGTTGGAAAACTTTTACCGTATACTCTTGTTTATACATTATTAGGAGTAGCAGTTTTAATATACATTTATGGGTTTGAGGGTTGGATATTTCAAGGTTCTTACGGGCTTATGCTCTTGGCTATTTTTTTTACTGTAGTTGCATATCAAGCAGTATCCTTACTCTTTTTTGTCACAGGTTTTGATTATGCTAGAAGTTTAAGTCTTGGGGCTGTTTATACTGCTCCTGCATTTGCCTTTTTAGGAGTTACTTTTCCTGTAAGTAGTATGAACTCTTTTGCTCTTTTTTGGAGAGATTTACTTCCTATCTCATATTATATGGAGATTCAAATTTCGCAGTCAAATTATGGAGTAAATCCATTTATGGAGATTGATAAACTACTCTATCTTACTCTTTTTAGTCTGCTTTTTATTCCTGTATATTTTCGCTTTAAGCAGAGGTTAGGTAGATGAGTTTTTTAAAACTGCTTCAAGGGGAAGCCAAGCTTATATTTAGTGATATAGCTATAGTTTTGACAATAATCGGAGGTGTACTTTTTTACTCCTTTTTATATCCTCAACCTTATGCCAAAGAGAGTGTTAGTGCTTTGAGTGTTAGTGTTGTTGACCTAGACAGAAGTGATGTTTCTCGTCAAATCATTTATGAGTTAAATGCGACACCACAAGTTGATGTAGTCCAAGTGGATATGAGTCAGAAGGATGCACTAGAGGCACTAGAAGCAACAAATGTTAAGGCAATCATTATCATTCCTCACATTTTAAACGCGACGTAGCACTTGGAGTAAGTCCTACCATAGCTATTGGAGCTGATAGTAGCTATTTTCTTATCTACGGAGCTGTTTTAGAGGGAGCTATGAAGTCAGTTCTTACATACTCAGCAAAGATAAAAGTAACAAATCTTTTGAAATCTCAAGTACCCTTAGAGAGGGCAAAAACTTCTTACTCAGCTTTTTCAACTAAATGTCATAAATCTTTTTAACAAAAAACAATAGCTATACAGAGTATGTAGTTCCTGCAGTTTTTATACTTATACTCCAGCAAACACTCCTTATAGGTATGGGAATACTTGGCGGAGGGGTGAATGAAAGACTTAAAAACAGGACTTATCTGCATTATCTTGAGGCTAAAACATATCAGGTGCTGTTTGCCCGTTATCTTATCTTTGGGTCTATCTTTTTTGTACATATACTCTTTTATTTTGGTTTTTCTTATGAGTTCTTTGAGATTATGCATTTTGCAGACAGAGGAGAATTACTTACATTTTCTTTTGTGTTTGTGTTAGCTGTTATGGGTTTTGGTACATTTTTAGGTTCTTTGTTTTCATCCCGTGAAATTGCAACACCGGTAATTCTTTTCTCATCCCTACCCTTAGTTTTTAGTGTTGGATTTATTTGGCCGCTAGAAGCAATTCCAAGTTTTATACATTACTTATCTTATCTCTCGCCATCAACACCAGCGATAATGGGTTTTTTAAAGTTAAACCAGATGGGTGCTAGTTTTAGTATGGTCAGTTTTGAGTTGTTTGTTTTACTCTCTCAAGCCGTTTTGTACACTATTTTAGGGTATTATATTGTAAATAAAAAAAAGGAAAAAATATGTCAAAATTTGAAAATGTAACTGCAGTAAAAGCTGCAAATATTTACTATGATGGTAATGTAACTAGCCGAACATTAGAGTTTAGTGATGGGAGTATTAAGTCTTTAGGAATTATGCTTCCTGGTGAATATACTTTTGGAACTAATGAAGCAGAAATTATGGAGATTATGAGTGGAGAGATAGCTGTAAAACTTCCAGGCGAAGAGTGGAAAACACTTAATGTGCCAGAGACTTTTAATGTTGGAGCAAACTCATCTTTTGATGTTAAAGTTACAACACCAACTGACTACTGCTGCTCATACATAAAGTAAAGCTTTTTAGCTTAGTCTATATATTGCTCGACTAACTGTTTTAGGCTAAGCTCATCTAAAGCACCACTTATGCGTTTTACCTCTTTTTCATTTTTAAAGATGATAAGAGTAGGTATGCTACGAATTCCCATACGAGCTCCTAAGTTCTGTTCATCTTCAGTATTTACCTTACAAAAAAGAGCTTTTAGTGGAAAAATTTTAGATACTTTTTCAAATGTAGGTGCAAATGATCTACACGGACCACACCAAGGTGCCCAAAAGTCAACTATTACAAGTGGGTCACTATTGACAACTACTTCATCAAAATTTGCTTCATTGAGCACTACTGGAAAATTTTCTAAAAGTGATTTTTTACACTTTCCACAGTTTGCTTTTTTATAAGTCTCTTTTTTTGGTACATTGTTTACCATAAGACAGTGTGGGCATATTATTCTCATTTTTTCTTCCTGAAATGATTTTATAGATTCGATCATACCAAAATCTGGATATTTTTTTGGTTCAAGGACAATTTGTGCAAGCTTTTTATTGTCGTTATTTACAATAATAGGTGCTAGAAAATTTATATATGAATCTTCAATTGGGTTTTGAATAATTAAAATATTATATACACTAAGTTTAGACTCTTGGGTGATTTCTAAAAGTATTTTAATATCCACAGGAATATCAAAAGAGTACTCTCTGAGGGCATATGGATTTACAACTGTAAAAGTTATATGCTCATTGTTTATGTCTTTAAGGGTGCAAAAAAAAAGAATCTATCTCTTCGATAGTAACTTTTTGTGTGTCAGGAAAGCCTAACAATTCTCCGCGAACATCATAACTCATTGTATTCCTTTTAAAATAAACCTTCTTCATATTTTAGACTACTTGCTATTATATAACAAGTTGAGCTCTTTATTGCTGATATATTATAGCACTCTCCAATACCAAAAGCAAATAAATTTTTATCTTTGAGGATATTTACTCCTTCACTCATATCTAGGAGACTAAGACGACTGTTTTGTAAAAGTTTTGCATCTACAACACCATTAAACTCTAATGTTATTGTTATCCAGTCATAAGCTCTAGCACTATCTTGAACAGCAAATATTGTTTGAATTTGTAGGGGAGAGATGACATTTAAAGAACGAAACTCTGCATCTTTAAATGAGGAGAATCGCTCTGTAAACGCAGAGAGTTCGTGAAGTGCAAGCGGTTTCATATCTTGATGCCTATTGACAACCAACACACTCCATACTTCTATCTTCAACATCACTAGCAACCTCAGGAGATTGTGAACGTAGATAGTAAGTTGATTTTAATCCTAACTTCCATGCTAACATATAAATTTCATTAAGGTACTTTCCACTTGCCTTATCTAAAGTGATAAAGATATTAAGAGATTGCCCTTGATCTATCCACTTTTGTCTAATAGCAGCTGCTTTTATTAGAAGTGTTTGGTTTAAGTCATATGCAGGTGTGTAGTAGCTCCAAGTCTCTGGTGAAAGATTAGGTACAACTACAGGAATGAGTCCTGATAGATTTTCTTCAGACCACTTGCGTTTAAAGACAGGCTCTATGGCTTGCGTTGTCCCCGTTAGAATAGAGATAGAACTTGTAGGTGCTACAGCCATTAAATAACCATTTCTCATACCCTGTTTTTGAACCTTTCTTCGAAGGTCATCCCACTCGTAAGTAGAAGCAAAAAGTCCACCTCGGTCAACAAGGTTGATAACCTCTGCGTTTGCATGGTCTTGAGGAAAAATTCCACGACTCCATTTACTTCCAGCAAACTCAGGATAAGCACCCTTCTCTTTTGCTAAGTCTGCTGAAGCATTGATAGTGTTATAACAAACAGATTCCATAACTTCATCTATCTTATCAAAGTGTTCTTGTGTCCCCCATTGTATTCCCTGTTCAGCTAACATTTGTGCTTCACCCATAACACCAAGACCGATTGAACGAGACTTCATGTTAGTGCGTTTTACTTTCTCAACTGGATAAAAGTTGAGATCTATAACGTTATCTAAACATCTAACAGCAGTTGGAACAATACGGTTTATATCCTCTTTTGTATTTATGCGTGAAAGGTTGATAGATGCAAGGTTACATACAGCAGTAGAACCATTTATCTTTTCTTTCTCAACTACAAAAATAGGAAGTCCACCAAGTGAGTCTAATGCTGTTACTTTTTTAGCAGGTTTTGTTATACCACTATCAACAGTAACCATCTCATCTTCTTCATAAGATATAGTCTCGCCATCTTCAAAAACAAACTTTATTTTGTAGCGGTTAGGCTCTGTGTTTTGAAAGATTTCAGTACAGAGGTTTGAGCTACGGATGATTCCATAATGATCATTTGGATTGGCACGGTTAGCATTGTCTTTAAAACAAAGGAAAGGTGAACCAGTTTCAAAGTAAGAAGTAAGAATTTTTTTCCATAAATCTTTTGCTTTTATATGTTCCTTTATAAGTGATTCATCTTGTTCTAGTTCAAGATAACGTTTGTTAAACTCTTCTCCATGTATGTTAGTAAGTTCTCGTACATCATAAGGATCAAAAAGTGTCCAGATAGCATCTTCTTGAACTCTTCGCATAAACATATCATTGAGCCAAAGTGATGGGAAAAGGTCATGTGCACGACGACGCTCTTCTCCTGAGTTTTTCTTGAGGTCTAAAAAGTCATTTATATCTATATGCCATGGTTCAAGGTAAACGGCTATTGCACCTTTTCTTGTCCCTAGTTGGTCAACGGCTATAGCGATGTCGTTTGTTATTTTTAGAAAAGGAACTGTTCCACCTGCTGCATTTTTATGCCCATCTATAAATGAACCCATTGAACGCACTTGTGTCCAATCCCAACCGATTCCACCACCAAACTTAGAGAGCATTGCCATCTCTTGGTAAGCATCAAAGATACCTTCTATATTATCTGGAGTTGAACCTATATAACATGAGCTTAGTTGATGGCGTGTTGTTCTTGCATTGGAGAGTGTTGGTGTTGCAAGCATTACTTCAAACTTACTAATCATATTGTAAAACTTGATAGCCCACTCTTGACGATTTTCTTCACGTTGAGCAAGAAACATTGCAATAGCCATAAACATATGCTGAGGAAGTTCTATTGGATTTGAATCTCTATCTTTGATAAGGTATCTATCGTAGAGAGTTTTAACACCAAGGTAGTTAAACAAGAAGTCACGTTCAGGTACTAGATGTTTTTCAAGTTCATCAAGATCATACATCTCTTTTAAACCAAGTAGTATACGTCCCTCTTTTTCACCCTTTTCAAAATACTTTTCTAGCTTGCAGTATCCTGTAAAACCATTTACTTGATGGTAAAGATTAAAGATAAAAAGACGAGAAGCAACAAATGTCCAGTTAGGTGCATCTATATCTATTTTGTCAACAGCTGTTTTGATAAGTGTTTCTTGAATCTCTTTAGAAGTGATACCATCACGAAAATGAATCTGTGCATCAACTTCAAGTTCACTTTGACTTACATTACTTAAACCTTTAACAGCTGCCTCTGTATACTTTTGTATTTTAGATATATCTAGTGGTTCTGTTCTTCCATTTCTTTTTATTACTGTAATCATTTATTAACTTCCCTAACTTGTAAATAGTTTAGATTTTTCACATAATAATTCATAAAATTATTACATAAAAAATCAAGATAACCTAAGTGATTTTATCGAAAGTATATTGTGGTAAAGATTAAAGTAGCTATATTTATATGGTAAATTTAGTAGTTCTTTTTGATGGGCTTTATGTATAGTTGAGTGATAGTTTGTATAAGCTGTTAGCTTATACAAACTAGTTCTTTAGTTATTATTTAAAAACACGTTTGAATATATTATCAACATTTTTAGTGTAATAATCATAATTAAAACATTCACGAATTTGTTCTTCACTTAGTGAATTTCTTAACTCTTCATCTGCTAGTAAATGATTTAGATAAAGTGATTCACCTTTTTCATTTGTAGTAGAGCGACCACTTTGAATCTCTTCCCAAACTTTCATCGCATTTCTTTGAACGATACGATAAGCATCTTCACGACTTACACCTTGAAGTGGAAGTTCGAGTAAAACTCGTTGAGAAAAAACAAGTCCACCTGTTAAGTTTAAGTTTTTCATCATATTTTCTGGAAATATTGTTAGGTTAGCTATAACATTGTTCATGCGGTGAAGCATAAAGTCCATTGTTATAAATGCGTCTGGTAACCAAAAACGCTCAGTAGAAGAGTGAGATATATCACGTTCATGCCAGAGTGCTACATTTTCCATAGCAGGGTTAGCATATGCTCGTATAATTCTTGCAAGACCTGTAATGTTTTCTGTAAGAATAGGATTACGTTTATGAGGCATAGCTGAGCTTCCCTTTTGACCTTTTGCAAAAAACTCTTCAGCCTCATATACTTCTGTACGTTGAAGGTGTCTTACTTGAACTGCGAACTTCTCGATAGAAGATGCAACAAGTGCTAATGCAGTAGCAAGTCTTGCATATCTATCACGGTGAACAACTTGATTAGAACAAGGTTCTGCTTTTAATCCAAGCTCTTGCATCGCATACTCTTCTAACTCTAAAGGTGCATGCGCAAAGTTACCCATAGCTCCAGAGATTTGACCTACAGCGATTACATCCATAGTCTGCTCAAGGTTTAAAAGGTGGCGAGCCATTTCGTCATACCATACAGCTAAAGTGAGACCAAAAGTTATTGGCTCTCCATGTATTCCATGGCTGCGTCCAACCATAAGTGTCATCTTATGTTCAAGTGCTCGTTTCTTGATTGACTCCATCAGTGTTTTTACATCAGCTATGATAATGTTTAAAGAGTCTCTCATCTGAAGAGCTACACCAGTGTCTACTGCATCCGAACTTGTCATTCCATAGTGAAACCATCGCGACTCTTCGCCTAAGCTCTCTGAGACACTTGTATTAAAAGCGATAAGGTCATGTTTAGTTACTGCTTCTATCTCTTCAATACGTTCTACGGAGAAGCTAGCATTTTTGACTATCTTATCTGCATCTTCTTGAGGAATTTTCCCAAGTCTTGCCCAAGCTTTAACTGCAGCTTTTTCTACTTCTAACCATGCAGCATATCTTGCATGTTGTGTCCATTTACTTGCCATCTCTGGACGTGAATATCTTTCTACCATTAGTTACCTTTTTATTAAGAAGTTTATTGTGCTAAAATTCGCACAAGATTATGTTTGACATTTTACTCAAACTATCATAATAAAGGAATTAATACTGATGCCATTTGTAAAAACAAGCCATTTCGTAGAGAAAAAACAAAGAGCAGTCTTTTACCTAATGAATGAGCTAGGCTACACTCAAAGAGAGGCACAGCGTTTCATATCTAAAGGTCGTATCTTAGTTGATGGGGAGAAGATGGTGAAAACTGCTGGCGAAATTGAGGGCGAGATAGAGTTTATACATTTCGAGCCTATAAGTAAAGGTCTTAAGCCCACCTATGAAGAAGAAGAGTTTGTAGTCTTTGATAAACCAAGTGGGGTACTTGTGCATCCACAAACAAAACGCACACCCTATTCTCTTATTGATGAACTAAAATTTCAGTATGGTCGTAATGCAAATATTGCACACCGCATCGATCAAGAAACAAGTGGACTTGTGCTTTGTGCAAAAAATAAAACTAGTGAACGTGAAATTAAGATGATGTTTCAAGAAAGAGATATGAAAAAGAAGTATCTTGCTATGGTACACGGAGAGATGAAGGAAGAGATGATTGTAGAAGCTCCACTACTTCGTTCTCAAGATCAAAGTTCAGCTATGGTTCGAATGATAGTAAAAGTTCATAAAGATGGTAAAGCTTCTAAAACAAGTTTTAAACCACTGCAGTATTTTCCTGATAAAGATATTACTTTAGTTGAGTGCTCTCCTCACACAGGAAGACAACATCAGATAAGGGTACATCTGTTTCACGTGAAACATACTATTGTCGGTGAACCAATTTATGGACAGAGTGAAGAGATGCTTGTTAAGTTTTTAGACAAAGAACTTTCACCAATACAGAGAATAAGCAATGGAGGTGCATCTAGACTTCTTTTGCATGCCTGTGAACTAGAGTTTGAGCTTTATTCAAAATTATATACTATTAAAAGTGATATTGATTTTTTAAAGGTGTGTAGCGATTGTATGGATGTGAATAACTATAGTATAAAATAGTTTTATATTAGAAAATTTGATTTTATAACTCTAAATTTCTTAAAAGCCCTATTTTTAGGACTTTTGAAAGGTAGAGTATTAAATTTCAGGGTAGATTTATATAAATATTTTCTTAAATATGAAAAGAATTTACAAATTTATTATTATTTAGAAAGAAGATTATTCACAACTTAGAACACTGTGTGAATAATACACACTCTGGTATAAATTATTCAATTCATTAGTAATAGAAATATTTTTTAAGAGCTAATATTTAGAAAAGTCAGTTTTTTTAGTAAGATATTATTTGTTATTTGTTTATAAGAAAAGTATGATATTATTACATTCAGAAACGACCTCCCTGGTGTGTTGGTCGTTTTGCTTTTTGAAGAAAAAAGAATTACCTTGCAGGCTTAAACCCCATTATATCTTTTAATAATCTTTTTAACACGTGCTCTAAGATTTCGTAGTGCATCTGAACTAGTTTTTCCATCAGCAGTTAAATTTTCAAAGTCATCGCCAAGTTGTGCTTTTGCCAACCAACCTATTTTGTTATGGTATTTGATACCTACGAAGCGTACATCACCAAAATGACCTTTACAAAGTTTATAAATCTCTTTTATTCTATCAGCATCTACTTTTTCTGACATAATTAATCCTTTGAATTTATTTATGTACATTTTAATTTTATGGTACTTAGATATTTTACCATATTATGATAACGTGACTATTTATACACATCCTCTTTAAGTGCGGCATACATAAATCCACCAACTCCTACTGCAAACACTATAACTATTAGAATTACTTCTGCAATATCTACACTGCTAATAGTATCCATTATACTTCTCCTTCAAGTTTTTCTTTAAGTTGACCACAGGCAGCACTTATATCTATACCCTTAGAGTCACGTATGGTACACAGAAGCCCATGTTTTATTAAGTACTCTTGAAAAGCCACCATATCTGCTTTAGAAGGTCTGTCATAAGGTGTACCAGGATAAGGATTAAAGTAGATAAGGTTAACCTTTGCTTTAATGTCGGCTAAGAGTTTGACTAGCTTCTTTGCACTTCCTATATCATCATTTTTACCTTTTATCACTAGGTACTCAAACATTACACGTTTACGTGTATCTATAGGAAACCGTTTAACTGCATCCATTATAGATTGAATATTATGTGCTTTATTCATAGGGATAAGCTCTGAACGTAGTTCATCATCAACTGCATGCAAAGAGATTGCTATATGAACACCTAAGTCCATCTCTCCAAGCTTGTCTATTTTGGAACTTAGTCCACTTGTACTAACAGTTTGTCGTTTTCCACCTATGCAAAGACCTTCATCTTCTTTAAAAATCTCTATAGCTTTTGCTAAGTTTGTTAGGTTATCAAGTGGCTCACCCATTCCCATATAAACAATATTTATTTTTCGATTGTGTTTGTGCTTATTGTCTTTTTTTAGTGTAACAACTTGTGCAATTATCTCACCTGTACTCAAATCACGTGTAAAACCACCTTTAGCTGTTAGGCAAAATGTACACCCTACTTTACAGCCAACTTGTGTTGAAACACAGATGGTATATTTTGCTTCTTGGCAGACATTTCCAGATTCATCAAACTGCTCATCCTTCATCTTCAGCCATACAGCTTCCATAGTTTTTCCATCTTGAAGTTCTAAGAGATATTTGATTGTTCCATCATTAGATACTTCTTTATTTTTGATACTTAAAGGGTTGACTAGGTACTTTTGGCTTAACTCTTCTTTCATAGATTTTGGAATGTTTTTCATATCTTCGTATGAAGAAGCATAGTTGTGATAGAGCCAACCGTATATTTGTTTTACTCTAAACTTTGGAGATATAAGTGACTCTAACTCTTTTTGAGTATAGTCCATAAGTGAGGGTTTTAATTCACTCATTTTTTTGTTAGTTCATTAATACGTTTTTTAACATGCTCACTCAATAACTGCTTTGCTTTTTCATGGTTTTTTAAAAAATCTTCATGAGCGTTAGCGTTAGTAAAGTTAGTAACACAAAAAACTCCACCTGCCGGTATATTAAACTCTTGAGCAATTTTGAGAACTGCAAAAAATTCCATATTTTCTATGCCAACACCAAACTTCAAATAGTTTTTTGTTAGTACTTCGTTAGTACTTATATAGTTTGAAGAGTTTACAACTATATCTTTTAC
Source organism: Sulfurimonas sp. (assembly GCA_030949945.1). Classification (GTDB taxonomy): domain Bacteria; phylum Campylobacterota; class Campylobacteria; order Campylobacterales; family Sulfurimonadaceae; genus Sulfurimonas. The sequence continues at coordinate 23,127 of JAUZRZ010000029.1, read as the reverse complement.
TTCTGTCTCATTTGTCGTTACTACATTGTCAAGTGGAGTATAAGCATCATTAGATAAAAAAGCTAGCTCTATATTTGCTGCTGTTTTACTCTCAATAATGTCAAATATTTTTGCATCTCCATAAGATCCAGCACTCCCGACAAAGAGTATAAACTCAGGTTTATCAAAAAGACAAAGTCTTGTTAAATTCATAGCTGTTTCAATAAGCCCAACACCCATTGGTTGAGCAAAGTTAAAAGTTTCGTTGTTTCCTGCACATATTATCATTTTTTAAAGCCTTACTGGTATATTTTGTTCATGTAAATAATGTTTTAAGTCCATTATATCTATCTCTTTATAGTGAAAAATTGAAGCAGCTAAGTGCAGCATCTGCACCTGCATTAAATGCATCTTTTATATGCGCCATAGTCCCTGCTCCACCACTTGCAATTACTCGGGACATTTACAGCCTTGCTTATCTGCTCTGTTATTGTAAGTTCAAAGCCCGCTTTTGTACCATCTGCATCCATTGAGGTTAAAAGGATTTCACCACTACCGCGTGCCACTACCTCTTTTGCCCACTCAACTGCATCAAGCCCAGTATCTACTCGACCACCATTTAAAAATACATGATACTTTCCACTTTTTGTTCGTTTTACATCTATAGCAGTAACAATACACTGAGAACCAAAACGTTTACTACTTTCATTTATAAGTTCAGGTCGTTTTATTGCAGCCGAGTTTACACTGACTTTATCACATCCAACATTAAGTAATTTGTATATGTCATCGAGTTTACGTATTCCTCCACCAACTGTTAGTGGTATAAATATCTCTCGTGCAACTTGTGCAACTATATCTACTATGGTGTCTCGATTATCACTTGAAGCAGTTATATCTAAAAATGTTAGCTCATCTGCACCCTCTTCATTATAGCGACGGGCTACTTCAACTGGGTCACCTGCATCTTTAAGACCAACAAAATTTACACCCTTAACAACCCGTCCATCTTTTACATCTAAACATGGAATGATTCTTTTTGCAAAATAATTCATACTGAAGGTACCTTATGGGAAACTCTAAATATTGTTAGGTACTTATAACTTAACTTAAATAGAAACACCCTTATATTATATATTTTGAATTATACTACTTTAGACTTATAACTGACCTTATGGACTAAGCATAGTTTGAACAAAATCCAAAGGGGTATATTGCAAGGCAGATTTATGTAGGACTAACTGGTTAATTCAAATAAATCTAACGATGTCAAGATGCCCCTTTAGATTTGGCCTACAGAGTGGCTTTATGGGTAAGCATTTGACTTCGTTGAAACTTTTTGGATTAACCAGTTAGTCCTGCAAAGATTCGCCTTGCAACTGCATACCCATAAAACCATTCAAACTATGCTTAGTCCCTAAGGTCAGTTATAGTTTGATAATGTTTTTAAGCTTAAAATGTTTCATGTGAAACATTAAACTTTTTGCATGGACTAAATATCAATTTTAATAAGTATTTAATATAGATATATATATAATGAAACCTAATGTATTGAAGGGGCATATAAATGAAAAAAGAAGAGGTGGTTGGGCATCTGCGTGCTGCAAAAGCCGCTCATATAAAATGGGTACAAAAAGCAAAACTACTAATAAATGGTATAGATATAGAAGAGGGTGCGATTCCAGTAGACTCAACGGAGTGTAAGTTTGGAAAGTGGTTTTATAGTGATGGTCAGATGTTAAACTCTTTGTCAAATAATCCACTTGAATGTATGCAAACAATCGAAAATTTACATGCAGATTTACATGATATGTATCTTAAAATTTTTAGTGTTTATTTTTCACAGGATAAAAAAGTTGGTTTCTTTTCTAAAATGTTTGGATTGAGTAAAAAGAAAATTAGTGAATCAGAGCATAAACTTGCAGAAGGTTATTATGAAAAGATGGAGACAATATCACATGAACTGCTTGATGAGATAAATAGACTCGAACGTCGTTTGATTGCAATATCTGATGAAAAAATAGAAGCTTTAGTTTAAACATAAGTTATGCAAGAAGTCTATTGCATAATTTGTGTTAAAATAACTTTAAAGCTAATAAATATAGTAATATTGCAGAAGCATTACCTTTTCTTAAGTATAATTAGTATAGTATAGTTGTTATGAATACCAAAAGTGTAATAGCAAAAAAGAAATTTGGACAGAATTTTTTAAAAGATGAGTCCGTTTTAAGAAAAATCGTCGAATCGATGCCCAAAAATGAAAATAAAATCGTTGAGATTGGGCCTGGATTAGGTGATTTAACTAAATTTTTAGTTGATGTCAGAAGTGTAGAAGCTTTTGAGGTAGATACCGATTTGTGTAAATTATTACAAAGTACATTTAAAGAAGAGATCGATACCAAGCGACTCCACATAAACTGTGGGGATGTTCTGCAAGCTTGGCAGAGTTCTTTGGTTGATGAAGCGTATGACTTAGTGGCAAACTTGCCCTACTACATAGCTACGAACATCATACTCAAAGCACTCGCAGATCCAATGTGTAAAAATATACTAGTAATGGTTCAGTTAGAAGTTGCAGAGAAATTTTGTGCGACTGCTGGAGAGAAAGTATTTGGTTCTTTGAGTATTATAGCTCAGAGTGTAGGAGAAGCGACAATAGTCACTAAAGTTCCACCAACTGCATTTGACCCACAGCCAAAAGTTGACTCTGCTGTTTTTCTCATACAAAAAAATAGTGATAGAAATGATAAAGAGTTCGAGGATATGCTTAGAGTTGCATTTACGCAACCTCGTAAAACTCTTATGAAAAATCTTTCAGCAAAGTATGACAAAGACCAACTTAAAATAGCTTATGAAAAGCTTGAACTGATACAAACGATTCGCCCTCATCAAGTTAGCACTCAGGACTATCACCAACTCTATAAAATAATATAAATATAAAAAGGAGTTTGGATGGAAGAAGAAAACAGAGGGTCAGCAGAAGTAACTGCAACACCTAAAACAGAAGCAACACCAAATAAACAAACAAATATGCAAGCCGCACCAGCGCAAAACAAAAATAACAATACGAGACCAACTAATAATCGTAAACCTAATAATAACCAAAATAGAAACTCTAATAACGGTTCTAAATCAACAGGTTCTAAGCCAGCAGGTAATAAGCCTAATAATAACCGTAATAAAAATCGTAATCGCCACCGTAGACAACCTACACCAGTTGATGAAAATTTAAGATCATTTGTTACAAAAAATCAAGAAGCACATAAACAGCGTCTTAATCCTCACTATAAACTAGACTTAAACTCTAAAGCAAAAGTGCGTATCACTCCACTAGGTGGACTTGGTGAAATTGGTGGAAATATCTGTGTATTTGAGACAGATAATGAAGCAATTTTAATCGATGTCGGTATGAGTTTTCCAGATGAAACTATGCACGGTGTTGATATTTTAATCCCAGATTTTTCTTATATAAGAGAGATTAAAGATAAAATTGTTGCTGTTATTATTACACATGCTCACGAAGATCATATTGGTGCAATGCCGTATCTTTATAAAGAGATGCAGTTTCCAATATATGGTACACCACTTCCTTTAGCGATGATTGGTAACAAGTTTGATGAACATCATATCAAAGAGCATAGAAAACATTTTAACCCAATTGTAAAACGTCAAATATATGAGATAGGAAATGACTTTAAAATCGAGTGGATGCATATGACTCACTCTATTATTGACTCTTCGACTATTGCTGTTACAACAGATGCCGGAACAATCATCCATACGGGTGACTTCAAGATAGACTATACTCCAGTTGATGGATATACTGCTGACTTACACCGTTTAGCATATTATGGTGATAAAGGTGTTCTTTGTCTTTTAAGTGACTCAACTAACTCTCACAACCCTACTCCAACTGGTTCAGAGTTAAGTGTTGGACCTGCATTAGACAGAATTATTGGTAAAGCAGAAGGTCGTATATTACTTTCAACTTTTAGCTCAAACATTCACCGTGTACAACAAGCTATTCAGTATGGTATAAAGTATGGTCGTAAAATATGTGTTATTGGTCGTTCAATGGAGAGAAATATTGAACTTGCAATGCAGTATGATTATGTGAACTTTCCTAAAAATATTTTTATTGATGCAGATGAAGTTGCACAACTTAATGATAAAGAAGTTCTTATTGTAACTACTGGTTCTCAAGGTGAGGCTAACTCAGCACTCTTTAGAATGAGTATTGGAGAGCATAGACATATTAAGATTAAACCTACTGATTTAATTGTCCTTTCATCTCGTGCCATCCCTGGTAATGAAGGTTCTATTTCAGGTATGCTTAACCATCTTCAAAAAGCTGGTGCTAGTATTGCTATGAGTAAAGATATTCATGTCTCTGGTCATGCTTCTATGGAAGAGCAAAAACTTATGTTGCGTTTAGTAAATCCTAAATTCTTCTTACCTATTCATGGTGAGTACAACCATGTTATGCGTCACCGTGAAACAGGTATGATGTGTGGTGTTCCAGAGAGAAATATTCTTCTTATGACAGATGGTGAGCAGATAGAAGTTGCACCAAAATACATGAGAAAAGTAAAAACTGTAAAAACTGGTAAGACATATATTGATAATCAAAATAATCATAAAATTGATGATGATATTATCCTTGATCGTCAAAAACTTGCATCAGATGGTGTTGTTATGATAGTGGCTGAGATAAGTGAACAAAATGCAAAAATGTTAGATAAGCCAAAAGTAACTACTTATGGAATTGTTCCTGATAGACTAGATAAAGCTTTTGCTAAAGAGATAGAAGATGTACTAGAGATATTTTTAACAAATATTAAACCAGGACTCATTGAAAACTCTAGAGCTCTTGAGAATGATGTACGTCAAGTTGTGCGTAAACATATCTTTAGAAAAATGAAAAAGTATCCACTTATTGTTCCACATATGATGGTACACTAAGCCCTGTTCCTCTCTTTTTGAGAGGTTTATATTTTCTTCTCCCCTTCACTATCCCTCCTCTTCTTATGCTATAATTGTAAAAAATTTCATGAAGGCGATATCTTGTCAAATAAGCAAACAAACGAATTTGAAAATGCAGTACGATCTATGATGCTCCATGTTGGAGAAGACCCCCAGAGAGAGGGTTTACTTGATACACCTGCTCGTGTACGTAAAGCTTATGAGTTTATTTATGGAGGCTATAAAGAGGACCCGATTGCTATTCTTACAAAAGCACTTTTTACTACAACAAATGATGAGATGGTTTTGGTAAAAGATATAGAATTTTACTCTACTTGTGAGCATCATCTACTCCCTATAATTGGACGTGTTCATGTGGCATATATCCCTGATGGAAAAGTAGTCGGATTATCAAAAATCCCGCGAGTAGTCAATGTTTTTGCTCGTCGAATGCAGATTCAAGAACAATTAACAGAACAGATTGCAGATGCAGTAATGAAAGCTATAGCTCCCAAAGGAGTAGCAGTAGTAATTCAAGCACGCCATATGTGCATGGAGATGAGGGGTGTTGAGAAGATAAACTCTACAACTACTTCCTCCGCACTTCGTGGACTATTTAAGCGTGATGAGAAGACAAGAGCTGAGTTTTTCTCTCTCATAAACTCCCCAACAGGTTCACGCTACTAAATGCTATTTGACTCATTAAAAGATAAACTCTCTGGAGTAAATTATTCAGTAGCTTTTGGTGAGGTAGTAAAGATAAATGCAACTGTAATTACAGCTCGTGGTCTCAATGTAAGTATTAGTGATATGGTGAAGATTGTCTCTAACGAGACTAATCAAGATATAGTAGGTATGATAACAGAGATAGATGGAGAAACTTTTTTTATTACTCCCTTTTCATTTGTAGAAGGTTTTGCTTCAGGAGATAAAGTTTTTTTAGATTCAACGGGTATGAATATTCCTGTTGGAGACTCACTTTTAGGAAGAGTTGTAGACCCTTTTATGCGTCCTATTGATGGTAAAGGAAGTATAAAAGACTCTACACTTACCCCTATCATAAAAGCACCAATCGCTGCGATGAAACGTGGGATGATTGATGAAGTGTTTAGTGTAGGTGTTAAAAGTATAGATGGGCTTCTTACCTGTGGAAAAGGTCAAAAGCTTGGTATATTTGCAGGGAGTGGAGTAGGAAAATCTACACTGATGGGAATGATTGTCCGCGGAGCCGATACCCCTATAAAAGTAGTAGCTCTTATAGGTGAGCGTGGTCGTGAAGTTCCTGAGTTTATAGAAAAAAATCTTGGTGGAGACTTAACAAATACAGTCATTGTCGTGGCAACAAGTGATGACTCTCCTCTTATGAGAAAGTATGGTGCTTTTGCTGCTATGAGTGTGGCAGAATTTTTTAAAGATCAAGGACTTGATGTTCTTTTTATTATGGATTCAGTGACACGTTTTGCTATGGCACAGCGTGAAATCGGTTTAGCACTTGGTGAACCTCCAACATCTAAAGGGTATCCACCTTCTTCTTTAACTCTTTTACCACAGCTGATGGAGCGAGCAGGAAAAGAAGAGGGAAAGGGAAGTATTACTGCATTTTTTACAGTTCTTATTGAGGGGGATGATATGAGTGACCCTATTGCAGATCAATCGCGTTCAATTTTAGATGGACATATAGTTCTTTCGCGTGAGATGACTGACTTTGGTATCTATCCGCCTGTTCATATTTTAAACTCTGCCTCGCGTGTGATGAATGATATTATATCGCAGGAACATTTTAAGGCTGTATTAAAGTTTCGAAGACTCTACACTTTGCTTAAAGAGAATGAAACACTTATTAGAATTGGAGCATATACTAAGGGAAATGATGAGGAGTTAGATGAAGCGATAGATAAAAAAAACTCTATGGAAGAGTTTATCTCTCAAGGTGCAACATATCAAGAGAGTTTTGAGACTAGTAGCCATGCTCTTATCTCGCTTATGTTGAGTGACTCCTTATAATAGGTGAGTCTAACCAGCTATCTCGATTTTTTCTCTCATTTTGGTTGAGGGTAAATGCTAGTTTTATCCCTGAAGCTTTTTCATATGTTCTCATAATAAGTAGCATCTCGCTATCGGTTCCAAATGTATCTATGTAAGTGTAGATAATACTTTGTGCATTTTTAAAACGTCTTTTTGATAAAAGTGCTTTAATTTTTGTATGAAAACTCAAACGCAGCAAGTCTCCAATTTTTTCTAATCTACTGCTGACACCAATAAGTAGACCGAGTTTTTGCTTAATGCTACTAAAATCACCCTTTAGGGCATACTCTTCACACTCAGATATAAGTTTAAACCAGTGCCGCTCTAGTAGTTGACTTAACTCTAGGGAGTAAAGATTTTGAGATGAATCTAAAATTTCGTAGCAAGATTTAAAATCATTCTCTTCATATTTTTGTTGTAATTTTTGTACAAGTAGTGCATCTAAATACAAATCGTGAAGTTTATCTTTAATACTAGGTATTAAAAGATGCTCGGTAATAGTCTCAATAGCACTCTCTACATGCCCTTTATTAATTAACTCTTGTATCTTATAAAGGAGAGTTTGTAGTGATTTTTCTAGTGTGATATAAGTAGGTATCTGTGCAAAAACTTCATTTTTCTTAATAAGTCTATCTATAACAACAAACTTTTTCTCTGCAATTGCTTTTAAAAATTCTATAAACTCTTCATTTTGTTTGAGTATGAGGTTAATCATAGGTTTTTTAGAGAGGACTGTTGCATAAACTGAAAGTATCTCTTTAGCAAGGTCATATCGCCCTATAAGTACCTGTTTTTGAGCGAAGGAGTATGCTTCTTTAAAAACTTCTTCCATCTTTTTGTATTGTTTTGTATGTTTTAGTGCTGGATACTTTTGAGTTAGGGCATAGGCAAGAGCATATTTTTTCGTTTGATAGAGAGTATTAAATCTTGGGTAAAATTCAAAAGCTTTAAAAATAGAGCCAATATCATCTTTTTTACTTGCAACATTATTAAATTTACGCAGAAGAAGACGAGCCTCTTTGGTATTTGAGTTGATGAGTGCTTCTATTGCTTGAGCATAAAGTTTGGTGTACATCACTTCGACCCGCTTATGTTCTCGAGTATTTTCAAGCATAGGGTCAATCTCTATAAGTTCGTAAGCCTTATCTAAATCTCCACTGAGTATAAAACTTTTAAGATGTTCAGCCTTGGGGAGTTCAATCTTGAAGATCTCTTTTGAATCTAAGACTACAAGCAAGTTCTTTTCCCTAGTAAGAGTTATATTGAGGACACTGTGTTTAAACTGAAGATATGAAGTGCTGATAATTTTAGCATTTTTTACATCAACAATACATAGATGCTCTGAGAGTCCACTTAGCATTACAAATTGTGGATTTGGCATTATAAGTATATTGTTTATTTTACTAAAAGGAGCATTAATCGTTTTAAGTATTTTTTTGTTTAAGGGAGTATATATGCAAGCTACCATCTACACTAGCACTTAGAAGAGTATCTTTATCATAAAAGCATAATGCATCTATACGTAGAGCAGAAGAGGAGATTGTATAACGCGAAGAGAGGGAGTGAATTTTAAGTACCGTAATACTTCCCCCATAGCCACTACAAGCAAAAAGATCATCACAAAAGGCAAAAGCACTTACATAGTTGTTACTAATAGGTCTCTTGTGCTTTCTTAGTTTCTCCAAAAGAGCATAAGCGCGAGAGTCCAGAGCGACCATCATATCTATACTGCATAACTCGACCATCTTTAGTGCCTGTTATGAGATACTTTGAGTTTGGTACAAACTGCATAATCTCTATTGTTCCCTCGTAAGTACGAATTTTTTGTAGAAGTAATTTGTTTTGAGTGTTTATAATGTAGATGATTTTATCATTAGCAAAGGCTAAAAGGTCTGCATCTGGGCTAAAACAAACGGCTGTTGTATTTTGTCCAAGAAATTCAATGGAAAGATTTTTAACTACACTACACTCTTGATGAGAAAATATTTTAGCACCATGAATAGCAGTACTAAAGGCTACCGTATCATCATTACGCAGAGTAAATGCTGTAATTTCTGAGCGTGCCTTGTAGCAGCTATATGGTGTGAGCATTGTAAACTAGAACCTACCTGGAAGCATAAGGTATTGGTACATTGGTTTTAACATATACAAGTCAAAAGCCCACCAAATCCATCGTGGCTTTTCAAATGCTAAAGGTAGAGTTGGAGCAGGACCTTCATAGTTAAATTCAGCCATTATAATCTTTCCATACTGCGTTTTAATAGGACAAACAGTATAGCCATCAAAACTACTCGATGGAGTTTTATTTTCTAAAACATCGATAATATTTTGTGTGATTACTGGACCATGATGACGAGCAGACCCACCAGTTTTACCCATTGGAATACCACAAATGTCTCCTATACCAAAGATATTTTTATATTTTTTATGTTGGAGTGTATGTTTATCTACATCAAGCCAACCAGCTTTTGAGATAAGGTCTGAGTTCATTACAGCATCAACAGGACTCATCGGAGGTACAACATGGATAAAGTCATAATCGATTACAACTTTGTCAGAGTGTGAAACTATCTCTTTTGTTCCAAAGTCTTCATCTATTACCTCTTCATCCCATGCATGAATAAAAGTAGCTTTTTGGCTTTTACATCAATGGCTTTTAGGTGATGTTGAAATTTATTGGTAATATTATCGTACTGTGCTTGTACTGAATGAAGTTCTTTATCTACAGCAGGTAAAGAAAAAAGTTTTGCTTGACTTGTAACAAACTCGTAATCAGCACTAAGCCCCTCAAGTTTTAGGTAATCAGCACTCAAATAAAGCATCTTCTGCGGTGCTCCACCACATTTTATAGGTGTATTTGGCTGAGTATAGAGAACTTTTGGTTTTTTGGTTTTAGCTGCAGTTTTGAGTTCATTAAACCAGTCCCATGTTGCAGTAGCACCTTTAGCTGTTCCTTTTTCTAAGTCACTTAGATATACACTTGTTATACCATTTTTTCCTATATCTTCTTTTGTCAGACCTTTTATTTTTTCGTAGTGGTATTGTATTCCAGCTGCTACTACTAAGATGTCATACTTGACACTCTCTCCAGCACGAGTAATTACAAGATTATTCTTTGCATCAAAAGTTTTTACTTCATCTTTTATCCAAGTTACTTCATCTTGGTTAATATAGTTATTATTATCCAATATAAGGTCATCTAATTGCATCTCTCCAGAACCAACAAATACCTGTCCTGGCTGGTAAAGATGTACTTCATTTGGAGCTATGATAGTAATATCCGGATTTGAAATAGCTCGACTTAAACGCGAAAGGGCCATAATAGCACCTGCCCCACCACCAACTATGACAATTTTCCCAACTACATCTGCACTTGCTTCTGCAATGGAACTAGTGCTTGTAGATGCTAAAACAGCAGCAGCAACAGGGGATATACCCATAAGTTTAATGGCATCTCGACGTGATAAATTGTTTTTCATAATATACCTTTTGTTGTGAATATCATTATTTTACAAGTTTATTGCTTAAAAAAACTCTATTTTTATAGTTTTATATAATATTTTTCATAAGTAATACATCTTAATAAATCTTATTACAGAGTAGTTGTACATTTATTTTACCATTAAACTCATTTTTTGCAACCTTGTAACTACAGGTGATTTTTCTATTCTCTGGCATCTCATAAACTGTTCTAAAAGCGATTATCTCTACTGTTTTTCTTTGGTGTGGGTATTGTCTGATTTCTATACGGGAGTGAGATTTGTCTGCACCCATGAGTTTGATGTTCACTACTTCGGCATCTTTTAGTAAAAATGAAGGGCGAAGATTTGCTTCACCATAAGGCTCAAATCCCTCTAGCAGAGCGAGAAGTTCTAAGTCAATGTCATCAGTATCTAAGATACCACTAACCATCTCTTTTGGTTCAAAATCTTTAGGATTGATTTTTTTTGCACTTTGGTTAACTCCAGCTCTAAACGCAGCAATATTTTCTACCTTTAAGCCCAGTCCAGCAGCCATCTTATGTCCTCCAAACTTCTCTAAGTAGGAGGAGTTCTCTTTTATGAGCTCATAAATACTTACATCACCTATACTTCTAGCACTTCCTTTTGCCATATCATCTTCAAGACTAAGTACAATGGCAGGTTTACCAAACTTATCAACTAAACGCGAAGCGATAATACCTACAACACCCTCATGCCAACCCTCTCCTGCGACTACAATGACTAAATCTTCTTCATTTACTTCAAGTATCGCTTTTTTTGTAGTTTGGGCTTCTGTCTCTTTACGAAGTTCATTGAGTTGTCCTAAAAGTTCAAACTGCTTATATGCGGTGTTAGTATCTTTAGCTGTATAAAACTCTAAGGCGATACTAGCATCTTCTAAGCGACCAGCTGAGTTTATTCTTGGGGCAATTGCAAATGCTATATCTTCACTTGTTATCACTTTTTTGTTAAGAAAATCTCTGATAATTATAGATGAGGGTCTGCTTGTTGTACTTATAAGTTTGAGACCCTCTTTGACAATGGCTCTATTTATATCTATAAGAGGCATAATATCCGCAATGATGGCAATAGCTAAAATATCTAAAAACTGTCGCATATCTATGGAGAGACCAAGCTCTTTTTTGACCAAACCCAGAAGTAGCCAAGCTACCTGTGCCCCACAAATCTCTTGAAATGGATAGTTACACTCAGGAAGTTTTGGGTCGACAATGAAGAGTGCATCTGGAAGTATGTCTCCTGGTGTATGATGATCTGTAATGATAAGCTCAATGTCTCTCTCCTTACAAATTTTGGCTGCACCAACAGCTGAGATACCGTTATCAACAGTTATAACTAAGTCTGCATCAATTCGCTCTAAAACATTTGGACTGACTCCGTAGCCATCACGAAATCTATTTGGAATGATAGCTTCAAGGGGATAAGGAATTTGTCTAAAAAAATCAACAACAATAGCAGTAGAACTTACACCATCTACATCGTAGTCACCAACTAAGGTTATTTTTTTCTTCGCTTTTATTGCCTCTGCTATTTTTTTTGCAGCCTCTGGAGCATTGAAAAGGAGTGCAGGATTTGGAATTTCTGAGAGTTTTTTTTCATCAGCACTAAAACGTTGAGATAAAAGTTCATAAAGGGTCTGTTTTGTTAAGTTTTCTAAGTTCATATGTGTATTATAGAGTAAAAAGTGAAGTGAATGAGAAAAGATGACTTAATGTCATACTTTTCATGAAGTTTTAAACTATTCGGCGTTTAGGGATGCTTCTACAAAGGCAAGTATAGCTGCGTTTGGTGTTTGAAGACGTGAAGTAAACTCTGGATGAAACTGTACACCTAAGAACCAAGGATGACCCTCTATCTCAACTGTTTCTATAAGACCATTTGACTCACCCGTTACAATCATACCAGCTTTTTCTAAAGCTTCACGATATGCAGGATTCGCTTCATAACGATGGCGATGACGCTCATGTATAGTCTTTTCACCATTATAGGCACTACGAAGAATAGAACCTTTTTTTGTATCACAAGGATACTCGCCTAAACGCATAGTTCCTCCCATAGGAGATTCGTGAGTACGCAGTTGCATACCACCACTTTGATCTAGAAAGTTGTCTATAAGATAAACCATTGGGTGAGGTGTGTTCTCGTCAAACTCTATAGAGTTTGCACCCTCTAAACCAAGTACATTTCTAGCATACTCAACAAGTGTGAGTTGCATTCCAAGGCAGATACCAAGATAAGGTACCTTGTTTACACGAGCATACTCGATAGCTTGTATTTTACCCTCAACACCACGTGAACCAAAACCACCAGCAACTAAAACGCTGTCACAATCTGCTAAAAGAGCCTCAGCTCCTTTTTCTTCTATCTCTTCGCTATCAACCCACTCAATCTCAACACGAGTATCTAAATGAGCACCACAGTGGATAAGTGATTCTGTTAGTGATTTGTAAGCTTCTTTGAGTTCTAAGTATTTCCCGACAAAGCCAACAACTGTCTTTTTCTGAGGTTGGACTATGCGTTTAACTAGAGTATCCCATTTTTCCATGTCAGGCTTGAGTTCATCAAGTTCTAACTCTTTTGCTATGGGTTTTAAAATATTTTGTCTTAAAAAGGTCACAGGAATACTATAAATAGATTTTGCATCAAGTGCTTCTATAACACAGTCAGGATGAACATCACAACTCATAGCAAGCTTTTTCTTGAAAGTTTTTGGAAGAGAGTTCTCACTTCTAGCGATAATCATCTGAGGAGTGATACCGATACGGCGAAGTTCTTGAACTGAGTGTTGTGTCGGCTTAGACTTTAACTCACCAGCTGCTTTAATAAAAGGAATAAGTGTTACATGGATAAAGTAAGTTCCCTCAACTTCATCATCATGTTTCATCTGACGAATGGCTTCCATAAAAGGTAAGCCCTCTATATCTCCAACTGTTCCACCAAGCTCAACAACTAAGATATCATGACCTTCACCAGCTTTTTTAATACGGTTTACGATCTCTCCAACAATATGAGGAATAACTTGAATAGTCTGCCCAAGGTATCCACCTGCACGCTCTCTCTCAATTACAGAAGAGTAAACTTGTCCTGTTGTAAAGTTAGCAGATTTTAAAAATGAAGCATCTAAAAAAACGCTCATAGTTTCCTATGTCAAGGTCAGTCTCAGCTCCATCTTTTGTAACAAAGACTTCACCATGTTCGAGTGGACTCATTGTCCCAGGGTCAACATTGATATATGGATCGATTTTAAGCATACCTACATCAAAACCAGAGTGTTTTAAAAGTGTTCCAACACTCGCTGCAGTTATCCCTTTTCCAAGAGAAGATAAAACCCCGCCGGTAACAAAGATGTATTTAGTCATATAAAATCTCCATATAATATTTATATGCGATTATAGGATAAACTTGTTTAATCTCTTATTTAGATGAACGGCTTGAAGAGATTAAAAGGTATAAAATAGCAATAATACCTAGAATTAAGAATAAAAATAGAGTTTGTGTTGCAATATTTTTGATAATATCCTTTTTACTTGAATCAATCTCTTTAGTAAGATTTTTTATAGGCATTGCCAAGAGATGCATCCCATCAATAGTATTTTGAGTATCTTTAATCTCCTCATATGTGTAAAAATATTTATCCGACACATAATAGCCATTCTCTTTTAATGAAGTAAAGTCTATAATCTGAGATTCTCTTAAAAAGAGTAGATCAAATTTTTTAGAAGATAAGACATAAGGTCCCACAAGTGGAGCATCTTTAAGATATTTGGCTATATTAAGTAGAGATTTATCTATAAGTAAAAGGTAACTATACTCTTTTCTTTTAAATCTTTTTAGAATTTTGTCAAAGTTTTGTATGAACTCTAAGGTACCTAAAAGATTACCATTATCTAAAACTGGAACGATAGAACGCAGAGTTAAACCCATCCTCCCGACTTCAAAACCAAAAAATGGTTCTTTTGTCATCCTAACTTCAACTATAGCCTTTCTAAAACCAGTTAAATCATCACCAAACTTACCAAGTTTCCAACTTCTTACAAATGCTCGAGTATCTTTAGTATGTATATGAACTTTTAGGTGTTTAATACTTGTCTTATCTGAAAAATCTTTTTCAATTTTCTGTAGTGTTTCAATAGCAAGTTCTCTATTGTTAGTTAAAAGTGCTTTTTTTATATTGATATCTTCAGCAATGGAGATTGCATTAATGATTCCTATATCTTTAGAAAAACGCTTTTCATTATTGAGTTCATTTTTCAACTGATTGGATAATTTAATGTAGGTCTCTTTTTCTTTCTCTTTAAACTGATGCATTGCATAAAAAGTCACACTAATAGCATATAAAATGAATATCGAAGATATAAGTATAATTTTTTTCAAGTTATTCCTTTTGTTGAAGTGAATATAGCTAAGAAGTGTAAAATAAGTATAAATATTACTTATGGTTATTTGTATGAACTAATATGATATAATTATTCTTATGAACAACATCCTTTTTTACATTATAATCGCATTAGGCATATCCATAGTAGTCAATATTTTTTTAAAAAAATTAGGCATTAGTCAGATTATTGGTTATATCATTACAGGTACTGTTATTGTATATGCTTTTGATCTTAGTAATTCTCATGAATTAGAGATGGTAGGAGAGTTTGGTATAGTATTTCTTATGTTTACTATAGGGCTTGAGATATCTTTAGCTAAGATGGGAAGCATGAAAAAAGAGATATTTGCTAATGGTCTAATGCAAGTAGGTCTTACTACTTTTATAATCTATATGGTTTCATACCATCTGTTTGGCATTGATACAACCCCTTCTATTATCATAGCACTTGCTTTTTCTCTCTCTTCGACTGCAGTAGTACTGAGTTACTTAAAAAGCTCAAAAGAGATTTATACCCCCTATGGTCAAAGAGCAACAGGAATTTTAATATTTCAAGATATAGCAGTGATTCCTATGTTAATCTTTATTGGATTTTTAACAAATCAAGGTGATGAAAGTATTTATGTCATCTTATGGAATACAACTTGGAGTGCTGTTATTGTTGTTGGACTACTATTTGTGGTGGGAAAAAGAGTAGTCTCTTATTTACTGCATTTTTCTGCTTCATCTGAGCTTGATGAACTCTTTATGGGTTCAGTACTTTTTATCGTCATAGGTGCTTCTCTATTTGCTGCTTTAATGGGATTTACTTACTCTCTTGGAGCATTTGTTGCAGGTATGATTATTGCGGAGACAAAGTACCATCATAAAGTTGAGTCGGAAATAGCACCTTTTAAAGATATTTTACTAGGTACATTTTTTGTCACAGTTGGAATGAAAATAGACCTTGGACTCTTTATTACACATATTGGTACTATTATTGGCTTGTTTGTAGTAGTCTTCATTTTAAAAACAATTATTATGTTTATTTTGCTGCGTTTATCAAGCAATAGTGCCACATCATTAAAAACGGCTCTCTCCCTTTCTCAGGTTGGAGAGTTCTCTTTGTTATCTTTGCCGTAGCATCTGCAGGTGATATTATGGACTCTTCACTTGTGAGTTTACTTGTTTTAGTTGTGATATTCTCCATGATGGTAACACCATTTTTTATCACTCGCATTAATGATTTTGTGCAAAAACTTATCAAAACAAAAGATATTGTAACAGATATGACACCTTTGGCATCAAGAAAAGATCATGTTATTGTGTGTGGGTATAGTGTTGTAGGAAAGTTTGTGACACAACACCTAGAGGAGTTAGATGCTCCATATATCGTTGTAGATAATTCTAACAAGCATGTTAAAGAGGCTTTACTCGAAGGTATAGAGGCATATTTAGGTGATGCCTCAAAGAGTCAAATATTAAATGCACTCAACATCGATAAAGCTGCAGCTATCATTGTTACACTAGATAACCTAGAGAAAAAGAGACTTATCTGTGAAGCAGTTTTAAAACACTCAAAAGATGCTAACTTGATAGTGAAAGTACTCTCTCTTGAAGAAAAAGAATATTTTAAAGATTTAGGTGTTACAAGTGTTATTGATGGGAAGTTTGAAGTAGCAAGAGTACTTGTTGAACGCATGATAAGCTGTCAACTACATTATAGATAAGTAGACAATTATTTGTAAAAAGAGTATAATAATTTCATACAATAACTGATGTTACCAAAAGGATATCTTATGAGTTACACTTTAAATACAAATATTTCTTCACAGCAGTCAAACTTGTATGCTAATCAAAATAGTTTGAACCAAAACAGGAGTCTCAGTGCTCTGCTTCTGGTTCTAAGCTCACACAAGCAGCAAATGATGCAGCAAGTCTTGCAATCTCAGAGAAACTTCTTGCTTTAGTTGCGGGTTCTGCACAAGGCATTCAAAACTCTAACGAATCAATAGGACTTTATCAAGTAGCAGAGGGTGGTCTCTCAGGTATAGAAGATAATACTCAAAGAATAAGAGTCCTTACCCTACAAGCTTCTAATGATACTCTAGGGGCAAGTGATAGAGCTAATATACAAAAAGAGATAGATGCTTTAAGTGAATCTTCACAGGATATTGCAAACTCTACAAGTTTTAACGGTATTAATCTTCTTGATGGAACAGGTGGAAGCCAAGGTGATGGTACTTTTGTAACACAAACTGGTGCAAATCTTGGAGATACTCAAAGTGTAAGTATAGCTGATATGCGAACGGCTATTCCTAATGTAGATGTCATAACTCAAGCAGGTAGAGATACAGCTTTAAGTAGTATTGATAGTGGGTTAAGTGTTATTGCTGATACTCGTACAACTATCGGTGCGGCACAAAATGCCCTTATCTCAGCAATTAAAAATACAAGTGTGAGTCAGATAAATGCAGCAGCGGCTGCATCACAGTTAAAAGATGTTGATTTTGCACAAGAGAGTGCAAATTTTTCTCGACAAAATATTTTGGCACAAACTGGAGCATTTACTCAAGCTCAAGCTAATAGCAGAAACTCAAACATAGCAAGTCTACTGGGATAGGTTTAGTTTCCGCGTGAACCTGGTTTTATAGCTTCACTACCATCTTTACAAAGTGGACATACATCTGGTGCATACATCTCAAATGTAAAGTCAGCAAGTGCAAAAAATGGAATATCTAGTGGGAGTTTGCAGTTTGGCTTTGTTGTAATATCGCTATTCTCGCGTTTACAAAAACCACGGTTAGCAAGTGCAGCTGCACCGACAATAGTTCCACCAAGTGCTTCAACAGCATGAGCGGCTTCCATAGCAGAACCACCCGTTGTTATGATATCTTCGCACATAAGTACTTTTTCATCTTTTTTTACTTCAAAACCACGACGAATAGTCATAACACCATCAACACGCTCAGCAAAAATAAAACGAACATCAAGAGCAGTTGCAAGTGCAAATCCAGCGATAAGACCACCAAGAGCAGGTGCACAAACTGTATCTATTTCTAGTCCACTTTCTTTGATTTGAGTAGCTAATGCCTCAGCTAAAACCTTTGCAGTCTTAGGATCTTCAAGAACTTTAGCAGATTGGAGGTAAAACTGTGAGTGATTTCCACTACTTAGTTTAAAATGCCCCTCTAAAAGAGCATCAGCATCCATATATATCTTTTTGACATCCATCATTAAACCTTTAAAATCTCTTGCTCTTTCTCTTTAAGAATAGAATCTATTTGGGAGATAAATTTATCAGTTGTTTTTTGGATTGTATCTTGAGCCGATTTAGACTCATCGCTAGTAATCTCTTTCTCTTTTTCAAGTTTTTTTATTTTGTCATTTGCATCACGTCTATCATTTCTAATAGATACTTTTGCATTTTCACCCATACCTTTCATCTGTTTAACAGACTCTTTTCTTTGGTCAACTGTCATAGGAGGGAAAAAAAGTTTGATTTGATCACCATCATTAGTTGGGTTCACACCGATATTTGCAGCAGCAATAGCAGACTCAACATCTTGAAGAAGATTTTTTTCCCAAGGGTTTACAACTATAGTAGTAGCATCAGTTGCTATAACTGAACCAATTTGATCAAGTGGTGTTGGTGTACCGTAGTAGTCGATTTTGATATTATCAAGTACAGAAACAAGAACCTTTCCTGTGCGAAGAGTTTTAAAATCTCTATGCATATGATCAACACTACCTTGCATTTTACTATTACAGTCATCAAAAATTTCGTTTAACATTTTATTTCCTTAAGTCTTTAAAGATTTATTTACTTGTGTTTGTTTCAACAGCTGCTGGTGCAACAACATTTGTATTTTCAACCATTGCATCTAAAACTGATGCATCCGCTGCTTGAGAGTACATATAGCCTAAAGTAATTGTATTTACAACAAATAAAAACCCAATTGTAAAAGTGGCTTTAGCTAAAAAACTGCTTGGGCCTTTTGCTCCAAATACTGAGTCATTAGAGCCACTGTATGCTCCAAGACCGATGCTTGAGCTTTTTTGTAGAAGTACAGCGATAACAATTATTACCACTAAAACGATTTGAACTATGAGTAAAAGACTAGTTGTCATAAATAGATTCCTATTGTATTAAAGTGGCGAATTATATCTAAAAAAGGGTATAATTACAAAAATATAACTTTATAGATGGTGTTGAATGAAAATTTTTAAAATTGTAGCTGTTCTTTTAGTCCTTGTATTCATGTTTTTAGAACTTGTTATCTTTAGCACTGACACAAAAAAAGAATTCACTAAACCACTTGTATCTGTCAGTACATTTTCCCTATATGACATTACAAAACATATCGCAGGGGAGAGTATAGAGATTGTAAACATACTCCCTTTTGGTGTTGATCCACATAGTTTTGGACTTACCCCAAAAATCATGGCAAAGATAGAAAAAAGTACTCTTGTATTTTATAGTGGTGCAGGACTTGAACCTTGGATTGATAAAATCGCTTTTGCTAAAGCACCTATTGACATAAGTAAGTTTGTGAGATTTGCTTCAAATAGAGCATGATGAACACGATGAAGATGAGCATCATCATGATGAACATTGCGAGCACGGTGCACAAGACCCTCACTACTGGCTAGATTTTACAAATATGCAAAAGATGACAAAAGTTATAAGTGATGAGCTTATAAAAATATTACCAGCGAACAAAGAGATCTATGAAAAAAATAGAGATGCCTATATAAAAATGCTTCAAGACTTAGATATGCAGTATAAAACTCAGCTTCACTCTTGTCAAGTAAGGAGTGTGATTTTAAATCATAATGCTTTAGGATATTTAGCACATAGATATGATTTTGAAGTTCACTCTTTAAGTGGTCTTTCACCTGAAGCAGAGTCAAGTGCAAAAGATATTCAAAGAGTTTTAAAAGAGATAAGTCAAGATGGCATACAGACTGTTTTTTATGAAAGTTTTGTAAATGCGAAAGTTATACAAGGCATCGCAAAAGATAGTGGTGTAAAGATAGAAGTTTTACAACCCCTTGGAAATATTACAGCAGACGAAGCAAAAAGAGGTGCTACATATAAATCTCTAATGCTTGAGAATTTGAAAAAACTCTCAAAGGCAATGATTTGTCACTAAACTCTAAAGTGCCTATCTTTGATGTGAAAGATTTAAGTTTTACAATACGTGAAGTAAATATACTCTTTAATATTTCATTAGAAATATATCCTGCTGAGTATATTGCTATTATAGGTCCCAATGGTGGTGGAAAAACAACACTGATTCGTATGCTTCTGGGTTTAGAAAAACCAACTTCTGGTGAGATTAAACTCTTTGGAAAAAAGCTTAAAAATTTTAAAGAGTGGCATAAGATAGGTTTTGTACCCCAAAGGGCTTCTCTTGTAGATGCCAACTTTCCTGCAACAGTAGAAGATATAGTGAAAATGGGTAGAGTAGCTAAACGCGGAATATTTGCTGGTTTTGCAAAAGAAGATGCCCAAAAAGTTGAAGATGCAATGCTTAAGATGGATATACTAGACTTAAAAGAGAAAATGGTAGGAACACTCTCAGGAGGGCAACGCCAACGTGTTATGATAGCTCGTGCTCTTGCCTCTTCACCAGAGATACTTATCTTAGATGAACCAAATACAGGTGTAGATGTAGTCTCTCAAAAACGTTTTTATAAACTTCTCTCAAAACTTAATAAAGAAGAAAATATTACCATAGTTTTTATTACACACGATATAGGTGTGATTGCAGATGATATAGATAGACTTTTTACTATTAATCAAAAAGCTACCATATGTAATGACCCTAAAGAGGCACTCTCTTGTGAAGATATGTCAGCACTTTACGGTATAGAAGCACACCTTATCCATAATCACAAACATGATTGCTCTGGGGAGAAGCAATGTTAGAGATTTTTGAATATGAGTTTATGCAAAGAGCTTTTATAGCAGGAATTTTTATAGCTATTTTAGCATCTATAAGTGGTACATTTATAGTCCTTAAACGCTACTCCCTTATGAGTGAAACATTAGCACACTCTGCTCTTGTAGGTGTAGCTGTTGGTTTAGTAGCTGGATACAACCCATTATGGGTGGCGGTGATAGTTGCTGTTCTCTCTGCTTGGCTTATAGAGTACCTGCGAAGTAGTTTCACCCTATACTCAGATGCCATTCTCTCTATTATCCTCTCAGGGTCACTTGCCTTAGCTGTGATTATTGTCTCTTTGGGTGGCGCATTTAACAACTCTTTATTCTCTTACCTTTTTGGGTCAATTCTCTCGGTGAGTTATACAGATGTGATTACTATTGCTCTATTTGGAACACCTGCTCTTATTTTATTACTTGTTTTTTCTAAAGAACTCTATTTTATTACATATGATGAAGAGGTGGCAAAAACAAGTGGCATCAAAGTAAAGCTACTAAATTTTCTACTCGTAACAGTTGTAGCAATCATCATTGCCCTTTCTATTCGTGTTGTCGGGAGTCTTCTTATTGGAGCACTTATGGTTATTCCAACTTCGGCAGCTCTGCAGTATAGAGTAGGATTTAAAAACACTATCCTAATATCTCTATTTTTTGCTCTTTTTAGTGTCGTGTTTGGAATGAGTCTCTCTTTTTACTTCTCTCTACCTTCTGGTGCTACAATTGTTCTTACAGTTATCGCACTTTTTATAGTTTCACTCATCGCAAATAAAAAATGAAAATAAGCGAAGAGTTCTCTAAACATGCCCTCGAGTATGAATCTCATAATATTATTCAAAAAAAAGTTATCAGTAAACTCTTGGGGGACATTGTAGGTAAGCCAAAACATATTTTAGATTTAGGTTGTGGTAATGGTAGCTTATGTAAAAGCATTTTCTGGGAGTTTGAACAGTTTATAGGTATTGACTTTGCTCCTGCTATGCTAGAACTCCATCCAAAGTCAAAAAATATTCAAGCAGTATATGGTAACTTTAACGACAAGAGACTTTTTGAAGAGTTAGAGTCTTATAGGTTTGATCATATTTTTTCAGCCTCAGCCTTACAGTGGTCAAAAGACTTAGACAGACTTTTTGCAAACATTGCTGCACTAAAGAGTGATGTCTCTTTAGCAATCTTTACCTCAGGTACTTTTAAAACACTTCATAAACAAGCAGGCATAGAAGCTCTTTTACGTGATAAAGAAGAGATAGATAGATTACAAAAGAAATATTTTGATGCAAAGTTTGAGATAGTTGAGTATAAGTTAGAGTTTACAAGTGTGAGAGAGATGTTTCGTTATATAAAAAGTTCAGGGGTAAGTGGTTCGAGAAATGTACTCTCTTATACACAAACTAAAAAGCTTATGCGAGAGTATCCTCTAAACTACCTAGAGTTTGAAGTAGTTTTTATTACTACTTCAAATCTTTAGTCATCATTTCCAAAAATACCAAAAAGCTGTAGTAGTGCTGTAAAGATATTTAAAAAGTCTAGATAAAGTGCAATAGCTCCATCAATAGGTGTCTCATATGCACCACGCATAATGTTTTGAGTATCATAAATAACTAAAACACTAAATAGCAATACAATCGCACCAGCAATGATAACATGAATCATAGGGTTACCAAGGAAGATGTTGAGTATTGAAAATCCTATGATAACAAAAAGAGCAATCATAAGCGGCTTACCATACGATGTAAAATCTCTTGTTGTTTTGATAGCATAAAAACTCATACTACCAAAAACAACTGATGTCATAGCAAAAGCATTTCCTATAACACTACCACCACCACTCATACCAAGTGTGCGAGCTAGTAAAGGAGCAAGCATAAGACCTGTCATAAATACAAATGCAAACATAACCATAAGGTTTATCCCTGGCTTACGTTTAGCAAAGTGTAAACCAATAAGTAAACCTATCTCTAAAATAAAGAGAGGAAAAAAGTATGCAGCAATAGTTCCAGCTAAAGGAACACCTACATAAGCACCAACAGCACCAGCCATCATTGAAGCAGCGAAAAGTTTATAAGTCTCTTTGACAAAAGAGATTATCTGTGTTTCACCACGGCTTTGTGTTTGGTAAGAGGCAGTATTCCCTCTTGCATAATCACGATCATATAATCCCATAATAATTCCTTGTTATTGTACCTTTATATATAGGGTACAAATTTTGTATGTAAAATTCTATATCTAAAGAGTTAACGGACAGCAACACTAAGATAATAACACAAGCATAATATGACATTAAAGACTCTAAAATAAACACTAAAAAAAGAATTTATATATTCTTTAGACAAACACTTGACATTGAAGTTAAAATC
>JAUZRZ010000026.1 GCA_030949945.1 Sulfurimonas sp. | reverse complement strand
ATTAATAAAATAAAAGGAAATATATGACAAGTATTAAAATACAGCGTAATAAACCACTAAATGGTTTATTTGAGAAAATTTTAATGACATCACTGGTAGCTAGCTCGATGCTTTTAGCAGGTGGATATAAAATTCCGGAGACATCAACAAATTCTGTAGCCTTAGGTGGAGCAAATATAGCACATACAAGTAGTGCAGATGCTGCTTATGATAATCCAGCTAATATGATTTTTATGGATGATAGAAATGAGTTGGAAGTTGACTTAATGTATATTGGGCTTAGTGCTACTAAGTTTGACGGGACTGTTGCCGAAACTAGACCTCAATATAGTCTTAACTTCAGAGGAACAGACTTTTATCATTCCATCAGTACATTATGTATCTCCAAAGCTTGGTGAAAATGGAGTTAGAGTTGGTTTAAGTATAGTTGTTCCAGGTGGGTTGACTAGACAATGGAATGAAGAACCAGCTAAAACAGCTGCGGAAGAGTTTACATTAAGAATTATTGAAATAAATCCTACAGTTGCATATGAGATAACAGATAAACTAGCTATGGCATTTGGTTTTAGAATGGTGCATACTAGTGGTGTTGTGAAAAGTAGTGGAACAGTAAACATACCTACATTAGGTGGACTGGGAGTTGCTTCTCGAGATATGAAGGGTGATTCTTTTGATTATGGGTATAATTTAGCATTAGCATATCATCCTACAAATGATTTAGAAATAGCATTTACATATCGTTCAAAAGTCAATTTAACAGTACAAGGTGATGCAGATTTATCTTGGGTAGGTATAACAGTTCCTGCAGGTTCATCTACATATAGTGGTGATGCTTCCGTTACAGTACCTTTACCAGCTACATTTAGCTACAGCATTAGCATATACATTTCCTTCAAAAACAACTGTAGAATTTGTATATGAAATAGCATATTGGTCAGCTTATGAAAGTTTAGATTTTAAATATGATGGAACAGCAAATAGCTCAACTGGAATATTTGGTAAATCAATTCCCTAAAAACTGGAAAGATACAAATACTTTCCGTATAGGTATTACTCAAGAGTTAGATAGTGTGAGACTTATGGCAGGTCTAGTAATAGATGAGTCACCAACACCTGAGTCAACTCTTAACTTTGAGTCACCAGGAAGTGATTCTGTTTCTGTTTCACTTGGTGGACGTTATCAGATTAATGATAGTATAGATGTTGGCTTATCAGCACTTTATTCTATGAAAGAGGATAGAACAATAGATGGTACTGTAAATAATAATCAAATTGATGGTACTTTTAGTAACTCAAATGCATTACTTATCTCAGCCGGTTTAGGCTATAGATTTTAAGGAATTAAGTGAAAAATTTAGTAAACTTTTTATCTTTAGAAGATGTAGAAACAACAGAGATATTTATACATCTTAAATGTAGTAAAACTGAGGCAGAGATGCTTCAGTTTTTAGCAAAACAGTATATGCAAGGTGAGGATGATTTTGTAGTCCTTTCCTTACTTCAAGAGCTTTATAGTGTAGATGATTTTGAGCACTTAGAGCACTTAAATGAACTTAAAAATTTGCTTGAACTCGGTTGGATTCATCAACAGAGTTTTACTCCCCTAAAAATCTCTGAAGTAACACCTCTTGAGTTACTTAACACGGCAGTTGGACTTACTCCCTCTTTCCTGCGTTTACTTCAAGAGGGCTCTTTAGAATCTGATCTCCCTGAAGTCTCACCATATGCAGATCATCTTGAGTATCTTCAAGATCAGTTTTTTCGTATAGAGCTGTATCAAAAGATGTCAGTAATTCGCCAAAATGTACATGAACACTCTTTGGGTATAGATAGACTTCAAGCAAAAATGAAACTTTTAGAGACCCGCATAGATGAAAGAGTGGCACAGACCTCAGAGAATCTAGTACTAGATAAGTTTTTTAAAGCTAAAAAGATGAGTAATTCTGAACAAGTGATATTTATAGCACTTCTTCGTGAAGAGTACAGTGCTACTGATGATTCGCTTGCGAGAGATGAATGCACTTATAGACCTAATATCTTTTGATGATTACGAACGGATTAAGAATCGTTCTCTCCTTGAAGATGGTTCAAACCTTCTTAACAGTGAGATTATTGACTATGAGGAGATGCTCAATCCTTTTGGTGGAATTTCGCGTTCATTTTACATAGTTGATGAGGTACTCCAGAGTATTATCCATCCACAAAAGAGAAAAAAAGTAACACGTCTAAAACTTGAAGCACTTATAGAAGAACAAGATATATTTGAGTTGGTGGATAGTGAGACTTCTTTAGATGAGGTTGTACTCAATGACAAAACAAGAGAGACACTAGATAATCTAATGCAACAGATGGATAAAGAAGTAGTGGCTAGGCTTGTAAAGTGGGGTGTAAAAGATAAAAAAAGTGGTATTGATGCACGTATTATTTTTTATGGGGCGGCTGGAACTGGTAAAACTATGACTGCATACTCTCTTGCAAAGTCACTTAAACGTCAAGTACTTGCGTTTGATTGTTCTAAAATTCTTTCCATGTATGTAGGAGAGAGTGAAAAAAATGTTCGTAAAATTTTTGATACCTTTTATGAGCTAAGCGAAAAGACCAAAACAGAACCGATTTTACTACTTAATGAAGCTGACCAATTTTTAGGAGCAAGAAGTTCAGGGACTATTACAGGTGCAGATCAGATGCACAATCAGATGCAAAACATCTTCTTAGAACAGATAGAAAACTTCCGTGGAATGCTAATAGCAACAACAAACCTTCTTCAAAACATAGATAAAGCATTTTCACGTCGTTTTAACTTACAAAATAGAGTTTAAAAAACCTGATAAAGAGCAAAGAATAAAGTTATGGGAGTTAATGTTACCGACTGAGGCACCTTATGAAAAAACTTTTGACATAAATGAGCTAGCTTCTTATTCATTAACAGGTGGACAAATTAGCTTAATTGTGAAAAATACAGCCTATAAAGTTGCAGTTTCTAAAAAACCTCTTTTTAAAACATCAGATTTTATTGATGAAATTAGAAAAGAGAAAGATGCCAACTTTGATGGTGAAAAGTCTATGGGTTTTTTAAGTAAGTAGCCCAGATTACGGACTTTTCTTAAAAAAACTATTTTTCATTATCAAATGTAAGGTAAAGCTTCATAATCCATATTAGTGCGATAATGGATAAGACTTCGTAACCTATCATCCAGACAATTAAGAAGTTATCAGTTCCTAAAAAAGGGTTGTTTGTAAAAGAGACCCTAGCGAGTAGCAAGGTATAAGAAATATATAACCCATAGCATATGGTATTAATAGAGCATATAAAAAATATGCAATACTTTCATAACCTTTAGGAACTATAGATAAATCACTAAAGGTGAATCTCTTGTTTTGCAAAAGTAGTACTCTTTTTTATGCTTTTCTTTGCGTTTATTCTTTTCTTTAATCGATTTGGGATTGTATAGACTCTCTTTTTCCATAAAATCATAATATGCTTGATTTTTTTGTTTAATTGCATACTCTAAATCTTCTGACATAACAAAACCCTTTAATGAATAAAATATAACGATTGTATCATTAATATACATAAATAAAAATTAACTCTAAATATGAAAATTAATCCATCTATTCATAGTGTAGCAATAAGTGACACCAAGCAAGAGTTCAAGCAAAAAAAATAATAATTTAATAGACTTTTTGATATAGTGCAGTAACTGTTCTTTCCTCGATAATTTGATGGAAAACAAATATTTTAAAGGGTTATAATTATTATAATATAACTCTTGATTTTTAAAGGTAGGTTATATGGAGCATATAGTAACTGCAAACCCATATTTTGGTGTATTTGTACTATTTGTAATGACGTTTGGTGCATTTATAGCAACAACAGTCGTAGCACGTCTAGCAAGTCGTGCCTTAGCACGTAAAGATAGCGAAAAAATTAAACTCTCAGTGTATGAGTGTGGACCAGAGATTACAAGACAGCCAAATAGAATTTCTCCACAGTTTTATCTTTTTGCATTACTCTTTTTACTCTTTGATGTAGAGATAGTTTTTATGTTTCCATGGGCAGTAGACTTTAAACTACTTGGATGGTTTGGTTTTGCTGAGATGTTAATGTTTATATTACTTCTTGCTATTGGTTTTGTATATGCATGGAAAAAAGGAGCGCTTCAATGGCACAACATAAAGTAAATTATTCACAAGATGGTGGACTTCCAGTCGCACTGACTTCGATTGATAAAATCGTAAACTGGGGACGTTCAAACTCTATTTGGGCATTGACTTATGGTCTTGCTTGTTGCGGTATTGAGATGATGGCATCAGGTGCATCGCGTTTTGACTTTGATAGATACGGTACTATTTTCCGTGCAAGTCCGCGTCAAGCAGATGTTATGATAGTTGCGGGAACACTTACAAAGAAACATGCAGAATTTATCAAACGTTTATATGACCAGATGACTGAGCCTAGATGGGTTATTTCTATGGGTTCATGTGCAAATACTGGTGGTATGTTTAATACATATGCAACTGTTCAAGGTTGTGATAGAATTATTCCTGTTGATTTATATCTTCCAGGTTGTGCACCTCGCCCTGAAACACTCCAGTATGGTGTTATGTTACTACAGAAAAAAATTCGTGCTAATAAAGCTGGCAATGCACAAAAGCCAAAAAGGTTAATGTAATATGAGAGCATATACTCCTAAAGATGATGTACAAGCAAAAGCTTACTACACTGATAGATATTATGTAGCCCCTCAGGTTCCAAAACAAGAAGTAGAGAGTGATGAAGTCTTTGCTGCAGACTTGAGTGCATTAAAAGCTAAGTTTGAAGTAAAAGAGGCTTTTATTCAAGTTAATCAGATGATAGTTTATATCAATGCTAATGATATTTATGCTGTTTTAAAATTTTTAAGAGATGAGTTGACATATACACAGTTAAGTGAAATGTCTGCTATTGATTGGTTAGCTAAAGATAAC
Source organism: Sulfurimonas sp. (assembly GCA_030949945.1). Lineage (GTDB taxonomy): Bacteria > Campylobacterota > Campylobacteria > Campylobacterales > Sulfurimonadaceae > Sulfurimonas. The sequence goes on along the minus strand of JAUZRZ010000026.1, from coordinate 75,670 downwards.
ACATTTGAGATTTTTTATCAAATGCTTTCTATGACTAAACGCAAACGTCTTCGTATTAAGTTTTTTATTAACAATGGTGATGCTGTTGATAGTGTTGAGTCACTTTTTCGTAGTGCTGACTGGAGTGAGCGTGAGATGTTTGATATGTTCGGAATTGAAGCAAATAATCATCCATTTATGAAACGTATCTTAATGCCTTACGATTGGCAAGGAAATCCACTTCTTAAAACTTATCCGCTTGAGGGTGATGAGTTTGCTGCTTGGTATGAAGTAGATAAGATTTATGGAAAAGAAGCTCGTGATGTAATCGGACCTGAAATTCGTGACACTGCTAGAGTTGATAGATATGATAGTGAGCGTTTTGCTCGTCTTGGTTTTGAAGTACCTAAGGGAACTAAAATCACTGGTAATGAAGAGCCTAACAAGCAAGACTACCAAGAAGAGGGTGGCGTTTTCCTCGTCAAAAAATTTACAAAAGAGTCATCAGTAATTATTGATGATCCACAAAGATAGGGCGGTAGATAATGGCACAGGTAAAAAATAGATTAACACCATTTTTTGAAAACATTACTTTTGATAGAGAAGATAATGAACTAATATTAAACTTTGGTCCTCAACACCCTTCTGCTCACGGGCAGTTGCGTTTAATGCTGCACTTACAACAAGAGCAAATAGTAAAAGCACATCCAGATGTAGGATACCTTCACCGTGGTATGGAGAAGATGGCTGAAAATATGATTTATAACGAGTTTATGCCTACAACTGACCGTATGGATTATATAGCTTCTTCTTCAAATAACTATGGTTTTGCTCTAGCAGTTGAAAAGCTTATAGATGTTGAAGTTCCACGTCGTGCGAAAGTTATTCGTATGATGCTTTTAGAGATTAACAGACTTATGTCTCACCTTTTCTGGCTTAGCAACAACTGCACTAGACATCGGTGCGATGACAATTTTCCTCTATGCTTTCCGTGAACGTGAGTATTTAATGGATATTATAGAGGGCTATTGTGGTGCTCGTTTAACACATGCAGCTATTCGTATTGGTGGTGTTCCACTAGATATTCAAGATACTTTTCTTTCTCAGCTTAAAACATTTTTAGATAAATTACCTCAAAATATTAAAGATTATGAAGATTTACTAGATAAAAACCGTATCTGGTTAATGAGAATGGAAGGTGTTGGTGTGATTTCAAAAGAGATGGCACTTTCATGGGGTTGTACTGGTCCAATGCTTAGAGCATCTGGTGTTGCTTGGGATATTCGTAAAGAAGAGCCATATGAGCTATATGATGAAATCGAGTTTAATGTTCCTTACTCAGATAAGGGTGACAACTTTGCTCGTTACCGTATTTATATGGAAGAGATGAGAGAGACTGCAAAAATTCTTTATCAAACTATAGATATGTATGAAGAGACAGTTAAAAATAATCAAACAGACCTAATGGCTCACTCACCAAAGTATATTTCAGCTCCAAAGATAGACATAATGACTCAAAACTACTCTTTGATGCAACACTTTGTTCTTGTAACACAAGGGATGAGACCACCAGTTGGTGAAGTTTATATTGCAACTGAGTCGCCAAAAGGTGAGCTTGGTTTCTTTATAAACTCTCAAGGTGGACCATATCCATATAGACTAAAACTTCGTGCACCATCTTTTTGGCATACAGGTATTTTAACTGACCTTTTACCAGGTCACTATATTCCAGATGTTGTTTCAATTATTGGTACTACAAACATTGTATTTGGGGAGGTTGACCGCTAATGAAAAGATATGATTTAAGACATTTAAAGAACGATTTCGAACCTCGTATGAAAGAGATTCTTAATGAATCTCACAAAGCAACTGAAACATTGATCTTTCTTTTTGAAATTGGTGATTTTACTCCAGTTCAAAGAAGTGCTGATTTAGTCAAAGAGTGTGGGTATGAACTATACAACTCACTAAAGTTTAACGAAGTCGATTGGACTATCGTTGTTAAAAAGTAAGTAATAAAGGTAATGGGCAAAGTAATGACTTTAAATACTAATTTTACAGAAGTAATTAAAAATGCTGATGCTGTTATGGTTTTAGGAACTAAAGTAGCAACAGATAGCCCAAAACTTTATGAAAGTTTACAAGTTCTTTCAAAAAAAGAAAATACAAATATAGTTTATTCTCATCCCATTGATGATCCAGCAATGAGAACTATTTCAACTCAGTTTATGAAGTATGAACCAGGTTCAGAAGAGGGAATTATCGCTCTTCTTGCATATTACCTACTAAAGGATGAGACATTATCTATAGAAGCAAAAAGTTTTTTAGCAGAGTTGGATATAGCCTACTTGGAAGCTGAAAGTAATACAGGTGAAGAAGAGTTTGAAAAAATTGCAGAATTCTTTAACTGTGCAAAGAATAAAGTTTTAATTGTTGGGGATGATTTAATACTACACCCTAGGGCACAAAATATTGCAAAAATATGTGCACTTATTCAAAACAATTACGATCTTTCACTCTGTTTTACTTCTAACTTAGTCAATGAAGTAAAAATGTTTGAAGATACTTTAGTTGAGAAAGGTTTAGAAGAAGTCCAAGAACTACCTGAGTACAATGGTACGGTTATTTATAATACTCATGGAGTTGACACAGGTGATAAATCTTTATATGGATCAGCACAGTTTGCAAATGCAGCTAGAATATCTGATGGAGATTTTATCTCAATTTCTTTTGGTGAGCAAACAGTTAACAGAGAGTTTAAAATTGATAATGAGCTCAAAGGTACTATTGCAATAAATACAATATTTGAGAGTGATGTTGTATCGCAAAAATACAAATTTGAGAGATCTAAAATTAATAAAATAAATCAAAACAGTGAGAGTAGATAAATGAGTAATGTAAGTATAAATATAGACGGAAAAGAGATTGTTACACAAGAGGGTGAGTTTTTACTCAATGCAGCGCGTGCAAATGATATTTACATACCTGCCATATGTTACTTGACAAGATGTAGTCCAACTTTAGCTTGTCGTATTTGCCTTGTAGAAGCTGATGGAAAACAGGTATATGCCTGTAATGCAAAAGCTAAAGAGGGTATGACAGTTGTAACTACGACTGAAACTATCGAAAAAGAGCGACGTTCTATCATGGAAGTATATGATGTAAATCATCCTCTTCAGTGTGGTGTTTGTGATCAGTCTGGTGAGTGTGAACTTCAAAACTATACTTTAGAAATAGGTGTTGATTCTCAAAGCTATACAGTAAAAGATGTAGATAGAGCTTCTCATGATTGGGGACACTTACACTATGATCCGGGTCTTTGTATTGTATGTGAACGTTGTGTTACTGCTTGTAAAGATATGATTGGTGATAACTCACTCAAAACTATTGCTCGTGGTGCTAGACCCTCTCAATGCTGAGTATAAAGAGAACTATGCCTAAAGATGCATATGCAATGTGGAACAAACTCAACAAGTCAGTTATTGGTCTGACAAATGGTACTGATGTACTTGACTGTACATCTTGTGGGGAGTGTGCTTCTGTTTGTCCCGTTGGTGCTTTAGTTGATACACAGTTTTTATATAAGTCAAATGCTTGGGAACTTACAAGCATTCCAGCTACATGTGGACACTGCTCCGCTGGATGTCAAATATCTTATGATGTGAAACATACAAGTGTTCATAATCCTGATGAAAAAATTTATCGTGTTATGAATGAGTGGAACTATGTATCACTTTGTGGTGCTGGACGTTATGGTTTTGACTATGAAAATAGAGATGTACTCAAAGATGAAAATGCCTTTGCAAATGCAGTAGCAGCATTTAAAAAAGCAGATACTATTAAGTTCACAAGTCACTATTACAAATGAAGAAGCATTTATCTTAGAAGAGTTAAAAAACAGATTTGGCTATAAACTTGTAAATGATGAAGCAAAATCTTTTCAAACTTTTTTAAGTGATTACTCTGCTATTAGTGGTACAAGCCTTTATGGAAGTGATCTGAAAACGGCTATGAATTCTAACTTTATTGTAAGTATTGGTACTGCAATTAAAACAGATAATCCTAATGCAAGATATGCTCTAAATAATGCTCTTACTACAAATAAAGGTGCTGCACTCTATTTTCACCCAGTAGCTGATCCTGTGATTGAAGGACTGAGCAAAAATATTGTTTGTATAAATCACAAACCACTTCAAGAAGAGATAGCACTCTATCTTGTACTTGATCTTTTTGGAGATAAGTCTAAACTTCCTACTGATATAGTAGATTATTTAGCATCATTTCACTCTACAAAAACTGTGACTATAACTGAAACGATTAAAGAGAAAGTTGTTGAAATAGTTAAAGAGATAAAAGTAAACGAAGAAACGGGCGAGGAAGAAGAGATAGAGATTGAAAAATCTAAGATGATTACTAAAAAAGTAAGTAAAGAAGTTGAAGTTGATGACAATAGACTCATCTCTATGCTTGGAATGGCTGAAAACTTTATGGAAACTTTTGAGAAACTTATGAAGAAAAAAGATAAGTTTTCAATGATAGTAGGTCCTGACCTTTACAGTCATCCTCATTCAAAAAATATTGCTCGTTTAGTTGCCTTAGTTGAAAAATATGCAGCATTTGAGCTTGTAATGATTCCAACACTTACAAATACTCTTGGTGTTGCGATGATAAATGAGTTAAGTGATACTTCTGGAAACTACAGCATTGGTTATAATACAGATGCTGATTTTGTTCTCAGTGGTTTAGGTGAGGGTGATATTGATATGCCAGCTATAAATCAACAAGAGGGAACACTCACAAGTATTAACAAAAGAGTTAATCCAACTAATGCAGCACTTCCTTATGGTGGTTATACACTTAACGATATTGCAAATGCTTTAGGTCTTGATGCAGAAAATACAATAGACTACACGATTAAACTCGGTACTATTGCAGGATTTGAGAGTGAAGCTTTTGATGATCTTCCTGATTACTATACAAATAGTGGAGAAGAAGTTCGTGGTTATAAACTACAAAATATTACTACAAATACTTCAAGTGATGAAAGTGTAAATAAAATAGATGAAGCACTTGCTTTAGAGGGTGATATAATCTATTTAGCAAACCCTGTTAGACAGTTTACAGACTTCACAAAAAACACTACAAATCTTGATGAAAAGAGTGGTGTTTATATGAGTGCACAAAGTTTAGAGTCATCTGAACTGAGTGAGGGTGACACAGTTTGTGTTAAAACTCAGAATGGTGAGCTAACTGCAAATATCGTAAGTGATAATAAAATTGCAGGAAATATCACTGTTTTACCAACATTTGATTCAAAATTAAACTCAGGGGCTTTAGTAAACAATTATCGTTTTGCTAATGCTTCGATACAAAAGGTGTAGTATATGGATAACGCATATTTAATTGAAACGATTATAAAGGTCGTTGTGATTTTACTTGTATTCTCAGCTTTAGCGGGAATAGGTACATATTTTGAGCGTAAGATACTTGCGTTTATGCAACGTCGTCTTGGGCCGATGAATGTTGGTCCGTTTGGACTTCTTCAAGTTGGAGCAGATGGTATTAAACTTTTTACTAAAGAAGATATTATCCCAAGTAATGTTGTAGGACCTATCTTTAAGATTGCACCAGTTATTACAGCTGCAACAGCCTTTATGGCAGCAGCAGCAATTCCATTTTTACCATCTTTTACACTTTTTGGTTATGAAGTTCATCCAATTGTTGCAGATATTAACATTGGTATTCTTTATGTACTTGGTGTAATGGCAATTGGGCTTTTTGGTCCACTTCTTGGTGGTATGGCTTCAGCAAATAAGTTTGCACTACTCTCAGCTGCTCGTGCGGCTGCTGTATTTATCTCTTATGAGGTTGTAACTGGGCTTTCTGCTTTAGCACCAATTATGATGGTTGGGTCACTTTCACTTATTGACTTTAACAATTACCAAATTGAAAATGGTTGGATTGTATGGTCTCAACCTTTAGCATTTATACTTTTTTGGATTGCTGCATTTGCTGAGACTGGTCGTACACCATTTCACTTAATCGCAAATGACCATGAAATTATTGATGGTTTTGGTACTGAGTACTCTGGTATGAGATGGGGTCTTTTCTTTATCGGTGAGTATGCAAATATGTTCTTTATCTCTTTTGTTATTCCAATTATCTTTTTAGGTGGTTTTGGTGATGGAACTGTTTTAGGTGCATTTGCACTATTTGGTAAGATGGCATTTTTCTTCTTCTTTTTCTTATGGACAAGAGCAGCATGGCCAGATGTTAGACCCGATCAACTTATGTGGTTGTGTTGGAAAGTACTTATGCCATTAGCAGTGATAAATGTTGTTATCACTGGTTTTGTGATGATGTTTTAAGGGATTATGATGGAACAATTTAATAATAGAAATGTAACTGATAATGGTTACTTTATGGTGGATATCGAAGATTATCCAACTGATGGCTGGGGACAATTTAAACGTATTGTAAAAAGAACATTTAGACTAGAGCTTTTTGTTGGTTTATGGGTAGTCCTTCGAGAGATGATTAAGTTTGATATTCATACTATCTCTTATCCTGCTGAAAAAATGCCTATTGGACCACGTTATCGTGCAGTGCATGAGATGAAACGCCTTTGGGAGTCTGATGCTGAGCGTTGTATTGGTTGTGGACTTTGTGAGAAGATTTGTATCTCTGATTGTATTCGTATGGATACAAAAATAGATGAAGAGTCTCGTAAAGAGGTTTCAGAATATACGATTAACCTTGGTCGTTGTATTTTTTGTGGATACTGTGCGGAAGTTTGTCCAGAGTTAGCAATTACACACGGTGGTGAATATGAAAATGCATCTGAACAACGTGAACACTTTGTTGATTATGAGTATATGCTTACACCAATTGATACAATGAAAGCAAAAGCTCAAAAAGAGTTCGAAGGTTTTGGTGCTATTACACCACATGAAGATGAGCGTGTTACTAAAACACCTCTATCATATTAAGGAGATTGGACTATGTTTGAAGCAGTAGCATTTTATCTGTTTGCATTTTTAACGATTACTATGTTTTACATAACTGTAACTACATCACAGGCGTTATATGCACTAAGTGCATTAGCAGCAGGAATGATTTTTATATCGGCATTTTTCTTTATTCTTGGTGCTGATTTTTTAGGTGCGGTACAGATTATCGTTTACACTGGTGCAGTTATGGCACTTTATGCATTTGGTATGATGTTCTTTGATACAACTCGTGAAGTAAAAGAAAATCATGGTAATAAATATATTGTAGTAACATTAGCGACGCTAGCAGCTGTTTTAGTTGTTGTTATCTTCTCTGCACCAATGATTTCTACAAATATGCAGGCTTTTTATCCAATGATAGAGGGTGAAGGAAATACTCAGATGGTTGGTTTAATTCTTTTTACTAAGTATCTTATTCCATTTGAAGTAGCTGCAATTATGCTTTTAGTTGCAATGGTTGCTGGAATTGTTTTAGCTGGAAAGAAAATGGACTTATCTCTTACACTATTAAATGCGCAAGAGATTCAAAATATAGAAGATGAAAAAAATAAGAAGGTACTATCATGATGGAAATTGGTTTAAATCACTATCTTGTTCTATCAGCCATACTATTTTCTATTGGTTTAATAGGTGTAATGCGTAGAAAGAACCTTCTTTTGCTCTTTTTCGCAACAGAGATTTTACTCAATGCTGTTAATGTTGGTTTTGCAGCAATTTCACACTATTACGGTGACTTGACAGGTCAGATGTTTGCATTTTTCGTAATTGCAATTGCTGCTTCTGAGTTAGCGGTAGGACTAGGTCTGTTAATCGTTTGGCATAAACGCCACGGTACAATTGACTTAGATACATTAGCAAGTATGAGAGGATAAACGAATGGAAAAATATTTATATATAGCACTTTTTGCACCACTTGTGAGTTCACTGTTTGCAGCACTTTTTACTACAACACCAAAAAAGAAGTTTGTAGGTATAGTAGCAAGTTTACTTATATTTACTGCGTTTGTTGCGAGTTCTATACTTTTAACACATGTTTTAAGTGGTGAGACAATAGTCCATGTTGAGTTGATGACTTGGATGGCTACTGGTAATCTTTATATTCCATTTGGATTTGTGGTTGATCAAGTATCGGTTACAATGATGATGGTTGTAACACTTGTTTCAACTATCGTTCATATCTATGCGATTGGTTATATGGATCATGATTCTGGATTTAATAGATTTTTCTCTTATCTTTCAGCTTTCGTTTTCTCAATGATGATTCTTGTTATGAGTGATAACTTTGCAGGTCTTTTCATAGGTTGGGAAGGTGTTGGTTTATGTTCTTGGTTACTTATTGGTTTTTGGTTTCATAAAGAGTCAGCTACATGGGCAGCAAACGAAGCATTTATTATGAATCGTATCGCTGACCTTGGAATGTTAATCGGTATTTTCCTTGTATATTGGAATACTGGAACAGTTCAATACGATGGTGCATTCGCAGCATTTCATAATTTAGATCATGCAACACTTACATGGATTGGTATTTTCCTTTTCATTGGTGCGATGGGTAAATCAGCACAGTTTCCACTTCATACATGGCTAGCTGATGCGATGGAAGGTCCTACTCCGGTTTCTGCTCTTATTCATGCAGCGACTATGGTAACAGCGGGTGTTTATCTTGTAGTTCGTTCAAACGAGTTATATGCACTTATCCCAAATGTTGGTCTCTTTATCGCAAGTCTTGGTGCATTTGTTGCAATTTTTGCAGCAACTATGGCACTTGTAAATCGTGATATTAAAAGAGTTATTGCTTACTCAACACTCTCTCAGCTAGGATATATGTTCGCAGCTGCTGGTCTTGGGGCTTACTGGGTTGCACTCTTTCACCTAATGGCTCATGCATTCTTTAAAGCACTTCTTTTCCTCGGGGCTGGTAATGTTATGCATGCTATGCACGATGAACTTGATCCATTTAAGATGGGTGGACTTGGTAAAACTATGAAGGGCACGATGATAATGATGACATTAGCATCAGTGGCTCTTGCTGGTATCTTTCCTCTTGCAGGTTTCTTCTCAAAAGATTTAATCTTAGAAGTTGCATTTGTTGATCATCACTTTATAATTTACTCAGTACTTTTACTTACTGCTGGTTTAACTGCATTTTATTCTTTTAGAATTATTGCACTTATTTTCCATGGTGAAGATAGACATACAGCACTTGGTCACCATCCACATGAAGCATATAAGTTTATGCTTATTGCGATGAGTCCACTGCTTATTTTAGCTATTATCGCTGGTTTTACTATGAAAATGCCTTTCTTTGAGATGGTTACAGAATTACTTCCGGCTACTGAGTATCATATTCATTCACATCTAACATATTGGATTATGACTATTGGTACACAAGCTTTTGTTGTGTTGTCAATCTTTTTTGCATATAAAAAGTATATGAGCAGTAGTGTGAAAATTCCAGATGGAACATCTAAAATGGAAAATAGTTTTATGTATAAGCTACTTATCAATCAGTATTATATTCCATATGCATATGAAGAGTATTTAGTAAAACCATATAAAGAACTCTCAACAGTCCTTTGGGAAAATGTGGATAAAAAAATTGTTGATGCTAGTGTAGATGGTATTGCAAATATCTTCTATTACACTGGAAAAAATACAATACAGATGCAGAGTGGAAATCTTTCTACAATGTTAAAATGGATGGTTGCAGGTACGGTTGCATTACTATCATTAGCTGTGGTTTTTGGACTTGCAGTTAGATATTCTGGTGAGATAGCTACTATCTTATCTGGCTTAGGAGTTTAGTATATGTTAGATCATATTTTAAGTATTTTAATTTTTTTCCCAGCATTCGCAGGAGTCATGGGATTTATGATAAACAAAGAGAGCATGAGAGCTTATGGTACTGCAGTTGCGACTATTGAGTTTGCACTCTCTTTATGGTTATGGTTTTCCTTTGACAATAATGTATCTGGAATGCAGTTTATGGAACATATGGCTTTAGTTCCATCTTTTGGAATTAACTATATTTTAGGTGTAGATGGAATTTCGCTCTTTATTATAATTTTAGCAGCATTTTTTACAATGATAGGTATCGCTTCATTAACAGATACTAAAAATGTTAAGAATATGATTATCACACTTCTATTTTTACAAATGACTATGATAGGTGTATTCGTTGCTCTTGATGCTATTGTATTTTATGTATTTTGGGAACTTTCTCTTGTACCGATGCTTTATATCATTGGTGCATGGGGTGGACCTCTTCGTATATATGCATCTGTTAAATTCTTCCTTTATACTTTTACAGGTTCTCTTGTTATGCTTGTTGGTATGCTGTTTATGGCTTATTTCTTTTATCAAGCAACAGGTGTTTGGTCATTTGCTATACTTGATTGGTATAGACTTATACTTCCTGAATCATTTCAGTTATGGTTATTTGCTGCATTTTTTGTTGGTTTTGCCATTAAAGTTCCTATGTTTCCATTTCATACATGGTTACCATATGCACACGGACAAGCCCCAACTATTGGTTCGGTTATACTAGCTGCGATTTTACTTAAAATGGGTACATATGCATTTATCCGTTTTTCACTACCACTATTTCCTGATGCTTCAGTATTTTTTATGTACCCAATTGCAATTCTTGCAATTATTATGATTATATACACTGCAATGGTTGCATATGCACAAAAAGATATTAAGCAGGTTGTTGCTTACTCATCTGTTTCACATATGGGTGTTATCATCTTAGGTACATTTGCTTTAAATGTTGAAGGAATTACAGGTTCAATCTTTTTAATGATTGCTCACGGTGTAGTCTCAGGAGCTCTATTCTTACTTGTTGGTGTTATTTATGATAGACGTCATACAAAACTTATGAGTGAGTTTGGCGGTCTTGCACATGTTATGCCTAGATATGCAACAATCTTTTGGTTTAATGTTAATGGCTTCAGTTGGTATGCCTCTTACGATTAACTTCGTAGGTGAGTTTTTAAGTCTTCTTGGATTTTACCAACAGTCTCACATTTTAACTCTATTGGCTGGAATAGCTATTGTTGTTGGTGCGATTTATATGCTTACTGCATTTAAAAAGATATTTTTTGGTGAACTTACAAATGAAGCAAATAAAAATCTTCCAGATGTAAGTAAACGTGAGTTATTAGCACTTATCCCTTTATCTATCATTACAGTATGGTTAGGAATTTATCCTAAACCTGTTCTCGACCCTATAAATAACTCTGTTGAAGCTGTTGTTCAGTTGATGCACAACAAAGCTACATCCCACGAAGCAAAAATGAGAATACCTAATGTATCAGGTGTTGTTATTAGTAAAACTACAGCTAAGGAGGCACACTAATGTTAAGTCCTGTAAATGTTTCTTTAGAGTCTCTCAAATCTAATTACACTCGCTCCAATGCTAATTCCAGTTATTGGTGCTTTACTTATTTTAGTAATAGACATTATCAAAGGTGGTCTTGATAAGTCACTCTATGTTGTACTATCTATTCTCTTTTTAGCCCTAGATTTTGGGGCTCTTTTAGAGTCTGCTGGTGCATTTAGTAAAAATGGTATTATGCTCGGAGTATTTGATGTTATGCTTATTGATGGTTTAGCAATTATTTCTCAGTTTATCATAGTAGTTACATCTATGCTATTTATTCCTTTAGCACTGACACATAAACGTTTTCATGAGTTCTCTTACCCTGAATTTTTTGCACTTTTCTTATTTATGATTGCAGGTTTTCAGTTTATGGTAGCGAGTGATAATTTAATCCTTATCTTTGTAGGTTTAGAGACAGCTTCATTAGCACTTTATACTCTTATTGCAATGCATAATCGTGACAAGTCATTTGAAGCGGCAATTAAGTACTTTACTATGGGTGCCTTAGCTGCAGGTTTTTACTCTTTTGGTTCTATGGTGTTTTATGCACTAACAGGTTCAATAGAGATAAACCAAATAGCCGCTGTCCTTCAAGCAAATAATTATGCGGACATAGGTTTTGTACTTGTGGCAGTAGTTATGATGTTAGCTTCTTTTGGCTTTAAGCTCTCAATTGTTCCATTTCATACTTGGACACCTGATGTTTATGAGGGTAGTTCAGCTGCAATGGCTGGATATATGTCAATTGTTCCAAAAATAGCTGCGTTTGTTGTAGCAATGAGACTTTTTGAGTTCTTAATTCATGCAAATATTGTTTGGTTAGAAGTAGTACTTTATATATTTGTAGTAGTTACAATGACTGCAGCAAATATTTGGGCACTTGTTCAAAGCGATGTAAAACGTATGCTTGCTTACTCTTCTATATCTCATGCAGGTTTTGTTATGGCTGCTATTCTTATCGGTACTACGCAGTCTAATTCAGCACTTTTTCTTTACTGGATTCTGTTTAGTTTTACAAATCTTGGTTCATTTTCTATGCTTTGGATTTCTCGTCAAAAAGAGCTTCCAGGGTATCAAAAAACTGACCATAGTTTTGAGAAGTTCTCAGGTATGATACAAACATCCCCAATGGCAGCTATTGTTATGGGTCTGTTTATGTTAAGTCTTGCAGGTCTGCCTCCTTTTGCTCTATTTTGGGGTAAGATTTATATGATTAGTTCAGCAGTTACAAGTGGTTACACTCTGCTTGCTCTAATTATGGCACTCAACTCTGCAATTGCGGGTTATTATTATATTAAACTCATAGTATATATGTTTATGAAAGATCCTATAACTTCTAATGTAGATAACAATGGTCAACTCTATGTGGCAAATGCTACAACAGCACTTAAAACTATTATTGGTTTTGCTATTATAGGAACTGTATTTGCTTTTGTAGCATTAGATTCATTACTTGAATTTGTTACTGCATTTGTATATAACAGTGGTTATTAAATTTTATAACTCTCTAAAGTTAAGGAGTAGAGCATTTGTTTAAAACTATACTCTTAGCTCTTTTATGTATTCCCTCTTTTGCACTTGAAATTTCTATGGATAGTGCAAAAGATGAGTTTTCCTCTTATTCTATCCTCAAAATTTCTGATAAAAATAGGTTTATATGCCAAAAAATAAAAGATGATTTTATGCTAACTACAGAAGTAGTCTGTGCATTTTCAAAAAAACCATCAACTAATGTCAAAACATTACAAAATGAATTTTCTAGAGTGCATACTTTTATAAACAAAGAGACTTTTTTTATAAGTATAAAACCAATCTATAAGATTAAACTCATTGCTGATGTTTTTGATCTTAGTCGTGAAGATAGTGTATATAGTGCTGATGTTAGTATGAGTGATAGATGGAGTATTATAGGTTATAAAGAGAAGTTACCACTTATTAAAAACAGTCCACGACCAGAGATAAGCCTCAATTTGCCATTTTTTATGGACAGAGATAAATTACCATATGTTGGAAGCCTTGATATAAAAGGGAATCCTGTGCATATCCAAAAAGTAGGGGATGTAAAAGACTACCTTAAAGTTAAACGCTACTTCAAAGAGAAAAAGTATGAACTATGTATGAATGTAGTTGATGATATTTTACAAGAGTACCCAAACACTCTTTTTAAGGCGGAACTTATTTACTATAAGATAAAGCTTTTTCATAAGTTAAAAGATTATGATAATGTTATTAGCAGTGCAAAAGTGTATTTGCATGAGTATTCATCTAATGAAAATATTCCTGAAATTTTGGCATATACAGCAGATGCTTATGCTCAAATTGGTATGAGTACAGATGCTGATTACTTTTTTGATAGACTCTTTAGTGAACATGCAAATACAGTTTTTACAGAGTGGGGATATATCTATAAGGCAGATATGTTAGTAGCAAGTGGAGGAATTACTCCAGCTCTAAAGTTTTATAAAAAAGCACTCTATCGTACTAAAGATTTAGAGGTGGCAGCAACAGCTGCGTTTAGAATTGCTAAACTCAAACAGGAGAGTTCTTTAAAGGAATCTGCAAAGTATATAGATAAGATAATAGATGCAAAACCTGATTATTTACATGAAAAAGAACGTGAGTCTAAAATAATGATGAATAATTTTGCAGATGAAGAGCATTATAAAACTGCAGCAAAAATGGCAGGTGCACTTCTGGATGCAATTGATTATACATTTGATGAGTATGAAGTACTTCTAAGTAAAAAAGCACTCTGGCTAGCAAAAACTCAAGATAAGAAAAAAGCATTAATAGTGTTAAATAAATATATCAAAGAGTTTCCCGATGGAGAGTATATAAATCAAGTTGAAATTGCTAAAGATGAACTCTTTTTTGAAGTTGCAGACTCAAATGCAACAGATAGATTAGCGGAGTATGATAAACTCATCACAACTTATGCTAATGATACAATAGGTAATCGTGCACTATATGAAAAAGCAAAACTTTTACTACAAGAGCAGAAGTACTCTGATGTTTTAGAGATGAAAGATGAGATATTAAACCTTGATGATGAGAAGTATATAGATATACAAAGTATAGTTCATAAGGCTGTTATAGGTGTCATGAAAAGTTCTCTAAAAAACAAAGAGTGCAACAGAGTACTAAGTATGTCAAATGAGTATAATGTGACACTCTCAAATGAGTGGGATGATGGCTTATACGAGTGTGCAATGTATGGGGGAGATTATACTTTAGCCAAGAGTATAGCACTGAAAAATTTTAAAAGTGAAAACTTAGAACATAGAAAAAAATGGCTTTTTAGATATGTAAAAGTTGATTTTTCAACTGGTAATTACACTAATGTTATTGATGCTAGTAAAGACCTTATAGCACTTATAGAAGATGATAAAAATTCACCCTATAATGAAATATATAGATACCTTTTTGATACTTATAATCGCTTAGAAAAGAAAGATGAAATGATAAAGATTATGATAAAGATAGAGGAGTTATTTGGTTTAGACTATAAGGATATTGAACGGTATGTATCTGTTATGAGTATAGGAACTGCTCGAAAAGATGACAATATAGTTATTAAATACGGTGAGAAAGTAATGAGCATTCAGAAAAGTTCTCACTCAAGTGCTCAGAGTCCATATGTTGAATTTACACTTTATGAAGCATATGTCAATAGAGAAAATTACAATAAAGCTTTGTCTGTTATAGAATCTTTAGATAGTGTTGATTTAAGTAAAAATGATAGGTCCCGTCAGCAGTACTTAAAGGGGACACTTTTAAATAAACTTTGGGAGAGATGAAGAAGCAGAGACCGCATTTACTAAGGCTATAGAAGCAGATCCTAGCAGTGCATGGGCTAAGTTAGCAACAACTGCTAAAAGATAACTTTACAGGCTTAGATTTGCTTTATAGTCTGCATAGTTACAGACTTAAGCAGTCACTTATAGAGTAGAGTCCAGCCTCTTGTGATGCTAACCAGTTGCCTGCACGAATTGCACCTTTGGAAAAAGTACTTCTAGATGTTGCTGTATGGTTTAGTTCTAAAAACTCACCATCATTATAAAAACCTACAGTATGGCGCCCAACGATGTCTCCACCGCGAATAGCCATGACCGCAATCTCATCTTCACTTCTTTCACCAATGTTCCCATCTCGACCACTTACTCTTACTTTATCAAGTTCAAGACCACGACCTCTGGCTGCATGCTCACCAAGAGTCAAAGCAGTACCACTAGGGGC
Organism: Sulfurimonas sp.; assembly: GCA_030949945.1. Lineage (GTDB taxonomy): Bacteria > Campylobacterota > Campylobacteria > Campylobacterales > Sulfurimonadaceae > Sulfurimonas. The sequence goes on along the minus strand of JAUZRZ010000026.1, from coordinate 60,064 downwards.
ATCTTTTTTATGTTTATGATGATGTTCTACTATTTCAATATCAAAACCTTTTAGAGCAGTTGATGCTTGTTGTACGAGCTTATTTAAAAGTGCAACTCCAAGACTCATATTTGTTGCATAAAGTATTGGCATATTGAGACTTGCTTCTTTGAGAAGGTTAAGTTGATGGGTATTTAATCCAGTTGTTCCTATAACTAATGGTTTTGGTGTAATCATTACAGCTTCAAGAAGTGCCTCACAAGCCTCAGGAAGTGAGAAATCAATAACAATATCACAAGCATTTAAAAATATTTTTATATCCGTACTTATTAAAACAGATGGATCCACTGAAAAATTTAAACTATTTCTTACATAAACACTACTTAAACTCATATCAGGAGTATCTAAAAGATTTTCAATTAATAGTTTCCCAACACGACCATTTGCTCCAAATATTCCAACTTTTATCATAATAGACCTTTATTACTTTTTTCAAATGATAACATATTAAATAACTCTTTTAGTTTAATAACTCATCCACATAAGATATAGCACTAAGTGCTGCTACTGCACCATCACCTGCTGCTGAGACTACTTGTTTTGGTGCATCTTGACGCATATCACCTGTTGCAAAAAGACCAGGGAGTGAAGTTTGCATTTTTAGGTTAACTTTTACCTGTCCTAGCTCATTCATCTCACATAAAAAATTGCCATCTTTTTGTATAAGTGTTTCATTGTTGACATCATTTCCAACAAAGGTAAAAACACCAGGAACTTCAATATCACGACTTTGACCATCTTTATTGATAACTCTTATCCCCGTTACTCCCATATCATCGCCATATACTTCATCTGGTGTAGAGTCAAGTACAAGTTCGATATTTTCAGTATTATGAACACGTTTTATTGTATTTGGGGCAGAGCGAAAAGCATCACGTCGATGAACAATGTAGACTTTTGAGCAGATTTTTGCTAAATAAAGTGCTTCTTCAAGAGCAGTATCTCCACCACCGATTACAACAACTTCTTTACCTTTATAAAAAAACCCATCACATGTTGCACAAGTACTCACACCCTTACCAAAAAGTTCATCTTCACCCTTAAAACCAACACGACGAGGAGAGGAGCCTGTACCTATGATAACACTATGTGCATCTGTAGTAGTTCCATCCTCTTTGTGAATAGTAAAAATATCACCACTTTTACTTACACATGTTACTTTTACCATCTCATGCACAAGTCCAAACTTTTGACACTGAGCAGGCCAAGGCATCATAAGGTCCATTCCTGTAATCTCACCAGTAACTCCAGGGTAATTTTCTATCTCTGATGAGTTTGTAATCTGCCCACCAGGCATACCTTTTTCAAACATAACTACATTTTCTAATCCACCGCGTGTTGTATAGAGTCCAGCAGTTAGCCCAGCAGGTCCACCACCAACGATAGCACAATCAAGAATTGCCATTTTATTCCTTTTAGAGAGAGTTTATCTTTTGAGATAGTTCTTTTAAATTATCTAGCTTACGTATCATACTATCTTGTTTATAAAGAGTCTCTTTTACTCGTTTTATAAAGAAGATAGAGGGTGATTCGTAGATGTTAAAACGTTGTATAAATGATAGAGAATTTTTTGTTCCACTTCTTAAAAAAGTAGTATTTTTACTGTTTGTTCTTACTCTGTTGTAATAATCAATGGCAAGAACGGGAAGTGTTAAGTTTATGTCAGCTAAAAGTTGCATAGTCTCTTTTTGGCGAGAAGAGTAAAAAACTACAATGTACTTCTCCTCTTTTGGTATAAAAAGGTCATTTTTTTCATAAAAAGTCCACTCTTTAAAGTCGATAAACTTATACTCTGAAAATTTATAGTTGAAGTAAGCAAAAGAGGCAGCTACCATAGCTGCTCCGAAGAAAGAGGCTAAAAGTGTAGAGAGAGAAAAAAGTGATTTTCCTTTTCTTTTAGCCAAAGTTTAATCCTTAAAGATTATCCTAAAAGAGCGTTGATTTTGTCAGCTAAAGCTTGTTTGCTTTGTGCACCAACAACTTGATCAACCATCTCACCATCTTTAAAGAACATGATAGTTGGAATAGAACGAATACCAAATTTTACAGCAATTTCTTGCTCTTCATCTGTGTTAACTTTACAGATTTTAGCCTTACCATCAAAATCTTCTGCTAACTCTTCAATAACAGGAGCAATCATACGACAAGGTCCACACCATGGAGCCCAAAAGTCAACTAAAGATACACCTTCTGAAAGTGTTGCTTCGAAATCTGCACCAGTTAATTCTATATATTTACCCATTTGTAAATCCTTTTATTTTAATATTTTGTAGCATTATACAATGTATTAGTAAATTATATCTTTACTTTAAATAAATTTTAGTTTTTTAAAAAGATATAAAGTACTTTTTGCGTTTAATAAAGTAAGAACATTGTGTGTAACCCACATCTCTTGCAAGTGCTACTATTTCATCATTGTACATAGCTACTTGTTCTGGTTTGTGTGCATCTGAAGAAAAAGTTATGGGTATATCTAAGTCATAAGCTTTTTGGAGTAGCTCTTTAGAAGGGTAAGGCTCTTGTACTTTTTTTCTGTAACCTGCAACATTTAACTCTAAAACCATACCTGCTTCTTTTATCGCAAGAAGTGCTGGTGTCGCCATCTTTACTATGTCTGATTTTGGCATAAACTTAAAAACTTTGATAAGGTCAAGATGCCCAACTATGTCAAAGAGTTTAGACTCCGCCATCTCTTTTATAGTGTCAAAATATTTTTGCCATATTTCATCTATATTTTGTTCTTCCCATTTTCCTATAAACTCTGGATTATCAAAACCCCAACCCTCTAAAAAATGTATAGAACCAATAAGGTAATCAACATCTGCGTTTAAAACCCTCTCATCCATATGACCTGGGAGATAATCAACCTCATAAGCAAGAAGAATTTGTATCTCATTGGCATATTTTTTCTGTGCAGCTAAGACATCTTTTTCATATTTTTTCATCTCTTGGAATTTCATTCTATACTTAGGGTCAAAATCCATAGGAGCATGGTCTGAGAAGCCAAAAAATGCAGTTTTAGCCTTAATCGCAGCTAAAACATACTCCTCTATACTCCCCTCGGCATGATTACATAATGGGGTATGGTTGTGCATATCAACTATCATTTCTCTTCTCGTATTTATATATTTTATGCTATTATAGTGTTAATTTAATAAATAAGTACAATTTTACCTCTGGAGATAAAGAGAATGACACAAGAAGAACTAGATGCTTTAATGGGTGGGGATGTTGATTTAGATGAATTAGAAGATGTATCTGATGAAGAAACTGAAGAGGAATCTGTTCCTGAAGTTTCTCAAGAAGAATCAGTTTCTAAAAAAGATGAAGAACCAGCTGGTTACTCAGATGATACAGCACATCGCTGGCCTCTTCCTGCAACAGATGAGAACAAAATGGTACATCAACTTGATGATGTAACAAAAGAGAGTGAAGAAAAAGCAGGCGAAATCTTCGATATTATTGAAAATATCAGCAATGAATTAATGGAAAAAGAAGAAGAAGCAAACAAGACTATAGATACATTGACACATAATATAGAGCTATTTAAAACTTTAAAAACCAAGTTTCCAGATGTGGCAGTTTTTTCTACAAGTTTAACGGAAAATGAAGAGGCTTTAGTAGCTGCACAAACAATCATTCAAACTATGCAAAATAGTGGTGATGAAATTATGAATGTTATGGATATTATGCAGTATCAAGATATTCATAGACAAAAAATTGAGCGTGTCATAAATGTTATGCGTGCTTTAGCAGGGTATATGAACACTCTTTTTGAGGGTAAGATAGATGACTCCAAACGTGTCTCATCCGCACAACATATCGTGGGTGATACACATAATGATACAGCATCTGCTGAAGATATAGAAGCACTCCTTGCACAGTTTGGCAAATAATGAGTAAAAAAGTAGAACTGCTCTCTCCAGCAGGATCATTAGAAAAATTAAAAATAGCACTTCGATTTTGGTGCTGATGCTGTTTATGGTGGAGTGAGTCACTTCTCACTTCGTATTCGTTCAGGTAAAGAGTTCAGTATGGAAGACTTTGCTGAGGGAATAGAGTATGCACATGCAAGAGGAAAAAAAGTTTATGTAACCATAAATGGTTTTCCTTTTAACTCTCAAATAGCACTCTTAAAAAAACATATAGTTGCTATGGGTGCCCTAAATCCTGATGCTTTTATCGTTGCAACACCTGGCGTTTTAAAACTATGTCACGAACTAGTTCCTGGTATGGCACTACATCTTTCAACGCAAGCAAATGTTATGAATGTTCTTGATGCTCAGATTTATCATGAGATGGGTGCTACTCGTATTATTACCGCTAGGGAGATTTCACTCAAAGACCTTATAGCTATAAAAAAAGAACTTCCAAATCTTGAGTTAGAAGTATTTGTTCATGGAAGTATGTGTTTTGCATATAGTGGACGTTGTCTTATCTCTACACTTCAAAGTGGTCGTGTACCAAACCGTGGTTCTTGTGCTAATGATTGCCGTTTTGAGTATGAGATGTATGCTGCAAACCCTGAGACAGGAACACTTTTTCGCCTTGAAGAGGATGAGGGTGTTGGAACATATATTATGAATGCAAAAGATTTAAATCTTGCTTCACATATGAAAGAGATACTTGATGCAAATGTTGTAGATAGTGTAAAGATAGAGGGGCGGACAAAAACTGCCTACTATGCTGCGACTACTGCAAAAGCATATAGAATGTCTATAGATGATTATTATGATGGTAAGTTTAACGAAGATAAGTACCAGTACGAATTGCAGTCACTTCAAAACCGTGGATATACAGATGCCTACCTTGTATCACGTCCTTTTGAGCGAAATGATACTCAAAGTTTAGATTTTTCAATGCAACTAGGAACACATCAGGTAAGCGGTGTTGTAAATCCTGAGGGTACACACTTCTTATGTAAGTATAAAACGCAGCCAAATGATGAGATGGAAGTTGTTTTTCCACTTGGAAGTGATGTAGCTATTGTTGATAACGAGATAGGAACTACTTACGAAAAAGATGGAAGATTTTATATGAGACTTAAAGAGATTAGAGCAAAAAATGGAAAACTTTATGAAGCAATTCATAGTGGTAATACAAATGAGATTATACTACCGACATCTTTTCCTGCATTTACATTCTTTAGGGTTCCATCTAACTTAAGCATGGGAACAAATCCTAATTAATTAGGATTTAAAATAAGGAAAATATATGAAATTTGTGTCAATTGTTTTAGGTTCTAAGAGTGATTATCAAATAATGAAAGCATGTTCGGATACATTTGAAGCTTTTGGTGTAAACTATGAGCTGATTGTATCTTCTGCTCATCGCTCTCGAACAAGGACTTTAAAGTATATAGAAGATGCGGAGAAAAAAGGTGCTCAAGTTTTTATAGCAGCATCAGGAATGGCAGCTCATCTAGCAGGAGTCCTTAGCTCAAAAACAATCAAACCTATCATAGGTGTACCAATGTCCGCTTCTGCACTTGCAGGTATAGATGCTCTGCTCTCAACTGTGCAAATGCCAGCTGGAATGCCAGTTGCTACAGTTGCTATAGGTAAGGCAGGTGCGATTAACTCTGCGTTTCTTGCGATGCAAATTTTAGCACTAGACAATGAAGAGTTATCTATAAAACTCAAAGAAGATAGAATTGCAAAAGCAAAAAAAGTTGAGATGGATTCGTTAGAAATCGAGACTATAATTACTTAGTTTATAAGAGGGATAAAGCATGACATGGATGAGTGATGAAGAGTATTGTGAGTTAACTGGTTTAGATATATCTGCTGTTGAAGATTTGATAGAGAGTGGGAAGCTTACTATTAAAATTGAAGATGGAGTGCGGTATATTGACCCATCAAAAGGTGCTATTGAGGCTGTTGTCCCTGCAAAGCTTACAGAACTTGCACAAAGAAATACTCATGAAATGATGGTGCAACCTGCGTTTGTTGAAAAAACTATAGGTACTATTATAAATCTTCATGAAAAAGTACTCGATGCAAAAGATGAGACTATTGAAGCAGTAAAAGTGGAAAATGAGTTTCTCAGAGAAGCACTCCAATCACTTCAAGAACTCTACGATGAAGATAGAAAAACAATCGCAACCTTAACAGAGCAGCTAAAACTCTCTCAACAAGAAGTAGAGTTTATGCGTAGAAAATATAAACTCATGTGGAATAAAGCAATAGATGAACACACTTCATAATGTTAATAGATAAAGAGTGTGTGGCTTGCATAATAAACCAAAGCCTTAAAGTTGCAAATGCCATAGGGGCAAAAACAAGCGTAAAAGATATACTTCATGCTCGCGTTACACAGATGAGTAAAGATTTCTCTTTTACAGACAATCCCCCAGAAATAGCGGCTGATGTTTATGAAGAAATGGCAAAAATTGTAGATAAAACTGACTTATATGATGAGATAAAAGAGCTCTCTACTCAAAAAGCAAAGGCATTAGTACCAGCTTTAAAGGAGAAGCTTAGATTAAGTTCTCATAAACTTCTCACCGCTACAAAAATTGCCGTAGCTGGTAATGTTATTGACTTAGCAGCTGCCGTTGAGTTTGATTTAGAAGAGGAGTTAGTCAAAGTATTTGACACCGAGTTTGCACACAATGACTTTAGTACAATGCAAACTGAGCTAAGTAGGGCAAAAACTGTTTTACTTATAGGTGATAATGTTGGAGAACATATTTTTGACTATATGTTTGTTGAGGTACTCAAAGAACTCTATCCTGATGTTGAGTACTCCTATATGGTGAGAGGAAATCCTATTATCAATGATGTGACAATGAAAGAGGCAAAAGAAGCAGGTTTTGATAAACTCTGTAATCTTGTAGATAGTGGTGTTAATACTCCTGGGTTTACATACAACCGAGCAAATGAGATCTCTCAAAATCTTTTTGATAGTGTAGATGTAGTCATAAGTAAGGGTATGGGAAACTATGAGTGTTTAAATGAGTCTAAACGCAGTAATATATTCTTTTTACTCAAAGTGAAATGTGATGTTGTCGCAAACTCTTTGGGTAAAACTACTTGGAGATATTATCTGCAAAAAAAAGGAAGAGTTTTGAAAATATATTTGATATTATTAAGTATATCACTTCTTATTAGTAGCTCACTTGAAGCAAAAGAGGGTGGTTTTAGTCTTAGTACTGCTTTAGTTGGTATGAGTATGGATTATAGAGAGTACAGCGATGCAGGTCTTATTCTTAATAGTGAAAAATCTAATTTTAACGAGATTGTAGGCTCTGAATTTATTTTGGCTTACTCTAAAGCATATTCAGATAATAATTATGCAAAAGTAGCAATTGAGACTTTAATACTTGGGGGAAATACTGAATATGTAGGTTCTTATATTGCTTCAAACGCAGGCTATGGAAGTGTGATTTCTCAAACAAATAATAGAGTTTTTGATATTGCAGGGTCTTATATATACACATATGTTCTTGATAGTGGACTTAATATTGGGTATGGATTAGCTTTAGGATACCGTTCTTGGGAGAGAGCTCTTTCTGCTACACAGATAGAGGTATATTATTGGTATTCTATTCGACCACGGGTGAAAATTAGATATGAATTTGCAAAATTTTCTGTAGCTACTTTAGTAGAGTACCAGTATGGTATAAGCCCTAAAATGTCCGCTACTGGATTTTCTACAGATTTCGATTTAGGTTCTGCAAATATAGCAAAATTAAAAATACCTCTAGTTATACATTAAATGAACAAGGTAGAATTTTTTATAGAGTATGTGTATGAACAGCAGATAATAGAAAAGTCCAATGTACAAGGAGGATTCTAATCCAAGAATATTTATGAACCTGACTCTACTGCAAATAATCAGTATGCAAAGATTGGAGCTGTGTTTAAGTTCTAGTAACTGACATCTAAGCTATAATTTCGAAATATTTTAAAAGAGAGAATGTATGATAACTTTTAGCACAATGCTTCTAAAACTACAAGAATTTTGGATGAATGAGGGTTGTAACATAGTGCAACCCTACGATATACCTTCAGGTGCAGGAACATTTCATCCTGCTACTTTTCTTCGCTCACTTGACTCTACACCTTGGTCTGTTGCTTATGCGGCACCATGTCGCCGTCCTACTGATGGGCGTTATGGAGAAAATCCTAATCGTTTAGGTTCATACTATCAGTTTCAAGCACTCATCAAACCCAGTCCAGATAATATTCAAGAGTTATATCTAAAATCTTTAGAGTTTTTGGGTCTTGATGTGAGTAAACATGACATCCGTTTTATAGAAGATAACTGGGAGTCTCCAACACTTGGTGCTTGGGGTTTAGGCTGGGAAGTTTGGCTTAATGGTATGGAAGTCACACAATTTACCTACTTTCAACAAGTTGGTGGGATTGAGTGTAACCCTGTAGCCGTTGAGATAACATACGGAACAGAGCGTTTGGCTATGTACCTTCAAGGTGTTGATAATATCTTTGACATAGTATGGAATGAAGATAAAAATGGGAATAAAACTTACTATAGAGATGTGCACAAAGAGAGTGAAATAGAGTTCTCAAAGTACAACTTTGAAGTAGCCGATACTGATATGCTTTTTCATGAGTTTGAAGCTAAAAGTGCAGAGTGTTTGAGAGTACTTGAAGCGGGACTTCCTCTTCCAGCTTATGACTTGTGTATGGAAGTGTCAAATGTATTTAATGTACTAGATGCAAGAAAAGCTATCTCTCAAACAGAACGCCAAAACTATATGCTAAAAATTCGTGAACTTTCAAAAGGATGTGCAGAACTTTATAAAGAGCAAGAGCCAGAACGATTAAAAAGAGTAAAAGGCTAAAATAAATATTGCAATATGTCATACTTTAGAGTCTGTTTCTATTTTTGCCTATAATAAGAGTATGAAAAAGGCACAAGAGAAGTACTCTAAAGAGATAGTAACAAAGTTTGCGAAACTAGGCATTAGTAGTTTTGCTGAGCTTGCACTAATAATTCCAAACAGTTATGAAGATTTAGTCCTTCATGATAAACTCATACCCCATAAACCCCAACTTATAGATGCAACAGTCGAATCAGTTTTTCGAGCTCAAAATAGCATTCAAATAACATTTTTTGTACATAATTTTTCTCATACGATTAATGCCGTTTTATTCCGCCCTAAAGCATATATGATGCATCAGTTTAGTGTAGGGAATCGTGAGTACTACTATGGAATGATAGAGTGCAAACTAGGGCAGTGTAGTATGAGTATGCCTAAAAAGATAAGTACTATTGGCTCAATTACACCTAAGTATAAGTGTGGACTCAGAACAGATGTGATGGCACGTTTTGTACAAAAAAACTTGAGTCTAGATAATCTAGTCGAGGAGGGGCTACCACAGGATGTTGCACAAACTCTACTAGCAGTTCACTTTGCGAATGAAGAGGTATTAAAGCAAGATGAGTTGGACTTAAAAACTATTGAGGCATTAAAGTTTACAGAACTATTTTGCTATATGAAAGTTTTGAGAAACAAACGCAGGTACTTTAAGTCTATCGTGAGTGTAGAGAGTGATTATGGAAGTTGGGCGAAGAGTCTGCCTTTTGAGCTTACAAGAGAACAAGTAAATGCCATAAAAGATATACAAAGTGACTTTAGTAGAGATGTTGCTTCTAAACGAATGGTAGTAGGAGATGTAGGTTCAGGAAAGACCATGGTTATTTTAGCATCAGCTTATATGATTGGAGAGTCAAAAAGTATCTTGATGGCACCAACTACTATACTTGCACAACAGCTGTATGAAGAAGCAGTGAAATTTTTGCCAAATTTAAAAGTAGTGCTTGTGACTAATAAAAGTAAAAAAGTAGATTTAGATGAATACGACTTTATTATAGGTACACATGCAGTACTTTATAGGGATTTGCCAAAAGCTGCTTTAGTTATGGTTGATGAGCAGCATAGATTTGGTACAAAGCAGAGAAATATGCTAGAAAAACTTGTAAGTAGTGGCGAAGAGAAACCTCATTTTTTACAGTTCTCAGCTACACCAATTCCTAGAACACTAGCGATGATTGAGTCTGCACATATTGATGTAAGTCTTATCACTTCTACACCATTTAAAAAAGATATAAGCTCTAAAGTAATTCACAAAAGTGATTTTCAAGACCTAGTAGTGCATCTAAAATCTGAAATAGCCAAAAACAATCAAGTTCTTATTGTCTATCCCTTAGTGGAGGAGAGTGAAGCAATCGCTTACCAGAGTATTCAAGAGGCTCGTGGGTACTGGGAGAGGAACTTTGATGATGTCTATGTGACCCATGGAAAAGATAAAGAGAAGGAGCAAGTACTTCTTGACTTTAGAGAAAAAGGAAAGTGTTTTAATAAGTACAACTGTTGTTGAAGTGGGAATATCACTCCCAAGGCTTACTACAGTAGTGATAGTAGGGGCGGAGAGACTAGGTCTCTCAACCTTACATCAACTTAGAGGTAGAGTGAGTAGAACAGGCTTAAGGGGTACTGTTTTTTATATACTAATCAAAATAGATCTGAGCGTTTAGATAAGTTTGTTCAAACAACAAGTGGTTTTGATATAGCAAATCTTGATTTGAAGTTTAGAAAAAGTGGAGATTTACTCAAAGGTGCAAATCAAAGTGGAAATCAGTTTAAGTGGTTTGATTTTGCGGAGGATTTAGAAGTTGTAAAAAGAGTTAAAGAGAGTCTCTCTTTAACTCATAGTATTCAGTGACACTCTTAAAAAAGCCTCTTTATAGCTTTAGGGGGTTGTAGGGACAAATCTGTCCCTAGACTATAAGGGGCTTTGCTCCTTATAGTCCGAACATTGACTAGTAGAGACCAAATTTTGCATCATTTCTTTTGTAAAGAACACGAGTTTTACCATCATGGTCGATGAAAATCTCAAACATTTTACCACTCTCTTTGAGGTCATTTAAAACATCTTCGACTTCACGAGGTTTGTAAAGCTCTAACTCTACAGGCACAATCTCATCTTCCATATCTTCTATCGCTGATTTTAGATCAACATTATCAGATTTTATTTCATTGAGACCAACTTTTTGGTGATCACTCTCTCTGTCGTGAATACGACGCATTGCTTTTTGAGCACGTGAAATTGCTTTATCTATAGCAGCATATAAATCATCATCATTTTGTTTAATAACTATTGAGTTTTTGTGTGCTAGGTTTATAATAAACTCAACAACTGAGTGCTCTTTACCTTTTTTTGTTTGTGCGGAAGCAACGACATTAACAGAGATGATTTCTAAGTTAAATTTATTTAGTGTTTCGATAGATGTAGTCATATGCTCTTTAATAGCATCTGTTAGTTCTAAATGTCTTCCAGTAAGTGAAATATTCATAATTTAATCCTTTGTTTGTGACATGTATAAATTATAGCATTAAAAGGTTTACAAAGATTAATGCATTAAAGTTTTTGAATAGTTCTTCTAAAATAACGGATTGGTTCTGTAGCCACAGATGTATCAGTAACACTTACAGCTACATCAATAAGTATAGAACCATTTTGTTCTGGTGTAGTCACTTCTGTGTATGTTTGAGCAACTGTACATGGGTTAGTAGTTGTTTCATATACATAAAGTAAAGAAATATTTATATCATAAATAGTATCTTGCACAAAATTGAGGTCATTTGTATGTGTGCATGCACCATCTTGTGCGATACTTAAAAGTGCATACTCAGTTGCACTTTTTGCTAAAAGGGATGCTTGTTCATAAAGATACAGGTCATTAGTCCTTTTTGTAGTCTGAGAAGTCAGTGCCAAGGCAAGTGCCATAATGGTAGCTATAATTACTATAACTGTCATTGCCATAATAAGTGCGATAGCACTCTTATGGTTTCTATTTAAAATACTGTTTTTTCTTTGCATAGCGAGTACCCATTTCCATCATTATTTCCATCTATAATAGTACTCTTTGTACAAACTTGTATTTTTATTATATCACCAACAGAGGTAAACTGAAAAGTTGAGACATTCTCCATAATAATAGCATTTTTTACTTGTATTCCAGGGGTGTTAAATTGATCTGCATTTCCATCACCATCTTCATCTTCCCAAGGTTGATAATCCCAGTATAAACGTAGGGTACCTAGATTATTAACTCCAGGCTCATAGACAATTGCATATGCAGTCCATGCTAGTTGGTAGTATTCATAAACATCTATCCCCGTAAAGTTACCAATTCTTGGGGAAAATCTATCTTCGTTACCTACTCCTGGAATATTTGTAATGGGATGCATGGCACCTTGCTGAAGGTTTATGGCTGTAAGATTTCCATCCCAGCCATATCCACTTTGAACATTACTATTAGCACCTATAAAAAAGATAGCAGCATTACTAATTGATGAATGTCCATATGATAAATTTGATATCATTGTATTGACTTGAGAAGTGTCTGTTGAAGGCGATATTAAAGTTGTACTATTTGCATTTGGATGGTTGAGATCTAATATACCACTCCAGTTAGGCATACATGGTATTAAATTTGAGTTACCTTTAAAACCTTCATAATCAACTCCAACCCACTCTAAAACTGTATAGTTGTTTCCACTTACACTTCCTATTGCTACAGGGACTGCAGGCGGTAGACCTGTTCTGGCAATAACAGAATCTTTTATTCGGTGTTGTAATCTTGCTGCGATTAATTCGACCGCAGCACCACTACTTGCTTGTAGGTTATGGTTAACACTAGAAAAGATAAAACTTCTGTATGCTTGTGCTAAAAACTCAACTCCAAACTTTCCAATAATTCCCATAATTACTATGACAAAAATGAGTTCTATCATGCTAAAGGCATTGCGTTTTAACATTAGTACACCTTCTTATAAAAATCAACTTCACCAATATTGGCACTGTATGTACTCAATGAAGTGAGCTTAGTAGTATTATCATTTTTTTTATTATGGTGATGGTTATTTTTTTAATATTTGTATTATTACCATCAAAGTTAGCTGGTCTTGTGACTGTAAGGGCTGAGTTATATTCTTCTTTGTACCCTGTTTCATCTGTTATCGCATTTATAAAAATATTAGAAGATGCATGAACATAGTCATTTAAAGACTGAACTGTCGTAATTGGTGAAGCATCTGATGGGTTTGTTATATTACTGTCTAAACATTTTCTGTGTAGTGTTTGCTCAATGTGACCAGGCATCAGCCTATTGTTATTACATAAACCAAAGTCTATTACTTTTGCGAAAGAGTTAGATGCTCCTGGTTCAAGAGAATTATCATCCCAGTGTGCTGTTGTAACTTCATTGAGCTCAGTTGCAGCGGCGAAGATAGCTTCTTGAACAATACTTGAAGATATACCATCTGAGATGACACGACTCATCATTGGAAGTGAGACAACTGTAATAGCGATAATAACAATGGAAAATATAAGTTCAATATATGTAAATGCAGTTCTTTTTACCACATAGTTCTCCTGTTAGTTTTATTAGAAGAATTCATATTAGTTGTAGTATTTGTTTCATGCACACCAGCCCATGCAGAATTAATATTAGTGAATTCTACCTCAAAACTGTTTGTAGTAGCAGAAGGTTGATATTTATTATAGATTAACCATTTATTAGGAGTGTTTAGCATAGTTGCTTTATATGGGTAACCCTTTGACTCATCATATGTTAGTGTTAGGAGTTCTGGGGAAGTGTTTGAGAGAGGTGATGCTAGGACACTGGAAGCACTTTTTTGTGTAACAAGACCAGCACTGCCATGTGAAGGGGTGTGCTTTGAATTTATAAACCATCGAGGGTCATCTGTACTATTTGAATCGAGTGCATCTTGGAGAAGATTTTTATCACATCCTGAAGCACTACAATACACTTCATAATATATAAAGATATTATCACTACTATTCCCAACTATTCTTTGTCTCGGAGCATGGGTTCTTGCATAGTAATAGTTTAAAGTGATAGAACTATTTAAATCTTTTTCAGCTTTTGGAAGTTTATCTATCTGCAAGTCAGCATAAAAAGTATTGTTTTTATTTTGATTAGTGAGATTATAAGTTATAAATGAGAGAGTTTTTGGATTATGAGCTACATTATTTTTTCGATTATAGTTGATATTAAGAAGAGTGGAGACAGAACCATTAGCATTTTTTAAAAATGATGTACTTGGTATGCTTGTATTGAGTTCAGTTGTAGCTGTGGCATTTCCCTCTCGTTGTGCTATTAGTTCAGTACTAGTATTATATTCATACGCTTTGTACTGCAGTATAATATCATCATTGTTTATATCCTTGAGTGTTTGATCAGATGTCGTAATACTTATACTTAAAGATTGAGCATAGCATCCTGATACAAAATTGCTTAACTGCAGGTTATTATGACCTTGTGCTGTAATATTACCTTGAATATGGTAAGACATATTACTGTCATTGGATACATTAGCAGTATAGAGATATGGTTTGTTTGAAAAATTTGTTGAAAAGTCCGTGAGTATACTTTTTGTTAAACTTGAAGTATCAAATTTATAGGGATGCATTGTTATATTGTAGTCTACATAGCTAATATTTGTATTTGTATTTGTATGTAAACTGCTGATCTCACATCCTACTAAAGGGAGCGCATTCGTAAGGGATAAGGAATCCTGCACCTCTGTCGAATTAGCTATGCAGTCAGGAGTATTTACATCTAAAAAATGATTTCCAATATGGTGTCCCATATAAAAAGGATTATAATCTACACTTGTCCATGTTACATCACGAAGATATAAACGGTACTCCCCCACTTGATCGACTGAACTATTCTGATCTAGTGTTCCATTGATAAAGCGAACAGAGTTCGAAGGTGTTTTATCACTTGTGTCATTACATGAGCTTGAAGTAGAAATTGAACGAGGTTCCCATGAGTAGTAAAATTCATCTCCAGTATATAAGTTTAATGTTTTTGTGTATCCAATAGATCCAATATTATTAGTATATGTAGTTGCTGATACAACTAGGTTATAATTGTATCCTGCAGATAGATTAAGTGTCTTAAGACTTGGTGAATTAACTGCTGAAATATCATTTGCAATTTGTGTTATATTTGTACCAGTAGTTTGGTTTTGGTCATTAAATTGTATTGAAAATGCTTCTGGTCGTATTGAAAAGTTGTCACGTGAACAGATAAATATAGTATTAATGCTATAAAGGCATTGCATACATGCTTTGAGTTGAGATTTTGAGATAATATTTCCATTACCTCCACATGCTGTATTAACATTAGTTGTATTAGTTCCATCTACATTTACAGGTAAAGCACAACTATCTAAACCTTCTGTTAACTCTGTATAATTCTCAATAGAATATCCATCTGTTTCTGAACCACTAAGGTTTACCAGGGCATCATTACCATCATTTGTAAGATTTAAGGAGACCTCGAAAAGCACTGTTCTCCCTCACTTCGGTAAAAAATCCATTAGAAGGCTGAAAATCAACACTACTTACATTATTTTCAAAAACTACCCATTCCCTGTTTGTAATATAATTATACTGTTCAAAACAAGATGCATCTGTATTGTGAAATCCACCTACATCAATTGCTTCAACTGCTACTATTGTTGATTGATTTTTAAGTGCATCATAATTATTAGGATCTAAAGCGATAACTTTAAAAGAAGCATCTCTTTGGATGACTTGAGTGGGTAGATTATAATATTGGGTAGTTTCATTGTAATAGTTATTATGTACTACATTAAAAATTCCATTTGTAGGGGTATAAGTGAATGAAGTACTATCACAAAGAGGAATCTCTTTTCCTAGTTTTAAAATATATGGTATAGTTGTATCACCTGAACTGATATTGTATGAAGCGGTAAAATTTATCGGCATATCTAAATTTGATTGTTTAGGATTGAGTTGATAATAAAAGTAAAAGTAATCTTGTGACACTATATTTCCAATTTCTACATTACTTATATAACTATCACTACTGCTTGCAGGTGTGACATTGTATGGTGCAACACTACCAAGTTTTGCTAATTGTGTTGAAGGATCTATATAGATTGCTTGAGTTGTGTTTATATCTGATATGCTAATATTCATGTCTGTTACATTTACATCTGACTCAACAAGGTTTCGTAAGAAAATAGATACTTCAACAGGGGAACCAGTACTGACTGTTCCTACGATTCTCGGATCATTTTGTCCATCATTTTCTTCAGTAAAGTAGTTCCTATCTTGCTTGTATGAGTAGTCATAACAAAAAGTAGGAACATAGAGTTCTGTTGAGAGAGCTATTGTATTAATCATATAAGCATCTCCACCAGAAGATAGCTCTATAGTTGTTTGGGTCTGATTGTTTTGTATAATTTGAGGATGAGAAGTATTACCATCAGCACCAATACTAAATGTATCAATATCAATACCCATAGTATTAGAAATATTTGGTGTCTGTGTTTCATTATTTGTAATAGTTGAGTCGAAAATATTCGTTTTAGCATTGGGATAAATTGAGTTAGATGTAACATCGAATAGTGTCCCCGAGTTATCTGCAGCCTTAAAATAGTCTTCTCCAAAGTCTGTAGTTTTCTCTCCCTCAACTGAAAATACAGAAAGTGTAGAAATAACATCAGAACTTTTTGGTGTTAAAAAGCCGTTAATATTTATAGATATAGTATTGTCATAAACTTCTTCATAACCAGTATATAGTGAAATGTGTTTATAAGTTTCATTAGAATTTTTATATATAATAGCAAGGCTCCATGCTCCATAGTTCCCATAGTTACGTATCCAACCCTCCATAGAAAGTAGATTTGAAACTGTTACATTGATTGCACTTTCATTAAAGTTTAAAGTGCTAAATTTATCTGTAACATCTATATAAGCATTGTAGCGTGAGTACCGCAAGGTGTTTCCCGAGATTGTATTAGTTATTTCAGAATATATATCAGTCCAACCTTCTGTATCGGAATAGCCATTTACTGTTACAACAAGTGGGTATGTTGTGCCTTCTACTGTTAGGCTTAGTGACTTAGAAGTGTCTCGCTCATCCTCTAGTGAAGAACCATCAGCATAGTTGTGGAGCATACCTGACCAATATAGTCTAGCAAATATAATAGTACTTCCTGCAGGTATACTTAATGTTGATGAAGATGAATTAAAGGTTGTATCATTATTGTCTATGTCTATATATCGCATATATGCAAAGTTATTTGCTTCTGAACTTGAAACATCTGTCCATATACCTGTCCAGACATCTTGAATGAGTCCATCCGTAATATATCGTCCATATGCTAAGCTATCATCGGATATAAAAAAGTTCTCATTATTTTTATTTTTAGAATTATCAAGCTCTAGTATAGTATTTCCTGTCATTATTATGTTACCGTAGACTTCAGTAGAATATGGCTGTGTATCTTGAAACTTTATTTCTGCGGATAATACAAGTGAAGAAGAAAAAGAAAAAATAATAAGAAGTGGGAAAAGAAAATACATGGATAATCCTTATGAAACATTAAGTAAAATATTCTTATTATATCCTTTTATTAACTTTATTTTTATATATGATTAATATTTAATAAAATAATTTAAGATAACATAAATATTTATTATTGTAAATTTCAAATCAGGTTAAATCAAAATAAGGAAGTATAGAATGAAAAAAATTGTTTTATTAGCAATGACATTTGCAATCACATTAGTGTTAAGTGCATCAAACTTGAAAGATACAATTTCTGATTCAGATATTGATGTAGTGACTCCAGATTCAGTAATTGATTTAGGAGTTGTGTTAACTGAAGATGATTTTGGGTGCGGAAAGAAATCTATTCCGTACACTAAATGCATGAAAAAGATGTATGATGATGATTCAAACAGTGATGATTCAAACAGTGATGATTCAAACAGTGATGATTCAAACAGTGATGATTCAAACAGTGATGATTCAAACAGTGATGATTCAAACAGTGATGATTCAAACAGTGATGATTCAAACAGTGATGATTCAAACAGTGATGATTCAAACAGTGATGACGATAAAATGAATAAGGCTTTTAGATACTGGAAAGGGATGAGACCGTGTATTATGAAATGTGTTATGAAACATGGTGTACATAAAGGGACAAAAGCTAATATGCCTGCACAGATGAGAGCATGTCAAAAAGAGTGTATCTGTCCAAGCGAAAGAATTGGTAATATGCATTACTCTCCATCAATAATGGGTGGGAAATAAGCATAAGTGATATTTTTAGTTCTCACTAAATAATATTTTTTTATTAGTCACTCTTGAGAGTTGGCTAATAAATGTGTGTAAAAAGAGTGTCATTCCAAGCATCTCAAAAGTTTCCTCTATAGACTTAGCAAAGTGGCTTACTGTGTAGTCTCTTAAATGATAATACTCACTAAGTAAAGAGTATAAGTTAAGAGGAGAGTTTTTATCTAATCCTTCAATAAAATCTAGAACAACAGCTGTTGAAAGAAATCCTAATGCTAGAACTATTTTTATCATTGAAGTACTCTTCCCAAAAACTCTCCATAAAAATATTAACATAAATATACCCATCGCACCAAAAAAAGGAAGTAATAGGAATTGCCAGGGATAACTTGGAAAGTAAGCATAAAATGGAGCGAATGAATTTTCAAGTTGAGATTGTTCTTGCATAAACAGTTTAAAGGTAGATCCTAGTCTTTCATGAATTTTTGCACCATCATCAGCTGCTAAATAAGTAAAAAATAGAGCAAGTATAAGCCACCCTCTCTGTATAAAGTTTTTCCTTTCTTTGTTATGTGAATATAGGTATGTAATAAGCCATAATGTAAGTGCAGTTAATAGTGTTTGAGCTGTCATAAACCACGAGGAGAGACTGTCTTCTCTAGCGGTATTAAAAAGTCTTCGGACAGGTCCATAGTCAATAGCTCTATTGTAGTTGATTATGATATCAAGTATAAAAAAAAGTATTTCGCTCAGTACGAAGGCATAAAAAATTCTATTAGAAAGAGTCTCTGTATTGATGTTTATATAATCGATATTTTGCATAGTAAAATCCTTTGAGCTATTTTAGCAACAATGATATAAAGTATATATTAATATTTGTAATTCTAGAAGGAAAGAATAAATATCATTTTTAAAATCATCCAATACCTTTAATTATTTTATAAACTTTAATGAGAACTATAGCTCTTTTAGATAGAATAAGAGTACAATTAATTATAGGAATAAATTTTAATGAAAAAAAGAATAGTTTTTTTACTTGCCATATTCTCCCTGACATTTTTGACCTCTTGTTCTAAAGAACTAGAAGAGTATAACAAGCCTGCTGTCTATTGGTATGCTAAGATAATTGAATCGATTTCTGAGGGAAGTATAGATAAGGCGGATAACTATTACTCCTCTTTACAAGGGGAGCATATAGGTTCTCCTTTGCTTCCTGAAGCGACTATGATACTTGCTATTGCTCATATGCATTATGAAGAGTATCTTCTTACAGAACACTTTTTAGATGAGTATGTAAACGCTATGCAAACTCTAATGAGAAAGAGTTTGCAGAGTTTTTAAAGATAAAAGCGAAGTATATGGCACTGCCAAATCCTCGTCGTGATCAAGTACTGATAGGCGAGGCGATTGCTGAGTCTGAAAAGTTTAAAGCAAATTATCCTAACTCTATGTATTATAGTATTGTAGATACAATGGCTACAAACCTTTACATGGCGGATGCGGCATTAAATGAAACGATTGCAGATTTGTATGAACGTATAGATAAACCTAAAAGTGCGGCATACTACAAGGCAATAAAACCACAACCATGGATAGTATGGGATGAGATAGAGCGTGCAAATTCGCCTTGGTATAAAGAGTGGTTTGAAGGTGATGGTACAGAGAGCTGGTACGGCTATCTTATACCTGACACTAGAAGTGTTGTTTCACGTAACTCTATAACAGATGATGAAGAAAATAAATAATATTTTAATAAAGGACACAAATTTATGAAATTAAGTAATTATGGAGAATTTCCAGCAGATTTACCAGTGATAGCAGAGGATGAACTTTTTTTATACCCATTTATGATAAGTCCACTTTTTTTAAGTGATGAGAAGAATATAAACGCAGCAACAAAAGCTATTGAAGATAACTCTTTAGTTATTGTTTGTACAACAAAAGCAGGTAAAGAGGGAGAGAGAGAATATGACTCTCTTTATGATGCTGGAGTAGTTGGGTCTATTATGAGAAAAGTTGCTCTTCCTGATGGTCGAGTTAAAGTGCTTTTTCAAGGACTTGCACGTGCAAAAAGTATAAATGAAGTCTCAACTGAGCCACTAATAGCTCATGTAGATATTATGGAGCCAACAGAAGTACACACACTTAAAATTGATGCTATTTTAGAAGTAGTCCGTGAAAAGGTTAGAACACTCTCTGCTGTGAGTGGTTACTTCCCCCCTGATTTACTTCGAACTATAGAAGAAAACCATGATCACAATAGGGTGATAGACTTAATTTGCTCAACTGTGAAGCTAAAAAAAGAGCAAGCTTATGCACTTTTTGTTGAACAAGATACTGAAAAAAGATTTTTAGATCTTATAGATTATCTCATAGATGAAATAGAAGCGAATAAACTTCAAAAAGAGATACGCACAAAAGTACACACTCATATAGAAAAAGTAAACAAAGAGTACTTTTTAAAAGAACAACTCAAACAGATTCAAAAAGAGCTAGGAACTGACACTTCTCGTGATGAAGAGATAGAGGAGTACAGAGCTAAACTAGAATCAAAAAAGAAAAAGATGAATGCAGATGCATATAAAGAAGTCAACAAACAGCTTGAACGTTTTGCGCGTATGCACCCTGACTCTTCAGATGCCTCTATGACTCAAACTTATCTTGACTGGGTTTTAGATATACCTTTTGGAAATCTCTCTAAAAAATCTTTGCATATAGATAATGTAAAAGCACAACTAGATAAAGATCACTTTTCTCTTGAAAAACCAAAAAACGTATAGTTGAGTACTTTGCAGTCAAAGAGTTACTGGAACTTCGTGGCATAAGTAATAAAAAGACAGCAGGAGCAATCCTCTGTTTTAGTGGACCTCCAGGTGTTGGTAAAACTTCACTTGCTAACTCGATAGCTACTGCTTTAAAAAGACCTCTTATTCGTATTGCTTTGGGTGGACTAGAAGATGTAAATGAACTTCGTGGTCATCGTAGAACTTATGTGGGAGCAATGCCTGGACGAATTACTCAAGGTTTAATCGATGCTAAAAAAATGAACCCTGTTATCGTTTTAGATGAGATAGATAAAGTTTCTCGTTCTACTCACGGTGACCCAACAGCAGCACTTTTAGAGATACTAGACCCTGAACAAAATAGTGAGTTTAGAGACTACTATCTTAACTTTAACCTAGATCTGTCAAATGCTATTTTTATAGCAACAGCAAATGATGTTGGTCGTATTCCTGCCCCACTTCGTGATAGAATGGAGTTTATAGCTGTTAGCTCATATACTCCACAAGAAAAGTATGAGATAGCATCTCGTTATCTTATCCCTCAAGAGCTTAAAAAACATGGTCTTAAAAAGAGTGAACTGAGTATCTCTAAAGCAGCATTAAAAGAGCTTATCCATAGTTATACAAGAGAAGCAGGTGTACGTAACCTGAGACGTCGTATAGCAGATATGAGTCGTAGGGTAGCACAAAGTATTTTACAAGACTCAGGTACAAAAAAAGTATCTGTTACTCTCAAAAACCTGAAAGATTTTTTTGATAAGTCAGTGTTTGAAATTGAAATAACTGATAAAGTTCCTGTTGTTGGTGTTGTAAATGGTCTTGCATGGACAGCAGTTGGAGGAGATGTTTTAAAAATAGAGTCAATCAGAATTAAAGGTAAGGGTGGTATGCAGCTCACTGGTAGTCTTGGCGATGTAATGAAAGAATCAGCAAGAATTGCTATGAGTGTTGTTAAAACTCTTATTGATACAAGAAAGTTAAAAATAGCTCCAGATCAAATTCCTATGACATTTAACGAGAAAGAAGATGATGTTAAAATGGATGCCAGTGAAGTCTACAAGCGCTATGATTTGCATATACATGTTCCAGATGGTGCTACTCCAAAAGATGGACCTAGTGCAGGTTTAGCTATGTGCAGTGTAATAGCTTCTATATTGAGTGGAAAAAAAGTACGCTCAGAGGTTGCGATGACTGGTGAAGTCTCATTAAGTGGAGATGCATTACCTATTGGTGGATTAAAAGAAAAACTTATTGCTGCACATAAAGCAGGTATGACAAAAGTTTTAATTCCTGCAAAAAATTATGAACGTGATTTGGATGATATTCCAAAAGAGGTGCAAAATGCTATGGAAATTGTGGGTGTTACTCGTATTGAGGAAGTATTAAAACAAGTTTTAGTTTAGAATTATTTAGGGAGAAGATCTCCCTAATGGTTTAGACGATTACAGTTGCTATTTTTTTTAGCAGTTCTTCATTTCTAATTGGTTTCATTAAAAATCCATTTGCACCACAGTCAAGGGCTTCAGCTTTTTTTGTTTCATCAGTTGTAAGTACAATTATAGGAAGTTGACGGAGATTATCATCTGCTCGTACAACTTTTAACATATCTATTCCACCCATGATAGGCATTATAATATCAAGAAGTATAAGGTCTATATCATCACGACTTTTTAAATGACCAATTGCATCTGAACCATTTTTAGCTTCTATAACCTCTTTTACTTTTCCACTTTTTCCAAGCATTGATTTGAGTAACTTTAGGTTAATTAAGTCATCATCTACAGCTAAAACAACGAGGTCATCTCTTTGCATATTTTACTCTCCTTTATATAAATTTTTCTATCAGTAGTCTAAGTAAATCTTTACTGAGTGTATTTTTAACTGATTCATCAGCATAGTTCGCATCACTTGAGTCTTCTTGTGATGATGGATCTGTTATTAAAATAAGTTTTGATTCTAGAGCTCTCTGTGTGTTGCTTTCTTTTAGCAATTTAGAGAAATTTTCAAGATTCAGTCCTTCACATTCTTTGTCAAGTAAAACTACCTTGTACGAATTCTCATCAATTTTAGATTCTATATCTGCTGTTGTATTTGCAATCTCGTAAGTATAACTTAGTTTATCTAAAATTTTAGCAAAGAACTTGGCTTCAAAGAGACTTTTTTTAGCTATGAGAACATCTGCTTGGTATTGTGAAACTTCTGCAACATCAAGTTCTTGAGGAACTTCAGGCTCAAGGTCTTGTTCAACTGGAGCTTCAACTTCTGGTTCAGGTTCAACTTCAGACTCAATGTCTTGTTCAACTGGAGCTTCAACTTCTGGTTCAGGTTCAACTTCAGACTCAATGTCTTGTTCAACTGGAGCTTCAACTTCTGGTTCAGGTTCAACTTCAGGCTCTACTTCTTGTTCCTCTTCAGGTTCAGATTTTGTTTGCAAGTCTTCAATATTATCAGGGACTGCATCAACTTCTACAATATAATCAGCTAAAAAATGGTTGAGTAGTGAGATTATTTCTGAACGAACTAATGGTTTTGTTGTGTACTCATCAAGACCTGCTTCTAAAAAGCGTTCTCTATCTCCTTTAAGTGCATTCGCAGTTAGTGCAAGTATGGGAACATGCGGTTGGTTGTAATCTTCTTCATACTCAAGAATTTCTTTAGTAGCTTCCATACCATCTAAATATGGCATCTGGATATCCATAAATATTAAGTCAAAGTTACCATCTTTACGTTTTTGAAATGCTTCAAGCCCATTTGATGCGATAGTTATAGTAAGACCTAAATCTTCCAAAGTTCTCTTAATAAGCTTTTGGTTAATTATATTATCTTCAGCAATTAAAACATTTGCATTAAATCTTGATGTTTCAGCATTAAATTTCTTGCGATTTATTTTTTTAGCACGTTTTGCACTAAAGTTTTCACTGTGAATATTATCTAGTGTTTGTCTTAATTTAGAGTTATTTAATGGCTCATATAGAGTTTTAAATATATCTAAGTGCATAGAGTCAATTTTTTTCATAAAGTATGATTTGGTAAGTAGAATTAACTCTTGAGGAAGTGCACTATAGTGTTTAAGTGCATCTTCATCAGCATAATCATAATCAACAATGATTAAGTCGTAGTTTACTTGGTGTTGTAATATTTCCAGTTCACTTGCATCTTTAAATGATGTATAGCTTACACCGTAAAAGTCTAAATACTCACGCAGGTATACATCTTGGCGTTTAGTTTTGTGTGCTGACTCAAGGACAAGAGCATTAATACTTGAAAATGTACCTTTTACTGATTCGTTAAGGGTCTCAATCTCTTCAAAGTCTATAGTAAAGAAAAATGTTGTTCCCTCTCCTGGTTCAGAATGTAGGTCAAGTTGACCACCCATAAGTTCGATAAATCTTGAAGAAATTGTAAGTCCAAGACCTGTACCACCATATTTACGAGTAATACTTGTATCTGCTTGAGAGAAAGCATCAAAGATTTTAGCTTTTTGCTCACTAGTTACACCAATACCACTATCTTGAACTTCAAATCTTACTCTAGTGATACCTTCTTGTGCTGAATCAAGTTTTCTAATATCAACATTAATTATTCCTGAACTACTTGTAAATTTAACAGCATTAGAAAGAAGATTAATAAGAACTTCTTTAATTTTAGTTGGGTCACCTTTAATTGGATTCTCAAGTTGAGGATCAATAAAACAACCAAGGTCAATATGTTTCTCACTCGCACGAACTGCATACACATCAACTGCAGACTCGAACTCTTCTGCAGGGTTAAAGGCGATATCTTCAATTTCTAGTTTATTTGACTCAATCTTGGAAAGGTCAAGAATATTATTTATAATCTCAAGAAGGTTTTCTGAAGACTTTTCAATGATTTCAACAAATTCAGTTTGCTCTTCTTTAAGACCTGTATCCTTTAAAAGTTCAGTAAACCCAACAATACCATTGAGTGGAGTGCGAATTTCATGAGACATATTTGCAAGGAACATTGACTTCGCTTCTGAAGCTTCCTGTGCAGACTCTTTATCATGTCTTGTTTGTTCAATAATTCTCTCTAGTAAGTCATAAGCCTCTGAAGTACCTTTTGTTGTATGAAGGTTAATATCAATACTTTCTTCATCTTC
The DNA here is from genome assembly GCA_030949945.1 of Sulfurimonas sp. Taxonomy (GTDB): domain Bacteria; phylum Campylobacterota; class Campylobacteria; order Campylobacterales; family Sulfurimonadaceae; genus Sulfurimonas. Next base: position 34,999 of record JAUZRZ010000026.1, on the reverse strand, counting down.
TGCTGTATCAGCTGCAACTCGTTTGAGTACATGCTCAAGATTTTTAATATTTCTTGCAATTTCATTTGAAAGTAAAAAACCGAGTATTGCTAGAATAATTGAAACTAACCATATAGTTAATGTAATAGTAAGAAATTGTAGGGCATCAGCTTTTACTACAACAGCACGTTCATCCATTGCACTAAGTATTGTGTTTTCTGCAGCAGATATAGTATTTATCTTTTCAGATAACATCGCAAACCAAATACCTGATGTTATCTCATATTCGCCCTCTAAAGAAGCAAAAATAATACCAGCTCTTTCTGTGTTGATGTCATCAAAAAGTTCTAAACTATCTTCATTTTTAAATATTTCATCTAGTTTTGAAAGAAGTTCTGGGTCATTGACTCTTGAATAATTTAGAGCATCTGCTTTTGCAATAAGTGTAATCCACTCATTTATCTCTTCTTCTTCAAACTCAGTAGAGCGAGATATAGCAAAAGAGATAAAGTCACGCTCATCTGATGTATATTCATTTGTCTGTACTAGTGAAATATATTGAGTTGCATAGGCATTAATTTTTGAATCAATTTGATTTGAAGTTATCTCTTCAAGTTGTGTGACAGCAGTATGTTGTGCCCTTCCATAAACATTTTCATAGACATCTTTAAAGTTTGTTTTGTGTTCATCAACAAGTTTCCGTGTTTGTATGATTTTTGTAAAATATGTCTGAAGTGATGCAACATCATTACATGTTTGGCAGTTACTTACACCTTGTGAATGATCATGTAGAACTTCTTTTGAATCAACATGTTGTAGATATTTTTCAAAAACTTCATCAACTACACCTCTTTGTTTTATAAGTGAACGTAATGTATTTGGCGAAGAGTTTCCTAAGTACATTACTGTCATACCACGTTCGCGAGATATATTATTTACAAGTTTATTAAGTTCTCTATTTTCTGAGAGCTTATCTTGTAAAAGTTGTGCTGCTATATAGTTATCATAAGAGTTAAAAACAAAATAACTGCTTATAGAGATTAAAATTATAATTGGAAGCAGACTGATAAGTCTAAGTCTATTTTTAAGTCCTAGTTGCATAAAATGAACCCCTGTTTAGTTTGATAGTTCTGCTGTCGCAGTAACTATTTTATTGAGACTTTCTTGTATCTCTTGTGTGCTATTTGCCTGAATAATATTTGTTAGCTCATCAGATAATGATGTTAGTCGCATATTATCACCCATACCTTTGAGCTTCAATGCAGAGTTTTTACAAGTTTCTATGTCATCATTGTTGAGTGCATCTTGAATAAACTTATGCAGTTGAGTTGACTCTTGTATATAGTCGTCAAAAAGCTCGTTAAAACTTTGTAAGTCTATTCCAATTTCATTTGCAATAAGCTCTTTTGAATATACAATTTTAGGTTCTACGGTTGGCTCAAGAAGAGTTAATCTTTCATCTGAGTCTTCTGGGACCTTCTGAACTGTTTCAATTGGATCAGCATAAAGATCTTCTTCATTATCATCTTTAAATGAAATATCAAGCATATCCTCTTGGGGTGCTTGATTTGTTTTTTCAGGTTCTAAATCTGCTTTTGTTATTTCTACTGCAGGTTCTTCTAAATTCTTTGTTACTTCTACTTCTTTTGTTACAGAAATTTCTTCACCTGCTAATTTTGAGATTATTTTATAAAAAGTATCTAAATTTTCTTCTATTTCTGTGATATTCTCTAAGGTATTAATCGTAGTTAGTGTTTCTAGTGCATCCTCTACCCGTAAGTTAGCTGCAACACCTTTTAGTTTGTGAGATAAAATACGTAGATTATCTAAGTCATGCTCATCTACTGCTTTGTATAAATTTTCTTTAAACTCTTTAGCTTGTTCTATAAAGTCTTGAATAAACTCTTCTATTAAATCAAGAGGTAATCCGAGTTCTTCTGAGGCAACTTTTGGATCATATACATATCCATTTTCAAAATTTTCTTTGTGAGTTTGTACTTCTGTAGTAGTTATTTCATGAGGTTCCACTTCTGAAGTGCCACTGAGGTCATCTTCAAATTCTATATCTAGGCTCAAATCATCTATATTTAGATTTTCATTAATCTCTAGGTCAAGAGTACTTATTTCTTCTTCAAAGTCGGGGTCTGGAGTTTCTAAATCAATTTCTATTGGTGTTTCATAAGGATCTTCTTTTATATTTGGAGTAACTTGAAGTTCTTCTTCAATGTCATCTGTATCAAATTCATCACTTAACTCAGGAGTATTGAAAATTTCTGTAGGTGTAACCTTGTTTTGCGGTAATTCTCTATTTGTGATATCACCAGATATACGTTCACTCTCACTAGCACTGAGTTCTCTTAAATTATTAAGATTAACTATATAGGCTTTGGCTGAAGGGTTATCTATTAAAAAAGTTGTAGAAATTTGCAGTACACATTTGTAGTTTTTATTATTTATATTTATAATAACTTTTGATTCTTCGCTAGATTCGGCACAAGTAATAAAGTCAATCCAGTGCACATGTTTAAAATTGTGGACATAGCCCGGTGTCTTCACAAATAGGTCAGCAAAATCTGTTACTTCTGTACGTAGCCCAGCTAAATCTTTAAAACCTAAAGTTTTGAGATCTTTTTCATCTATCCCTAGAAACTCTTTTTTAAAATTATATATTAGCATATATTCACCCCTACTCTTGTATTTCTAACATTTTACTATATGTCTCTTGTGCTTCTTTAATGTTCTTTCTTGAAGCTTCTTTTCTCACGGCAATATACCCAGTTATTTGAGTTTCATCACTATTGCGAACAGGAATGATTTCTGTCTCAACCCAGTAATACATACCATCTTTTCTTAAGTTTTTGACTAATCCATTCCAAGCTTGTCCACCTGAAATTGTTTCCCACATTTTTGCAAATATAGCTTTTGGCATATCTGGGTGTCTGATTATATTTTGAGACTTCCCTACAAGCTCATCAATCTCATAGTTTGAGGCTTCTGCAAAGGCTCGATTTGCATATGTAATAATACCATTAATGTCTGTTTGGCTTATTATTACATCTCCCTCATATATATACTCTTTGTCTATTGGTGTAACTTTTTCCATTAAAAAACCTTAAATAACTAGAATTGATATAAATATATCATAAACAAAGCTAAATAAAACTTATTTATAAAATCTTTTTATGTTTTTTGCATCTTTTGTGTTTAAAACTGTACTTATCTCCTCAAATGAAGCATTTTTTAGTTCACTAAAAGTTCCAAAGACTTTAAGAAGCTTTTGTACTTTTGCATGAGAAATTCCATTTAAGTTAAGAAGTTTACTCTCTTTATCAAGCTTGAGTTTTGTTTTTTTATGAAATGTAATGGCACTTCTATGTGCTTCATCTCTAAGGTTTTGAACCCATTGTAAACGTTTATCGCTATTTTGAAGTCTAAACACGGAGTCTTTAGTGTAGAGAATATCATTTGCCCTACCTTTGGCTCTATGTGTTTTAGCATCTATTTTCTCTTTTGAGATAGCTATTACATCAAGTTTTATTGCATTTGAGGCTAAAATATCTAATGCAAGTTTTAAGAGAGTAGAACCTCCATCTAGTATCCATAAGTCAGGGGGCGAACTTTTAGTAAAACCTGCAACTCTGCGTGAGAGAGTCTCTCTCATCTGTCCATACTCATCTTTAGCATCAAGGTGATATGTCCTGTATGAACTTTTCTCATATTTTCCATCTTCGTACACTATCATAGCTCCCACAGTTGCTATACCAGACATATGAGAGTTGTCAAAGACCTCCACCCTTGAAGGAGTTGTCTCAAGGGAACAAAGTTCTTGTAGCTCTAAGGGGATTTTTGTATGGTCTATTTTTTTATCTTTTTTGAGGAGTTCATCTGCATTTAAGAGGGCAAGTCTGATTAAGTCTCTGCGTTTAGAGCGCTTAGGCACAGAAATATTTGCTTTTTTCTCAAATATATTACTGAGGTGATCTTCTATTGTAGAGAGCCCCTCTATCTCTTTAGCTATAAGTATAGGTGCAATAATTGGTGGCTTCTCTTCTTTGTAGTAATCAAGCAGTGCTCTATAATAGAGCTCATCTTCAAAATAAGCCTCATTAATATTTATAAAATCATGTGTAGAAGATATTATCTTACCATTTCGCATAAAAATTCTTACCACTACTGCACGACTTACAGAGTTTTTGACAACAAATATATCATAGTTCTCACTGCTTGCAAAGTCTATCTCACTTTTAATCTCCGAGCGGCTAATTCTCAGTATTCTATCTCTAATCTCACCTGCTTCTTCAAAGCGCATCTCTTGTGCATAAAATTCCATTTTTCTTCTAAATTTTTTATAAGTATGTTTTTGTTTTTGATAAGTTTTATCCCAAGGTCTAACTCCTGTTTATATCGTTCTTGACTCACAGGAAGTTCACAAGGACCAAGGCATTTGTCTATTTGATGGTACAAACAGAGCTTATGAGATTTTAGACAAGACTTTTTTTGAACAAGTTTACATATTTCATACACAGAGTCTAGTATATCTCTCGCTCCTATTGAGTAGGGACCAAAATAAGTAATATCTTTACTCTTAATTATCTTTCTAGTGATTTCAACACGAGGATATTTTTCATTATTATCTAGGTAAATATAGGGATATGTTTTATCATCACGAAGTAAAATATTGTACTTAGGATTAAGTTGTTTAATAAGAGAGTTCTCAAGAATAAGAGCATCATGTTCACTCTGTACAACTATATAGTTCATACTTTGAGTCTGTGCTATCATTCTACTTATACGTAAAGAGAGGGTTTTGTTGGCTTGTAGTTTTGGAGTGAATTGCCAGTAGCTTTTTACACGAGAGCTAAGATTTTTTGCCTTACCAATATAAAGTATGTGTCCATCTTTGTCAAAGTACTGATAGATACCAGGTGTATTTGGAAGCTGTTTAATTGTTTGAAGAAGATTCATTGTTCTCTTTTTTGATTATTTTTTGAATATCTGTAGCGAGGGTATGTAGTTTTTCATCTTTAATTTGAATTATAATATTACCGCTTGCTCTCTCTTTATAATGTATCTTATGCGCAGATGTAGTATAAAAGTTAGAATCTAACTTTGGTTTATGATCTACATAGACAATTACATCTTCAATTTTAATTTCATCACACTCTAAAAATTGCTCGGATTTTAAAATCATGGGAGAGTTTAAAACCCCTTTAATCGTTTTTATAATATTATCTTTGTCATATTTGTTAAGAGTAGCAGTTATTATGATATAAAATATATTTTTGTTAATATATCCATGCTTGATATTTCTTCGCAGAGCTGGAAGAATTGTATCGATGAGTTTATTAATACACTTATAGTGTAAAATTTTTTTAAATTGAGGTTTATGTTGAATAGAAGTAAGTATATCATGAGTAGTTTTCATCTACTAATTATAGCAATCTTTTTGTTTAGTCTTAGTTCATGTGGATATAAAGCAGCACCATATTATGAGCAAGTAGCACCTGAAGGTGATGAAAATGTGGAGTTTATCTTAAATGAAAAACAGATAACACAAGATAATAATGAGAGTTGCGAATAATGTTTAGATATGATGTAATAATTATTGGAGCAGGTGTGGCAGGTTTATATGCTGCTATGAAGTTACCAAAAGATAAAAAAGTACTTATAATTAATAAACGCGAAACATTTAAGTGTAATACATTTTATGCTCAAGGTGGTGTAGCATTAGCTAGAGATAAAGAGGATATTCCAGCTCACATACAAGATACACTTGATGCAGGTGATGGACTGTGTGATGAGGAAGCAGTAAAAGTACTCTCACAGTTTTCTCGTGAAGCTATAGATGACTTAGTAAACAATGGCTTTAAGTTTGATACAGATGAGGAAGGAGAACTGCTTTACACTAAAGAAGCAGCACACTCTTGTGAGAGAATTCTTCATGCAGGAGGAGATGCAACGGGACGCTATTTGCATTATTTTTTACTCTCTCACAATCCTCATGCAATGCTTGGTGATGCAAGAGTAGTGGATTTACTGATAAAAGATGATGTATGTTATGGTGTAACGGTACTCGATCACAGAGAGAGTAGAAATATTTATGCCAAAGATATTATTATCGCGAGTGGGGGAGTGGGTTCTCTTTATGAGTATCACACAAATGCACCTTGTATTAGTGCCGATATTCAAGGACTTTGTGTACAAAAAGGCATTGCCCTTGATAGAATGGAGATGTTACAGTTTCATCCAACTGTTTTTGTAAATAATGATAATGCTCAAAAGATGCTTTTAACTGAGGCATTAAGAGGTGAGGGTGCTACTATAGAAGATGAGAGTGGCAGACGATTCTTGTTCGACTATGATGAACGGGGTGAATTGGCTTCACGAGATATAGTGAGTAAATCTCTCTATTTACACAAAAAGAAAACAGGTATGAATAATTACCTCGTGTTTAATAATTTTGAAAAAGAGTATTTCGAGAAACGATTTCCAAATATCTGTAACTATTTGAGAGGTATGGGATACAATGTACCAAATGAGAGAGTGCCTATCTCTCCCGCATTTCATTATGCTATAGGTGGTATACGAACCGACTTAAAAGGTCGTGTCCCAGATGTGAAAAATTTATATGCAATTGGTGAAGTTGCTTCAACTCGTGTTCATGGTGCAAATAGACTTGCTTCAAACTCTCTTTTAGAAGGTTTAGTTTTTGCTTCTCAAGCAGTAGAAGATATTCTTTTAGATACAAAAGAGAAAGAGTTTGTCGAGTTTGAAGTATTACAAAATATAATGAGTCTCAAAGAGGATAAAGCAAAAAAGAACCAACTTAGACGGATAATGTGGGAAAATGTTTCTATTATTCGCACAAAGAGAGGATTAAATGATGCGCTTGAGTCAATTAATGTTCTTTTAAATGAAAATATTGGTACACTGTTGAAATTTCGTTTATTAACAGCTAAAGAGATAGTTCTTGGAGCACTCTCTAGAGAAAAATCCATAGGCGTTCACACAATACAAGAGGAGAAATAATGGAACATAGTTCGATGGCAGACTCAGCAATAGCTGCAGGTCATGTGTTAGTTGAGGGTCAAGTGATAAACTTGGCAACAAGTTGGGTAGGATGGTTAAGTTTAGCTGTTTTTGTAATTGCATATTATTTTATTGCAACTGAAGACAAATATGAGGTAAACAAGGCAAAACCAGCTCTGTTTGCAGGTACATTTATGTTTATGCTTATTGGTATTTTTTATAGCATTAACGGACTTAATCCGGATCCTTTACATGACGAGCTAGAGCATCTTATTTTAGAAATTGCAGAGATTTTCTTTTTCTTACTTGTGGCTATGACATATATTGAAACACTAATAGAACGCGGTGTATTTGATCTTATGAAATTTAAGCTTGTATCTAAGGGATATACATACAAAAAACTTTTTTGGATGACAGGTATCTTGGCATTTTTTATCTCTCCGGTTGCAGATAACTTGACAACTGCACTTATCCTCTCAACTGTACTTTATACAATTGATAAGAAAAATATTGCATTTCTTGTTCCTGGTGCAGTAAACATCGTTGTGGCAGCTAATGCTGGTGGTGCTTGGTCTCCATTTGGTGATATTACTACACTTATGGCATGGACGGCAGAAAAAGGTCACTTTATAGACTTTTTATTCCTGTTCCCTGCATCTGTTCTTGGTTGGTTAGTAACGGCAGCACTACTTAGTATGTCAGTTCCATCTGGTCAGCCTGTATTTGATGCATCAACTGAGAAAAAACCAGTTGTAGCAGATGGTGGAATGGGTGTGGCATATTTAGGTGTTGGTACGATTGTACTTGCTGTTTTAGGGCATCAGTTCTTTCATTTCCCTGCTATGTGGGGTATGATGTTTGGTATGGCTATACTTAAACTATACTCTGTATTTCTTACAAAAAGAGGTTCAAACTCTTTTAATATCTATATAAATATGCAAAAAGTAGAGAATGATACACTTCTCTTCTTTTTCGGTATTCTCTCAGCTGTAGGTGCTTTGCACTATCTTGGTTTCTTAGAGTATGTACACGATATGTATACAATGGTAGGTCCAATGTGGGCAAATATTGGAGTAGGTTTTCTCTCCGCTGTTGTAGATAATGTTCCGGTAATGTCTGCGATTTTAAAATCATCTCCTGAGATGGATTTAGCACAGTGGATGCTTGTCACTATGACTGCTGGTGTTGGTGGATCACTTATCTCTTTTGGTTCAGCTGCTGGTGTTGGAGTGATGGGAAGACTGCATGGTATTTATACATTTAGTTCACATATGAAACACTCATGGGCTATACTAGTTGGTTATATTGTTTCTGTATCTGTTTGGTACTTTCAGTATGAAATATTAGGACTTTATATTAGCCACTGATGTTACGGACTATAAGGAGCAGAAGCCCCTTATAGTCGCAGGGACATTACTGTCCCTACAACCCCCTAAAGCTATAAAAAAGGGGCTTTTTTAAGAAAAGTCCGTAATGTCAGTTAGTCATTAAATAGTTTTAAATATCTCCATTTATGGGGGTATTCTTTTCTTTCCTAAATCAAACATTAATCTTTATTATAGTATTCTTTCATAATTAAATAATTATTTTAAAAAAGGCATTTATATGAAAAATGTTAGCATCATCGTTTTAGATTTCGGTTCTCAATACACTCAACTTATAGCTCGTCGTCTTCGTGAAGATAAAGTTTACTGTGAAATTCTTACCTTACCATACTTCAGTAGAAGAGATTAAAAGTAAAAACCCTCAGGGTATTATCCTTAGTGGTGGTCCATCTTCTGTTTATAATGAAGATGCTTATGAGGTTGATAAAGGTGTTTACTCTATGGGGATACCAGTTCTTGGTATCTGTTATGGTATGCAGCGAATAGCTGTTGATTTTGGTGGCAGTGTTATTCGTTCTAACCATCATGAGTACGGTAAAGCTGAGTTAAAACTTGAAACTGCATCTGCACTTTTAGCAGATTGTGATGATGGAAGAATAGTTTGGATGTCTCACTCTGATAAAGTAGATGTCCTTCCTGAAGGTTTCACATCCTATTGCTACATCTGCTAACTCTCCTTATGCGGCAATTGCCAATGAAGAAAAACGTGTCTATGCAATGCAGTTTCATCCAGAAGTACAACACTCAGAAGAGGGTTATCTCATGCTTCGTAATTTTGCAAGAAATATTTGTGGCGTTACAGAGAAGTGGAAAATGGAACACTTTTTAAAAGAGCAGATTAAAATGATTCGTGAGAAAGTAGGAACTGGTAAAGTTCTTTGTGGACTAAGCGGTGGTGTTGATAGCTCTGTTGTTGCTGCGATGCTTTATGAAGCTATTGGTGATCAGCTTATTCCTGTTTTTGTTGATAATGGACTTTTGAGAAAAGGTGAAAGAGAGCAGGTACAAGAAGTTTTCAAGATAAATCTAAAAGCACCACTCGTTACAGTTGATGCCGTAGATAATTTTCTTGGTAAGCTAGAGGGTGTCTGTGATCCTGAAGAGAAGCGTAAAATTATTGGTCATACTTTTATTGAAGAGTTTGAAAAAGAGGCTAAAAAGCATGATGGGATTAAGTTTTTAGCACAAGGGACACTTTATCCTGATGTTATTGAGTCCATAAGTGTTAATGGTCCATCAGAAGTTATTAAGTCTCATCATAATGTGGGTGGTTTACCTGATTGGATGGATTTTGAACTTATAGAGCCTCTTCGTGAACTTTTTAAAGATGAGGTTCGTAAAATTGGTTTAGAGTTAGGCTTACCTTCTGATATGATTAACCGTCATCCATTTCCTGGACCTGGTTTAGCTATTAGAATTATGGGTGATGTGAATGTTCCTGATTTAACAATACTTCGTGAAGCTGATGTAATTTTACTAGATGAGCTTAAAGCAAGTGGATACTATGCAAAAACATGGCAAGCATTTGCTGTACTCTTAAATGTAAAAAGTGTTGGTGTTATGGGTGATAATCGTACTTATGATAATACTGTTTGTGTAAGAGTAGTTGAGGCAGTTGATGGAATGACTGCTACATTTGCACATCTTCCACATGACTTACTTGAGAGAATTTCAAGAAGAATTATTAATGAAGTAGATGGTATTAATCGTGTGGTTTATGATATATCTTCTAAACCACCAGCAACTATTGAGTGGGAGTAGAGACTTTTCTCTTCTCTTATGAAACCCTACCTTTTTCCACCTCTTCTTATCCTGATACAATCCATGTAAATCCACTTGAAATCTCTTTTCTACAAACATCTATAAACTTCACTCAGTATGACTATATAATTGTCACTTCAAAACAGGCGGTAAAAGCATTAAGCTATTATGATAAAGAAGATTATCAGGAGTTGCAAGGAGTTTGTATCTCCAAGGCAACAGCTAAAAGTTTTGAAGATATTGGAGCAAAGGTTTTAGAGATTGGAGGTGGTTATGGTGATGATTTGTCACAGATTATCTCTTCTTATCCAAAAGAGACTAAGTGGCTCTACTTAAGAGCAAAAGTTGTAGCTTCAAATTTTGCTGAGTTCTCAAGAGCGAATGGATATAGCATTGATGAAGCCATAGTGTATGAGAGTAAATGTTCTCAAAGTATACAGAGTGTTAAAATTCCACCAAAAGCTACGCTCATATTTACATCACCTTCGAGTGTAAAATGTTTCTTAAAGTACCACGAATTAAAAGCAGATAAACAAGTTGTTGTTATTGGCAAGACAACTGCTAAAGCTCTTCCTAGTGGGATTAAAACTCTGATTGCTCAGGAGCCTAGTATTAAAAGTTGTTTAGAAAGTATTGATCACTGATCCTCTTATGATCCGTAACATCAAAATATAAAACTAAATCAAGTAAAATTTTTGTATAATTATATATAGATAATCTGGGTGGTACGAGTAATCGCACTAATGAGGGTTCTACATATTCAAATCGTGAACTAGTAGAGCTTTTGTGAGTCAGTGTCTTCGTTTGAGTTATGGCAACATATACGAGAAGATGCCGCCGTTAAAGAGTTCTCTCTTCACCCAAATTCGGCTTTTAGAACCAAGCCAAATGCGAAACGGCTATCCGGGTTTTCTACTATAAAAGTATTTATTAAAAAGGTTTTATCTTTTTAATAAATACTTTTTTTTATTTTTGGAGCAATATATGAAGATTTTGATTTTAGGTAGTGGTGGACGTGAGTACTCAATAGGGCGTGCAATTAAGAATGAAACACAAGAGCATGAACTGTTTTTCCAACCAGGAAATGGAGCGACTGAGAACCTCGGAACTAATATCAATATAAAAGATTATAAAGATTTAGCTGTGTTTGCAAAGGAAAATGAAATTGAGCTAACTATTGTTGGTCCAGAAGCTCCTTTAGTGGATGGAATAGTTGATATTTTTAAAGCAGAAGGCCTCACAATTTTTGGTCCATCTGCAAAGGCTGCACAGCTTGAGGGCTCAAAGGTCTATATGAAAAACTTTTTAGCTAAGTACAATATTCCTACAGCAGCATATATAGAGTCTGATAGTATTGAAGAGTTATATAAATTTACAGATACTTTAAATACTCCTATAGTTGTAAAAGCAGATGGGCTTTGTGGTGGTAAAGGTGTTATTATTGCTACGAGTCATGACGAGGCAAAAAAAGCTATTGGTGAGATGTTAAGTGGAAAAAGTTTTGGCGATGCGGGTAAAAAAGTTATTGTTGAAGAGTTTTTAGATGGTTTTGAGCTGAGTATGTTTGCTATTTGTGATGGAGATGATTATATTTTACTCCAAGCTGCACAAGACCACAAACGTATAGGTGATGGTGATACTGGACCAAATACTGGTGGAATGGGGGCTTATGCTCCAACACCATTAGTAGATGATGTCCTTTATGAAAAAGTAAAGGAGCGTGTAATTGTTCCAACTTTAGAGGGAATGAAAAAAGAGGGTGCACCTTTTGAGGGTGTACTATTTATAGGTATTATGGTAGTTAATGGTGAGCCTATTACATTAGAGTTTAATGTTCGTTTTGGAGACCCTGAATGCGAAATACTTATGCCTCTTATGACATCATCAGTTTCAGAGATGTTTTATAAGGCTGCAACAAAAAGGCTCTCGGAGCTAAAAGTAGAGTTTTCATCTGAGTATGCAGTAGGTGTTGTGATGGCATCTGCTAACTATCCATATTCTAGTTCACTTCCTGCTGAAATTGTAGAAGATGAAGTGCATCATGAAATTATAGAAAAGTATACACATATTTCATATGCGGGTGTAACTAAAGAAGATGGTGTTTTGTATGCAAGCGGTGGTCGAGTTTTAGTCTGTGTTGGATTGGGTGATACTATCCAAGAAGCAAGAGATAGAGCATACATGAGATGTGGACAAGTTCATTTTGTTGGTAAGAAAATTCGTACCGATATTGCTTATCAAGCCCTATAGGATTATAGATATTGAATGAAGAACTAGAACAACGTCTCCATCATGAAGAGATTACCTTAGCCACCAATAAAAAAAGAGCACTTGCATTTTTTATAGATGAGATGCTACTCTCTTTTTTGCTTATTATAGCCTTATGGGACTCCTTTGTACAAGCTGGTACTACAGAGGAGATTATAATACTTACCAATAGTTTTGTTTTAGAATTTATGATGATGAAAATAATTTATCAAAGCTTCTTTGTTATGCAGTATGGAGCGACTTTAGGTAAGTTGGCTCTTAAAATAAGAGTGATTGATACAAAAACACTGGATAATCCTAATGTTTTAGTAGCACTAAATCGAGCTATTATCAGAGTCATCAGTGAGATGCTCTTGTACCTTGGATTCTTATGGGGTATATTAAATCCAATGAGACAAACCTGGCATGATTTGAGTGCTAAGACTTTAGTAGTTAATGCTTAAAACAGTAGTTGTTTTTTTATCCCTGCTTGTGACTCTTTATGCAAGCGACAAGGTGGAAATTTTTGCCTCAACTATGGTTTCAGAGGGAAATATTGTAAAAGCAACAGGTGGTGTTACTGTTGTGTATAAAAACTACTTTATTACGGCAGATAGAGCAATTTATGATAGAAACAGTAGTGAACTAGAGCTATTTGATAATATACGTGTGAATCAAGATAAATCTTATAAAGTTCTAGGAAAATATGCTAAATTAAATATTGCTAAAAAAGAGAAATTTTTTAAACCTTTTTATATGTCAGATAAAAATACACGTGTCTGGATGAGTGCAAACAATGGAACTTCCAAAGAGAAATTACTAGATGTAAAGAGTGGTGTACTAAGTGGTTGTAACCCCATAAATCCCTTGTGGAAAATTGAATTTTCATCATCTGATTATAACTCAGACTCAAAATGGATGAATCTTTATAATGCTAGACTCTACATAGAAGATATTCCAATTTTTTACATTCCTTATTTTGGATTTTCTTTAGATACAACAAGAAGATCAGGGCTTTTGATGCCTTCAGCTGGGTACTCATCAAACGAGGGAGTATATTATGAACAACCAATATATATTGCTCTTAGTAACTGGTGGGACTTGGAGTTTAAGCCGCAGATAAGAACACAAAGAGGACAAGGAATTTATCAAACTTTTAGATTTGTGGACTCGGCTACTTCGAGAGGAGAGGTAAGTACAGGTTATTTTAAAGAGTCTGAGTCATATTTTAAACAAAATAATTTACAAAATGACTCACATTATGGTTTTAGTATGAAGTATGACAATAATGATTTTTTAAATCAGTGGCTAGGTACAGATTTCGAAGGTCAGTCAGGGCTTTATGCTGATGTAAGTAGAATGAATGATGTTGATTATATAAATCTTGCATCAAATGATGTAAGAAATAACTCAACTTCAACACAGGTCCTCTCGAGAATAAATATTTTTTACAATACAGACTCTCACTATCTTGGAGGATATTTTAAATATTACCAAGATTTAACACAGGTTAGTAATGATGACACTATTCAAAAACTGCCAACTCTTCAGTATCACTACTATCTTGATACATTCTTTCAAGACCATTTACTTTATAATTTAGATGTTCAGTCAAATAACCTTACTCGAATTATTAATAAAACTGCAATACAAACAAATGTTAATCTACCTGTAACTTTGCAAACACCACTATTTGATGAGTATATGAATATATCTTATAAAGCAAATTTATATATGCAACATTCGAGTTTTGGCGGTGGGGAGCAAAACCAAACAGTGAGCAGTGAGTATAACAATGGATATATATTACGAAATTTTCATACAATCGCAATCTCAACACAACTTACTCGCGGCTATGAAGATTTTTCACATGTAATTGGTTTATCTATTTCATATAATAAGGCAGGAACTCAGTCAAGTAATGGTTATTATGCAGACTATGAAGAGCTGTGTGCAAATAATCAAAATCAAAATGATGCTCGTTGTGAATTTTATAATATATCTGATATTAAAGAAGAAGCCCAGGTAGATTTTATTGAGTATATTTATGATGATAAAGGGAGTGAGATACTTTACCATAGATTAGCACAAAATATTTCGTATGGAAATATTGGTAATCGCTATGGTGAACTGGAAAATGAATTAAATTATCAAGTGACAGATTATCTCTCATTTTATAATAATATGTTCTATAATTATGAAGAAACAAATTTTTCAAAAGTTTTTAATCAAGTATCCTTAAATAAATTTGGTATCAATTTGGCATTATCACATCTTTACAAGGATACTTTTGTGCCTGCTACAACACTAACCCCACGGTTGACAAGTTACATAACATCAACTCTTAGATATACTTACGATAATCATTACTCTTTTAGTGCTCTTTATAATTATGATGCTATTAGTCAAACTGCTAAATCACAAGAGATAGGTTTTTTGTATAGACAAAGGTGTTGGGACTTTGGAATTCGATATAGTGAAAATAGACGACCAACCTTGAGTAGTAATGTTGAGTCATTCGTAGATGAACGTTATATCTATTTCACGATTTTGTTAAAGCCTTTGATGAAAGACAATGGCTCTTCAAATATTACAATGCAGTTGCCAAACTCAAATTAAACAGGGGAATTCTTTATGCAGTCATATAAAAATATTATAGTTGATCGAAAAGATGCAGCAACTAAGCTTTTAGATGTGATACCTATGAATAAACTAAAAGAAGAAGAGTGGGATATAGTTGCTGTCTCTCGTGGTGGTTTAGAAGTTGCTGCTGGTATTAAGGGAAAGCTTCCAAACAACTTAGAGATTCTTTTTTTAGAAGCTATTATGGCACCTAATAATCCAGAGTGTGAAATAGCAAGAGTCTCAGAAACGGAAGAGATAGTTATTAACGAAGCACTTGTAAGTGCTTTTGAAATTCAGTATGATTATATTTATGGTGAAGCACATAGAAAACACGAAGAAAATATTCTTAGTCGTATCTATCAGTACAGAAAAGGGAAACCTTTTCCTAGTATGAAAAACAGAGTTGTTATGTTAGTAGATGATGGGAGTGAGAGTGGTAGTAAGTTTATGACAGCTTTAAAGACTATTTTAGCACAAGCTCCAAAAGCAGTCTATATTGCAGTTCCAGTTCTACCAAGTGATGTACTTGAAACACTAGAACCATTTGTAGATGATATATTCTTTTTACATGACATAGATGATTATGTTGAAACTGCTCTGTATTATGAGCATTTAGAACCAATGAACGATGAACAAATTGAAAAAATCTTAGAGGAAATGAAATGAAATATGATGTAAGTGTAGAGTTAGAAAATAGAGAAGAGTCTTACTCTTTTGGAGATGTGGCAAAACAAGCAAATGGTGCAGCATGGGTAAAGTCTGGTAAAAGTGTTATTCTTGCTACTGTGGTTATTGATGAAACAGAGATAGTTAAAGATGATTTTCTTCCTTTAACTGTTCAGTATATAGAAAAAACTTATGCTGCAGGTAAAATTCCTGGTGGGTTTTTTAAACGCGAAACAAAACCAAGTGATTTTGAGACATTAACATCAAGAATAGTAGATAGAAGTCTTAGACCACTATTTCCAAAAGGTTTTGGACATCCAACTCAGATTACTATTATGGTATTTTCAGCTGATAGTGAGTCTGATTTACAAGTTTTAGCATTAAACGCAGCCTCAGCAGCTCTTTTTACTTCTGATATAGATATAAACACTTCTGTATCTGCTGTTCGTACTGCTAAAGTGGATGGAGAATTGGTTATTAACCCGACACTCTCACAACTTCAAAACTCTACACTTGACTTGTATCTCTCCGGTACTAAAGATGATCTACTTATGATAGAAATGAGAACTTTTGGCAGCCAAAAAGTTGAAGTCTCTGAGATGATTATAGATCCTATGCTTGATCCTACAATGAGTGGCGCAGTACTTACTTCTCATATCTCAAATGCAATGAGTGAAGATGAACTTATAGAAGTTTTTGAAAAAACACAAGCTGAACTCTTCTTAGCAAATACAAAATATGAAACAGCATTTGCAAATTCTCAAAAAGAAGTTGTATCACTTGATCTTAAAGCTCATATCTCAAATGAAGAGATGATGACCTATGTAGTTGATAATCATATGTCTGATATAAAAAATGCAGTGAGCCTGATGGCAAAGTCTGAACGCTCAACTGCACTTCGT
The DNA here is from genome assembly GCA_030949945.1 of Sulfurimonas sp. Taxonomy (GTDB): domain Bacteria; phylum Campylobacterota; class Campylobacteria; order Campylobacterales; family Sulfurimonadaceae; genus Sulfurimonas. Next base: position 18,405 of record JAUZRZ010000026.1, on the reverse strand, counting down.
AGTCTTCGTAAAAAGATTATTTCACTCAAAACTGAGTGGTCAGATGTAGCACAAGAAGTTGAACTTAAAGATGCGATTGAAAAAGTGAAAAAAGAGCAGGTTCGTAGACAAATTCTTAACGAAAATGTACGTGCGGATGGGCGTGCCTTAACAGAAGTACGTCCTATAACTATAGATACAAATGTACTTCCAAGTGCTCATGCTTCATGTCTTTTTACTCGTGGACAAACGCAGGCACTTGTTGTTCTTACAATGGGTGGACCAAAAGATGCACAGATGTTTGAGTCATTAACAGATAACGGTACTCAAAATGAGAACTTTATGGTTCACTATAATTTCCCTGGGTTCTCAGTAGGTGAAGCATCTCCTGTTATGGGAACTAAACGCAGAGAACTCGGTCATGGTAATTTAGCCAAACGTGCCTTATCTCCTGTTGTCGATTTAGATGGACAAACGGTGCGTTTAGTATCTGAAATACTAGAATCAAATGGTTCTTCTTCTATGGCTACAGTATGTGGTGGTTATATGGCACTTCGTGCTGCCGACATAGAGACAAGTGACACTATTGCTGGAATTGCTATGGGTATGGTTAGTGAGGGCGGCAAGTATGCTATCCTCTCAGATATTATGGGTCTTGAAGATCATGATGGAGATATGGACTTTAAAGTAACTGGTTCTAAAGATGGTATTACTGCTATGCAGATGGATATTAAACTTGGTGGAATCTCTTTAGATATATTAAAAGAAGCTCTTTATCAGGCAAAAGAGGGTCGTTCACATATTATTGACATTATGATAGAAGCGGAGAAAAATATAGAGTTTAATGATGGCGTTTTACCTAGTGTAGATTTCTTTCACATTGACCCTAGCTTTATTGGTGAGATTATTGGTCAAGCAGGTAAGACTATTCGTGAGATGATAGAGAAGTTTGAAGTAGCTATTGATATTGATAAAAAAGATGGAAAAGTTAAAATTACAGGAAAAAATAAATCTGGTGTAGCCGGTGCTCGTGGACATATAGAAAACATTATCAATACACCTAAGCCAGCTAAAGTAAAATATGAAGTTGGAGAAAAATACGAAGGTACAGTAAAACGCATAGTTGATTTTGGTGCTTTTATAGAACTTCCCGATGGAACTGACGGACTCCTTCATATCTCCAAAATATCGGACCAAAGAGTTGATAAAGTAAGTGATGTACTGAGTGAGGGTGAAAAAATTTCTGTAGAAATTTTAGAGTTTAAGGGAAATAAAATTTCTTTAGGACGAGCATAGGCTCTGTTTAAACTCTTCTTTAGAACTGTTTAACTATAATTCGACTATCAATCACTAGTAGGGAAATCCTAGCATTTATGTGTGGGTTGCTTCATGATTAAAAATGAGGTTACGCTATCCGAAAGTAGTTGTAATAATTTTAAGGAAATATAATGAAAAGAATTCTTTTTTTACTAGTAGCATTTTCTGCTGCTGCATTCGCAAATGAGGGTAACGTTGCTAACGAAACTCTAAAAGCATACTCAATGATCGCTGCAGGTCTTGGTCTTGGTTTAGCTGCACTTGGTGGAGCAATCGGTATGGGTCATACTGCTGCTGCAACTATCGCTGGTACTGCACGTAACCCAGGTTTAGGTGCTAAACTTATGACTACAATGTTCATCGCTCTTGCAATGATCGAAGCACAAGTTATTTATGCACTAGTAATTGCATTAATCGCACTTTACGCTAACCCTTACTTAGGCTAATCGTTTAACGATACAAATAAGTAAAACCTCAGTTTAACTCTTCGGAGTTAAACTTCTTAAATACTACATTTAAGTGCACTCGTGGTGGAACGGTAGACACGCAACGTTGAGGTCGTTGTGCCTTCGGGTGTGGGAGTTCAAATCTCCCCGAGTGCACCATTTATAAACTAAATTTCCTCATTCTTCCAAGCTTCTATAGCATCATTAAGATTATCAAAACTATCTGCTTTACCAATTATAAATATTTCATCAAATACATAACATGTGATACGAGTATTTGCTTCAAGTAAAAAAACTGCATACTCTTCTGCAGACTTTGAATGAACTGATAATACTCTCATATCATCTACAATATCGTTTATTTTAGGAATATCATCATACTCTGCATTTATTAACTTTTTTCCATCACTTATATATATTGCCATATTTACCTCTTTAATTATCCTTTATTGTACTTAATTTTGGAAAATATATAGTATATATAATCTTTGTTAGTGTAAAATATCTTCAATAAGGATTTTAATAATGAATATCGCAAATAATATTACAGAGTTAGTGGGTAATACACCCTTAGTTAGACTTAATACTCCATCAGAGTTGAGTGGTGCTACAATTTTAGGTAAATGTGAGTTTATGAATCCAACTAGTTCTGTTAAAGATAGGATTGGGATGAATATGATTCGTAGAGGAATGGAGTCTGGACTTATAAAAAAAGAGACTACAATTATAGAACCAACTAGTGGAAATACTGGTATCGCATTAGCGGCTAATTGTGCTGCACAAAACTTAAAACTTATTTTGACAATGCCAGAGTCCATGAGTGTAGAGAGACGTAATCTTCTTAAGGCATTAGGAGCCCAGCTCGTACTTACACCAGCAAATAAAGGGATGAATGGTGCAATAGCTAAAGCACAAGAGATACAAAAAGAGACAAATAACTCAATTATTTTACAACAGTTTGAGAATCCATCAAATCCTGAAGTTCATGAACTCACAACTGCACCAGAACTACTTCGTGATACTGATAATAATATAGATGTATTTGTAGCTGCAGTAGGAACGGGAGGAACTCTAACGGGTTGTTCACATATTTTAAAAGCTACAATTCCTGATATAACTATAGTAGCTGTTGAACCGAGTAATTCAGCAGTACTCTCAGGAGAAGCTCCATCTCCACATAAGATACAAGGAATTGGTGCAGGATTTATTCCTAAAAACTTAGACACGAGTGTATATAGCGAAGTTATAAAAGTGAGTAATGAAGATGCGATTGCTACTGCAAAAATGTTGGCAAAAAAAGAGGGACTCCTTGTAGGTATCTCTGCTGGTGCAAATGTATGGGCAACTATGCAAGTTGCATCTCGCCCTGAATTTGCAGGTAAAACACTGGTTACAATTCTTTGTGACACAGGAGAGCGTTACCTTAGTACAGAACTCTTTAGTGAATAAAAAGTTTCTTGAAACTATTAAAATTGTTGATGGAGTTGCTCTTCACTTAGAGTACCATCAAGAACGTTTAAATAAAGCACTAAAAACTTCAAATGTATATGAGTTAGAGAAACTACTGAGTCCACCATCAAATGGTCTGTATAGATGTCGCATAGTGTATGATTTAAAAGAGATAGAGATAGAGTATTTAAGATATGAGAAACGCACTATAGCGACATTAAAACTTATTTTCAATGAGACACTTGTATATGATAAAAAATATGTGAATAGGGATGCTATTAATAGACTTGTAGAAAAAAAAGAGAAGTGTGATGATATTTTAATTATTAAAAATGGATTTGTGACTGATACGAGTATTGCTAATATTGCTTTTTATGATGGAAAGTATTGGTTTACCCCAAAATCAGCACTTCTTGAGGGTACATGTAGAGCAAGGCTTTTAAAAGAGGGTAAAATAATTGCAACAGATATAAAAGTAGAAGATATAAAAAATTTTAAAAAAATAGCACTTATGAATGCAATGATAGATTTTGATATAATTGCATCAGATAATATAGAGGAAATAATTTGTTAGAAAATATAATTGATGAAGTTGGTTTTTCAAAAATCATGCAAAACAATATTCAAGATGTAATTATTCATTTTTTTGAGCAAGAACAAAATTTTGGAATTTTATGTAAAATTGAAGAAGTGAGTTTTAATCCAACTCTCCCAGAGAGTATAGAGAGTGAATTTAGACCCTTAACACTTTTCTTTTTAGCGGGGTATACATTTGATACTGCAAGGATTGAAGATGATACACTTATCTTTGAAGCTGGTTTTGGAAGTGACAATTATGGTAGTGTTGTGAGTGTTCCACTACTAAGTATAATGCAGATAATTATCGATGAGACACCTGTTTTAATAAATCTATCTGTATATAAAGGTCCAAAAACTGAAGAAAAAAAGAGACCGCAAAAAGACGAGGCAGTGAGCCATGGCTTCATTTTAAAGAGAATCAAAATTCTAAAATAGTAACTGACATTACGAATTTTCTTAAAGTCCTTATAGCTCCAGGGAGGGACAATGGTCCCTAAATGAGGTTTGCTCAGTCCATAACATTAGAGAATAAAATCTATTAGATTTTATTCAGAGAAAGAAGAAAATTAACTACATTATCAACAAATGCATCATGTTTTCTATCTTTAAGATAAGCGATGTAGAAGTGTCTGCTGATTTTTTGATTTTTAAGTCTTGCTTCATATAGAAGACCACTCTCAAGTTCAGATTTTATAACATGACGAGAAATTATTGAAACTAAAGGTTTCTCTGCTGTTTTATCAGCATGTAGAATTGCTTCTTTAATAGAAGTTGGGCTTGTTAAAACACCAAAAACATTCAAACAACTTATTTCTACATTTATCTCATCAAAAACTTCAGCAGTTAGTTTATGGGTATGTGACTTTTCATCTCTACAAATCCAGTCAAAATCAGTTAAATCATCAGAGTGTAAATTTTTCTTAATTTGCTGGTTTGAAAACACAACAAGTTCATCTTCAACCCATTCTCTATAAATAATTCCATCTCGAAAAATAGGTGACTCAATCAGTGCAACATCTATTTTTTTGCTTTCTAAGTCATCAATGATATTTGAAGATATATCTACATTCATAAATACTTCATTGTCGATACGCTTTTTAATCTCTCCGAGATAGTTTGGCAATACATAGTTACCAATAGCAAAAGAGGCACCCATTACAAATGTAAACTCTTTATTTATGATTTTTAATAAGTCTTTTTCACTGCTAGCGATAGCTTTTTCAAGTTTAGTAGCAATGCGAAAAAGGTCTTCACCCTCTTTAGTGAGGACAATACCATTTTTCTTCCTATCAACAATTTTAGTATCAAGATAATCTTCGATATATTTTATCTGTTGCGTTACAGCTGGCTGGGATATACCTAGTTTAGCTGATGCTTTAGAAAAACTTTTCTCTTTGATAACCATTAAAAAAGTTTGTAATTTTGCGAAATCTTTTAACATAATAATTCCTATAAGTTTATATAATAATGAAATTATAACGATAAATTATAATTAATGCAATACTTTTGTAATAATTTATTAAATTTAGCTATAATAAAAGTAATATAAAATTATAGTGGTAATCATGGAAAAAATATTTAATAAACTAAACGAATCACAAACAGCAGCTGTAAAGCAGAGTGAAGGTCCTGTACTTATTTTAGCAGGTGCTGGAAGTGGAAAAACCACGACTATCATCTCTCGTTTAGCATATTTACTAGAAGTTTTAGGTATCCCTGCTTCAAATACTTTAACACTTACCTTTACAAATAAAGCAGCAAAAGAGATGCGAGAACGTGCACTCTCAATGATGGAAAATATCGCATACCCACCGCTTCTTTGTACATTTCACAAGTTTGGACTACTCTTTTTAAAGTTTAATATACATCTCTTAAAAAGACAAAATAATTTTGTAGTAATAGACACAGATGATAAAAAGAAAATCATTAAAAAAATAAACTCAGAGCTCCCAACTCCTCTTATTGCAAGCGAAATATCACGTTATAAAAACTCGTTGCTAAGCCCTGATGATGCCTATAAACAAGCAGAACTTTTTAACTATAAACAGATTGCTGAAGTCTATAGAGAGTATGAAAAACATTTAGTAGAAAACAACCTTGTAGATTTTGATGACTTAATAGCATTAACATATAAACTACTAGATGAGAATCCAGAACTGGCACGGGCTACTTCTAAAAAGTATCAGTATATTATGATTGATGAGTATCAAGATACAAATGAGTTGCAGTTAAAACTTATCCAAAAGTTATGTGTGACCCATAATAATATCTGCGTAGTTGGCGATGATGACCAAAGTATATATGGCTGGCGAGGAGCACATATACGTAATATTATTGAATTTGATCAAGATTTTAAGGGTGCAAAAGTTTTTAAACTTGAAGAGAACTATCGTTCACGTACACCAATTCTAAAAGTTGCCAATGCACTCATAGAACATAATCGCTCGCGTTTAGGAAAAAAACTTATCTCCACTCGTGGCAATGGTGATGATGTTACTGTGCTTAACTCAATGGATGAAAATGAAGAAGCACGAAAAATTGCCTTGAGTATTCAAAAACTTTTAGATAAAGGGGTAGCAGGCTAAAGAGATAGCAGTTTTATACCGAGTAAATGTACTTTCACGTTCTATTGAGGAGGGGTTAAATCGCTCAGGAATTGGATATAAACTTGTTGGCGGTCAGCGTTTCTTTGATCGTGCAGAGGTTAAAGACCTTATATCTTATCTTCGTGTTGTAACAAATCCTCATGATGATTTCTCAATCAAACGCATCATAAATAAACCAAAAAGAGGTTTAGGAAAAGCGAGTGTAGATAAAATAGAACTAGCAGCTCATGCAAATGAAACATCAATATATGAGTATATAAAAAGTGCAGATATAAATACTTTAATAGCCCTTGTAAAAAAGAAAAATGCTACAACACTCAAGAGTTTTGTGAGTGACTTAGATGAAGTAGCAGCTGTATCTAAAGAGTCTACATATAAGTTTATAGATGTGCTTGAAGATACTTTTCACCTTAAACATATCTATAAAGGTATGCAAGATGAGGAAGATAGAGTTCGAAATATGGATGAGTTTTATGGACTTTTTCGTGATTTTATAAAAAAGTCTCCAGATGTTTCACTTGATGAGTTTTTAAATGAGTTGACACTACAGAGTGAACAAGATCAGGTAGAGGGTGAGTCGATCTATATGATGAGTATTCATGCTTCTAAGGGTTTAGAGTTTGAACATGTATTTATTATAGGTATGGAAGAGGGCTTTTTACCACTTGTCGGTGATGGAAATGACCTAGAAGAGGAGCGGCGTTTAGGGTATGTCTCTATGACTAGAGCAAAAGACTCCTTAACACTCTCTCATGCAGGAAGTAGGTTTTATAAGGGAAGAAGAAGTGAGTTGTCAAAAAGTCGTTTTTCAATGAAGCGGGGCTTTGTGAGGGTTCACTTATTGTCACTAAAAACACATCCTTTAAAAAAGGGGACTTAGTGCGACATAAAATCTTTGGTACAGGGCGAATAAATGGTGTAAGCCGTGCTGGTAAAGAGTTTAAACTTAACATAAATTTTGCAGGAACACAGCGAGATATTTTAGCTTCATTTGTAGAAAGATTATAAAATGGGACTCAATCGACTCTTTGTAGCTTATAAGCCAAGTGGCATGAGTTCAAATAAATTTCTTTATTCACTTAAGAGAAAGTACAATGATAAAAAAGCAGGATTTTCAGGAACACTAGACCCCTTTGCAAAAGGAGTTTTACTTATAGGTTTTGGTTCATATACAAAACTATTTCGTTTTTTAAACAAGACCCCAAAAGTTTACAAAGCTACTCTATGGCTTGGTGCAAGAAGTGATTCACTTGATACGGAGATGATAGAAAATGTTGAGATACTCAATAGTTTAAGTCAAGAAGAAGTGCTAAGGGCTGTGAACTCTTTAGAGGGTGAGCTTGAGTATGAGCCTCCTATTTTCTCAGCAAAACGCATAAATGGAAAAAGAGCTTATGATTTGGCTCGTGCTGGAGTAGAGTTTGAGTTAAACAAGATAAATTCAACTATTTATGAAGCTACTCTTATTCATTATTGTCATCCTTTTGTGACTTTTGAAGCTAAGGTAAGTGAGGGAACATACATCCGTTCACTAGGCAAAATTATTGCCAATAGACTAGGTGTAGAGTTTGGAAGTTTAAGTGCACTAGAACGCTTAAATGAAGGACAGTTTACATTTGAAGGTGAAAAAGCCTTAAATATTAAAGAATCTCTCAATATTGCACTAAAATGACTATTTGGGAGACAGCGAAAATGTCAACTATGGAAGAGTTCTTGCTTTGAGTGATTTAAAGATTCAAGATGAGGGAACTTACTGGATTGATAATGGTGAAAATATCTCTATTATTACACTCAAAAATGGTGAAGTAAAATATGAACTAGGGAGAATATGGTGTTAGTATTAGCAAGAAAACTTGATGAATCAATAGTCATAGGTGATAATATTGTCGTAAAAATAGTATCCATAGAAAATGGTGTAGTAAAACTCGGTATTGATGCTCCACAGGAGATATCTATCATGCGCAGTGAACTCTTAGAACAGGTTAAAGAGCAAAACATTAGTGCTGCTGGTAAAATAGACACAGACGCATTAGTGGCGTTAAGTAAGACTTTAAGTAAAAAGTAAGTTGATGAAACAGTATAAAGCTTTTGCAAAAGTAAATATTTTTTTAAAAATAACTGGAAAACGTGGTAGTTATCATGAAATCATTTCAGCGTTTTATGAAAGTAAAGGGTCTGTATGATATTTTAGAGTTTGTTCCAAAAGAGGAGACAGATGCTAAAAGAAATGAGTTTAAAATTATAGGAGATTTTTCCTGTAAAACAGAAGAAAATACAATATACAAAGCCTATTTGGCACTAAAAGCCGCTAACAAACTCAGCAAAAACTTAGAAGAGTTAATGCATACATATGCTATAAAAGTTACAAAAAATATACCCTCTTTTGCAGGTCTAGGCGGTGGCAGTAGTGATGCTGCCACTTATCTGAAGATGTGTAACTCTGTACTAGATTTGGGGCTGAGTCTTCATGAACTAGCGGAAATAGGTTTAAGTGTAGGTGCAGATGTCCCTTTCTTTGTATATGGCTACGATAGTGCAAATGTAAGTGGCATAGGTGAAGTGGTCGAGGAGTTTAAAGAGGAACTTTTAGATATACAAACGCAGACTCCAAATGTTGAAATAAGTACTCCTCGTGTATATAAAGTCTATAGTGAAGACTTTTATAATCCAATTGATGGCTTTAAAACTGAGGAGTTAAAACAAACTTCTTCTAGAAATACTTCGTAGCATGAGTGCTGATGAGGCAAATGATTTGTTTAAACCAGCACTTCAAGAGTATAAAGAACTTAAAAATCATTTCAGAGCAGGCTACTTCTTCAGTGGAAGTGGTAGCAGTTTTTTTAAAATAGCAGACTAAGAGAGTAAATAATGGGTGAAACAATAGCAAAAAATAAAAAAGCATATCATGACTATTTTATAGAAGAGAAGTTTGAAGCTGGTATAGTGCTGACTGGTAGTGAGGTTAAAGGTCTTCGGGCTCATAGGGTGAACTTAAAAGATAGTTTTATTAAGTTTGTAAAAGATGAACCTATACTTTTTAATGCACATATAGGAAGACTAGAAACTACAAATCATTTTTATGGACACGAAGAGAGAGGGAGTCGTAAACTACTTCTACATAAAAAACAGATAGAAAAAATGCTCAAAGCAGTCAATCGTGATGGATATACAATAGTACCAATACAACTCTACTTTAATGATAGAAACTTAGCTAAGATTCAAATAGGTATAGCAAAAGGGAAACAACTCCATGACAAACGCCAAGACCTAAAAGAGAAAGATCAAAAAAGGGATGTGGCACGGGCTATGAAGGAGTACTAGTGAAGTCTGTTTTTCTTTTTATAAGTTTTATGGCGGCTTTATTGGCTTTAGAGGTTGATGTCGAAAATTGGAAAATCCCAAATGGAAAAACAGCACTTTTAGAGTTTAAAGTTGTAGATGGTTTAGAGTATAAAAATGTAAAAGTTGGGAAAAAAACTTTTAAAATATTTCCTAAACCAAATGATAGTACAAAGATGTATGTATTAATTCCATTTTCATACTACGAAAAAGCAGAAAATAAAAAACTTTATATTTATTATAAAAAGAATAAAAAAGAAAAAGTAGAGTCTTTACTGTTAAAAGTTGTAGATGGAAAATATGATAAAGAAGAGATACATGTAAGTAGTGCTAAAGTAAATCCTAAAAGTAAAGAAGTAAAAAAACGAATTGCCCAAGAGTATAGCGAGGCGATGAAAATTTACAAGAGAGTTACACCTGAAAGTTATATCTCTAAACCTTTTATCCAAGCTCTTGAGAGTAAGATAACAAGTGATTTTGGAAAAGCAAGAGTCTATAATGGGTCACTCAAGGGTTATCATAGTGGTACAGATTATCGAGCTGCTGTAGGCACTCCTGTGCTTGCTACAAATGATGCGAAGAGTTGCTCTAGTTAAGAATAGATTTTATTCAGGTGGCACAGTTTTACTTGACCATGGTGAGGGGATATATACATGTTACTTTCACATGAGTGCTTTTAAGGTCAAAGAGGGAGAGATGGTAAAACAAGGTGAGGTTTTGGGACTCTCTGGACAAAGTGGTCGTGTTACAGGTCCTCATTTGCATTTTTCAGCTAGAATAAATGGAGTACAGGTTGATCCCCTGCAACTTATTTCACTTTTAAACAAAAATTTACTTACAGGAAATGAATAGATGACACTTTTTCAAATACTTATGCTAGGGGCTTCAGCCTATTTCGGATACAAAATATATGAACATATTCAAACACTTAAAGAGCCAGAAGATAATCCTAGCAAACCAACTAGAACTGCAGATTCTTTTTCTACATTTGATTCAACTTCTTTGATGGAAAAAGCAGATGATGAGGTGATAGCTGGTAACTTAGATAAGGCACTAGCTATTTACAGCGAGGCAAATATTAAAGAACCAAACAATGGAGAAACACTTTTTAAAATGGCATATACCTTAGGTCTTCAAGAGAGATATGAAGAGGCTTTAGAGTACTATAATGATGCTCTGAGTGTAGATCCAGAGAATCCTTTTTCTCACTTAGAAATGGCATATATATATTTAAAAAATGATGAGATAGCAAGTGCAAGAACACATTTAAACAAGGCATTAGAACTCGATCCTGACTTAGAAAAAGCGAAAAAAGAACTAGAGAAATTGAATTCAAAGGTTTAAGATGAAAATATCTCAAATATATGACTTTTTAAATGAGCTTTCTCCTTTTGAACTTCAAGAAAAGTGGGATAACTCAGGCTTATTAATAGGCTCGTTTGATGATGATATTACACAAATTGCATTGAGTATTGATGTTGATGAAAAGCTTCTTGACTCTTTAGAAAACAACACACTTTTAATCACACACCATCCTATCATTTTTGGTGGATTAAAACAGCTAGAATTTTCAAAATATCCAGCAAATTTAATTCAAAAAATGATTCAAAAAAATATTTCAAATATCGCGATGCATACAAATTTTGATCAAACACACCTCAATGAGTATGTTGCAACTGAGATACTTGGATATAAAATTACAAAAAAAGATGGATTTGTTGCCTACCTTGATGTTGATGAGGATTTTGATGTTTTTGCACTGAAAGTTTCTCGTGCTTTTGGACTCAAATGTGTTAAGGCAGTGAAGTGTGCAAAAAGAGTGAAAAAGGTCGCTTTCACCACAGGTTCAGGCTGCTCTTTAATGCGTAGTTTAGAGGCGGATTGTTTTTTGACAGGGGATGTGAAATACCATGATGCGATGGAAGCAAAAAGTATAAATTTATCACTAATTGACATCGGTCATTATGAAAGTGAACACTTTTTTGCACAAATTTTAGAGAAAAGTTTGAAAAATTTAGGTTTAAAAGTTATAATTGCATCATCAGAAAACCCATTTACATATATACACCCTTAAAGGACCTAAATGAACAACCACCTTCAGCAACTTATAGACCTCTCAATTGTAGACAAAGATATCGATGCATTTGAACCTCAAATTGAAGAAGTAAACTATAATTACGAAGCAGCACTAGCAAAAACTAAAAGTATTGAGTCTGACATTGAGAACTTAAGTAGCGAAATCAAAGAAGAAGAAGTAAAAAAGAGTAAAAATGAACTTCATCTTGCTGAACTTTCACAAAAACTTGAAGAAAACTCTAGAAAAAGTGGTGATGTAAAGACTGAGCGTGAAATGAAATCATTACAACTTGAAGAAGAGATTGCAAAAGAACAAGTAACTTTTGCAAATGAAGAAGTTGCACGTTTGGAAAAAATTATCGAACTTAAAAAAGAGCAAATAGAAGTTGCAGAAGTAACTTTAGTTGAACTTTCAGCTTCACTAGAAACAGTAAAAGCAGATGTAGATGAAAAATTAAAAACAATTAATAAAAATCGTCAAGAAGTATTTATTAAAAAAGAAAAACTTCTTGGCGAAATGAATCAAAAAGGTTTAGCTTTTTACCAAAAGATTCGTAGATGGGCAAAAAATTCAACAGTAGTTCCTGTTGAAGAACAAGCTTGTATGGGTTGTCATATGGTAATTGGTGATAAAGTTTATGCAGATGTTATAAAGGGCGAAGAGATAACAACTTGCCCTCATTGTGGGCGTATACTTTACACAAAGCCTAACGAAGAGTAGTTTGAAACCCTTTACGTTAGTTTATTACACTTTGAGTGTGATGCTATATCTTATAGCACTCCCTCTCTTAGTGTATCTAGCGTTTAAAGAGAAATATAAAGAGTCAATCCCTGCACGTTTTTTTCTTTTTAACAATCCAAAATTTTCTAAAACTGGAGCAATTTGGTTCCATGTATGTTCACTCGGTGAAGCAAGAGCACTCAAGCCTCTCTTAGCTTTATTAAACGAGAAAGAGATTGTAATTACTACGATTACGCAGACAGGACATACTGAGGCCTTAAAGTACAATGCAGAGGTTAGATATCTACCTTATGAAACTTTTTTGCCATTTTGGATAAGACGTCAAAAAATTTTACTTGTACTTGAAGCGGAATTTTGGTATTTACTATTTGCTGTTGCTCGTAGGCGAGGTGCAAAAGTAGTACTTTTAAATGCAAGAATATCTGATAAAAGTGTTAAAAGATACTTGCAGTTTGGATGGTTTTATAAAAAGCTGTTGAGTTATGTAGATACAGTCTATGCACAAAGCGAAGTAGATAAAAATCGTTTTATAGCATTAGGTGCAAGAAAGATAGAAGTTATAGGAAATATTAAATTAGCTGCGAAGATAAAACATTCTCAAGAGTATGAAAAACCGGATGTTTTAACAATAGTAGCAGGCAGTACCCATGAGGGAGAAGAAAAATCACTTTTGGCTGCGTTTATAGAGTTTAGGCGTGAATCGAATGCAAAACTTATTGTTGTGCCTCGGCATCCTGAGCGTTTTGAAGCAGTGTATGAGTTGTTAAAAGAGGGTGCAAAAGATAATGGCTTGAGTTTAAGTCGTTTTTCAAACACACAAAACTTTAAAGCTGATATAGTCCTAATCGACAAGATGGGTGAGTTAAACAATATTTACCGCATAAGTGATATAGCAATTTTAGGTGGTGCATTTAATAAAAATGTAGGTGGACATAATCCACTAGAACCAGCGCATTTTGGATGTAAAATAATTACAGGAAAACATTTCTTTCACCAAAAAGAGCTTTTTAAGTATGTGCATCATGTGCAGTATGTAGAGAGAGATGAGATTTACGACGCTTTAAAAAAGGCTGAAGAGTTACCATCTTCTATCGTTGAGCAAACTGTCGATTTAACCCCGATAGTAAATAAAATTCTCGAAAAATAAAAATAAAAGGAAACATATAAAAATGGCGACAGAAAAAGCATATAAAATTCTTGCAATGCAAGAGGGTATTTCTAACAACAGTGCAAAGTCAATGATAGACCGTGGGCTAGTGTATGTTGGAAACAAAAAAGTAGTAATAGCTCGTGGAGAGTTAAACGCAGATACAAAGTTTAGAGTGATTAAAGTCGAACGTCCTAAAATCATCTTTGAAAATGATGATATAGTTGTTGTTGATAAACCAGTATATATTAACTCAGATGAGATAGAGCGACAGTTTAAACCAGCAGTACTACTGCACAGACTTGACCGTGAAACATCTGGTGTTTTGATGCTTGTAAAAAATGAAGAGTTTCGCCAAAAAGCTATTAAAGAGTTTAGAAAAGATAAGGTTTATAAAGAGTATATAGCTTGGGTTGAAGGGATAATGAGTGAGCCTATAGAGGTTGATAAATCCATCTCTACACAAAAAAAGAACAATAAAGCATACTCAAATGTATCACCAAAGGGAAAGCCTGCACGAAGTGAATTTTTTCCTGACCTTATAAGTGCAAATAAAACAAAGATTAAATGTATCATTCATCATGGGCGTACACATCAAATTCGTGTACATTTACGTTATATTGATCATTCAATAGTCGGTGATGAACAGTATGGTGGACGTCGTGCTAAACGAGTGATGCTTCATGCTCATAAAGTGAGACTTTTAGGGATGGAATTTACTTCACCTGAACCAAAAGAGTTTGTACACTTTCAATAGTATGCAAGAAATCCTTTGCTAAAATGCAAAAAAATATACCTAAACAAGAGAGAAATATATGTTTGATACTTTAACAGATTCGTTTACAAATGCCATAAAAAAGATTCGTTTTCATGATGATGAGAAGGCCTTAACTAAAGCACTAACAGAACTCAAGAAAAATCTTTTAAAAGCGGATGTAAATTTTAAAGTAGTAAAAGAACTTCTTCAAAAGGTACAGTTACGTACAAAAGAAAAAGGTATTGGTAAAGATCAGTTTCTTGAAGCACTAAGAACTTCATTAACTGAGTTACTTGAAGTAGGAGGAAATAAGGGCTTCGTATTTGCTCCAAACCCACCTACGACAATACTTATGACTGGTCTTCAAGGGTCGGGTAAAACTACTACTACTGGTAAACTTGCTACATATCTAAAAAATAAGCAGAAGAAAGTTTTAATTGTAGCAGCCGATTTACAGCGTTTAGCAGCAGTTGAGCAGTTACGTCAAATTTCTACACAAATAGAAGTAGAACTCTATGAAGATGAAAGTACAAAATCGCCAGTTGAAGTTGTAAAAGCCGCTATAGAATATGCAAACTCTAAGATATTTGATGTAATCCTAATAGATACGGCAGGGCGTTTAGCCATAGATGATGCACTGATGAATGAACTTGAAGATGTAAAAAAAGCAGCTTCTCCTGATGAGATATTTTATGTAGCAGATTCACTCACAGGTCAAGATGCTATTAAAACGGCAACTACATTTAAAGAGAAAATCGGTATTGATGGAGTGATACTTTCAAAGTATGATGGAGATTCGAAGGGTGGAGTAGCTCTAGGACTTTCAAGTCAAGTTCAGGTGCCACTGCGTTTTATTGGTAATGGCGAGAAGATGGAAGACTTAGAAGTGTTTTTACCTGAGCGTATAGTGAACCGTCTAATGGGCTATGGTGACATTGAAGGTTTAGCTGAAAAGACTGCTGATGTTATAGATGAGAAACAGGCGAAGAAGCTGAGTAAAAAGATTCAAAAAGGAAAGTTTAATTACAATGACTTTTTAGAGCAGATGGAATCAATGAAGAAAATGGGTAGTATGAGTTCTATCATGGGGATGATTCCAGGTATGAGTTCAATGAGTAAAGCGATTAAAGATTTTGACTTTGAAAACTCTAGTGAGTTGAAAAATATTAAAGCAATGGTTAGTTCAATGACTAAAAAAGAGAGAGAAGAACCTGATCTAATAAATAATTCACGAAAGCAAAGAATAGCAGCTGGTTGTGGTCTTACAATAGTTGAAATAAATAGAATGATAAAACAGTTCAAAAATGCAGGAAAAATGGCAAAAAAATTCTCTGGAAAAAATGGAATGAAGCAACTACAGTCCATGATGGGCGGTATGGGTGGAGCAGGTGGTATGACAGGTTTACCACGCTAAAGAGAGATAGTACTTTACTTTTAAGTATTTCTTAGATATAATTCCACTATCGTAATAACTTCTGAAATAATCCCTCTGTGATTAGAAGGTATCTTGTACTGCAAGATATAATACGCCAAATGGCGGTAAGAGGCACAATAAACTACTTGTATTTATTTACAAACTACATTTATTTTGCAAACAATACCCCTAACATTTTTTCAGTATTTCGTAAGAAATATCTTTAGTGCCCTAGCGGCTAACATAGATATATGAGCTTTGCTCAGATATTATTTTAATAAATAAACAGGGAAATACATGACAGTAATTAGACTTACTCGTATGGGAAGAAAAAAGAGACCATTTTATCGTTTAGCGGTAACTGATAGCCGTAAACGCAGAGATGGTGGTTGGATCGAGCTTATCGGTCACTATAATCCAATGAATGAAGAAAAAAACTCTTGTAGTTGACAATGAAAGACTTGATTATTGGTTAAGTGTTGGTGCTCAAATGAGTAGCCGTGTTAAAAAGATTACAGGTCGTTAGTCATGATTGCTGATTTCGTTGCTGAGTTTGCAAAACTAATCGCCTCTCATCCAGATGATGTTAAAGTTGAAGTGGAAGAAGGCGATGAAGTAACAGAAATCATACTTTATGCTAATCAAGCCGACATTGGTAAACTTATTGGTAAAAGTGGTAAGATGATTGGTGCTATTAAAACTGTTATTTCTGGTTGTAAGGCCAAAGATGGCATGAGTTATAGAATTAATGTCGAAGCACTTTAAGGAACAACTGCTTACTACATATTGCAACTATCGGCAAAACTGTCGGTATAAAAGGTGATATGAAGTTTCATGATAAGTCAGATTT
The DNA here is from genome assembly GCA_030949945.1 of Sulfurimonas sp. Classification (GTDB taxonomy): domain Bacteria; phylum Campylobacterota; class Campylobacteria; order Campylobacterales; family Sulfurimonadaceae; genus Sulfurimonas. The sequence continues at coordinate 1,704 of JAUZRZ010000026.1, read as the reverse complement.
TCCAGAACAGTTTAAAGTAGGAAGCTCTTTTTTAATAAATAAAAAAGACAGAATCACTTTAACAGATGTAAACTTTGAACGTGGACTTGTAAAGATAAATAATCTTTGTAATCCACAAGATTGTAAAAAGTTTGTCAATGCAAAACTTTATACAACATACGAAGAGACAAGGAAAAATTGTCACCTTGAAGAGGGTGAGTTTTTTTTCTTTGACTTAGAAGATTGTGAAGTTTATGAAGATGGAAAGCTACTTGGAGTTGTTCAAGAGATAGAAAGAATAGCAGTAACAAACTATTTGTTTATAATAACGAATGAAAGTTTAGTCGAGAGTGGTTTACCAAAGAGCTTTTTAGTTCCTTTTATAGAGCCATTTAAAAAAGATGTGGATATTAAGAAGAAGATTATCACTTTAAGTGGTGCTTTGGATATTTTAGAAGCTTCTTAATGACTTTTACTTTTGTAACACTTTTTTCAAATTTAATAGAGGGTTATTTTAATGACTCTATATTAAAGCGTGCGATAGAGAAGAATATATTTGAGGTTAAGTATCTTAATCCCAGAGATTTTTCACTTAATAAGCATTCTAAAGTTGATGATACAGCAGTTGGTGGTGGAGCCGGTATGGTTATGAACCCTCAACCTCTGTTTGATGCATTAGATAGTTTGAAAAAAGAAGATGAGAATGTATATATAGTTTTTTTAACTCCTGTTGCTAAACCGTTTGTGCAAAATGATGCAAAACGTTTAAGCAATAAGTCCCATATAGCTTTTGTGAGTGGAAGATATGAGGGAATTGATGAGAGAGTGATAGAAAAGTATGCAGACGAAGTTTTTTCTATAGGAGATTATATATTAACAGGAGGCGAATTAGCTTCTTTAGTTATATGTGATGCTGTCAGTAGAAATATAGATGGGGTTTTAGGAAATAGTGATTCTCTCACAGTTGAGAGTTTTGAATCAGAACTTCTTGAGGCACCATCATTCTCAAAACCGAAGAACTATGAGGGCTTGAGTGTTCCATCAGAATACTTAAAGGGAAATCATAGTAAAATTCGCTCATTAAAATTAGCTTTATCTGAATGTAAAACAAAATTTTTCAGACCAGATCAGCTAAAAAAGCACAATATATAGTATTGATGCAAATAAAATTAAGGATTATTTATGAGAAATAAATATATTGAAAATTTTGAAAACTCACAAACATCTGTGAAAAATATTCCAGAGTTCCGTGCTGGTGACACTTTACGTTTAGCAGTTACTATTAAAGAGGGCGAGAAGTCTCGTGTTCAGTCATATGAAGGTGTATGTATAGCAAAACGTGGTCAAGGTACTGGTGCAACTATTACAGTTCGTAAAATTGGTGCTAATGGTATTGGAATTGAAAGAATATTCCCACTGTTTAGTGATTCAATTACTGAAGTTAAAGTTATCCGTCGCGGTCGTGTTCGTCGTGCAAAACTTTTCTATCTTCGTGACCTTGCAGGTAAAAAAGCTCGTATTAAAGAACTTAGAAGAAAATAATTCTTCTGAGCTCGACCCCATTCCCTTTCCTTTTTTTTAAAACTACAACATTTAATCTCCCTAATAACTATAATACTTAGAATTAAACTACCACTTTAATCTTTCGATAATTCATTGATTTTAATGCCCAAATTCAATTTTAAAAATAAATAGGAATTATTTCACAGTTTAAGCAATCTCTAA
>JAUZRZ010000028.1 GCA_030949945.1 Sulfurimonas sp. | reverse complement strand
AAAAGAGAAGGGAACACTTTTTATGTGTGTTATTGTTTGTTTTTAAGGGTAATGTGTATATAATGTTCGTTGAATAAAGCTAGTTGATGAAGGAAGGAATATATATACATGATTGGGAATAATAGTTATTTTTATTTTAATGGGTTTACAGTTATATTAACCGCAAATGTAAATGCTAGTTGTTGGATTATAGGAAGTTTCAGTCATTTATTTTTCACTATGGCAATTATGCATCAATTAATTGAATTTAAAAAAGATATAAATAAATTTGCATGTCCTGCCTGTTCTGAAAAATCATTATGCGAAAAGTTTTTGTAACGAGCACAAAATTATATATGATTGTAGCATTTGTTTTATCTGCCACAATGGCAATTTCCTTATTGTCATTTTTAATATACTCGCAGAAAAAGTTTTTCATTATGATTATTGGAATGGATATGTTTGTTTTTCACTATTTATTTACTGCAGATTGGAATAAGACAAAAACTAACCAAGTTGTTGGAAGATGCTTCAAAAGATTGTAAGTGAAATAGCTATAAACTTTTGCTAATATCTTATTATGACTTATTATTATGCTGATTGCTTTAGAACTAATGTGTACATAAAAGATGTGAATATGAGTCCTGGAAATTTTTGGAACAATAAATGAAAGCATTCAACATAGTTGTAAGTTATTTAGACATATTCTTAGGACAAAAGAGTTTACCGGACTTATCAATATATGCTATAAGAAATATCGACTTGGAATAGGAAATATATTATTTGCATTTTTTTATATTTCTACGATTTCTTTATTTCCAATGGCGGCTAATTACATTACTTTATAAATTTGGTATAAAAGTTCAATATAAATATTTTACAAAAAATGAGAAAAATAATCATGAAAAATAACTTTTATATATTTATACTATCTGCTTTTATACTATTTTTCCTTATTAGTTGTGATAGTAAATGCATATGGCAAACCATGTTGCGAGAAGTGCTTATCAAAGTTTACAAAACAATTTTAATATTCTAGCGAATAGACATAAAAACTTAAAAATTGAGTATAAAAAAATTCAAGATAAGAACAATCTTCTAAGTAAAGAAAATGAAGAACTTAAATCAACAATAGAAAAAATATAAGAATGGATTTGGCAGTATGTATGAGTAAGACTGTCACATCTAACAAATTCGAGGAACCCTAAAGCTCAGCTTCGCCGTTATCCAACACATAAGGACAATCACATGGAAACAGAAAAAATAAGATTTACTAAAAAGGAGATGCTCCTATATAGTTTATTGAGTGTCCTAGTAATACTCGCATGGCTGAGTACTATAGATAGCATCGCTTACACTATGAACCTTGAGAGTATCAAAAATACAACAGGTGCATTTGTCATCATAAAAGCATTTAATGCTCTCATCAGTTTAGCACAAAACATACCTTTTCTTGGTGCTATTATGACTCCATACGATGATTTCTTAGATAGGATGTCATGGGTTATGCTTATCTCGTTAATGTCTTTAGGATTACAAAAGATTATTATTATTTCAGTTCAATCTTTTCTTGTAAATTTTATTTTGTCTTTGAGTTTAGTAGTACTCATAGCTAACAAATATCAAGCTTTTCTTTCAGATAGTGCTACAAGAAATGCTTTGAAACTCTTTCTTCTCTTGTTGTTCATTAGATTTTCTATCCCTCTTATGACGCTTACTATCACTTCGATTGAAAGCAGCACTTATGAGATGCAGACAAAGGTCTCACAAGAAAGAGTGCTAGAACTTCAAGATAAACTCATGGGTATTCAAGAGTTACTTAGTGATGATAGAAAAGCACAAGCGAAGAAAAAGAAAGATGTAGATTTGATAAATGAAAAAAACAGTACCCTAGAAAAAAATATAGAGGAGTTAGAAGCTCAAATAGAGACTATTAAACATCAAGCAGGAGAGTTGTTTGGATTTTCGACATACAGTATAAAGTCTGTTGATCAAAAGACAAAAGATAAAATCAAAAAAATTGAGATTCAAATCACTGCACTCAGCGAACAACTAGATACAAACAGCGATAAGCTTGCTTCTCTCAATGATATTTTTACTTTTACAGATACAAAAGCTAAAATAAAAACAGCATTGGAAAATCTTAATGCTTTAATGAGTGAGATATTTGATGTCTTTTTAACATGGGTCATTATGTTCTTTTTTAAGAATATTTTTTTTCCTATATTATTTTTATGGTTACTTCTTAAAACAAGTGATAAAGCATTAAATAGTAACTAGATAACAAAACGTAGTAGAGAAATAAGTGACCCAGCCGAGTTAATTTCGCTATAATTTTTAAAAGAAAAAAACTGTTAAAAAGTTGAGAGATGAAAAAGGGTAACTTATTTCTATACTCGACCGTTATCTCCTCAAAATAAATTTATAGCAAATCTAAAACTTGCAAAAAATTCAAAATAATTGTAAAATACATAGTATATACATATCTTGGAGAATAAATGTTTAAAAATAAAAGACTAATGTATAACTATGAAAAAAATGAACTCTTAAAAAAAGAGAGAGGGATTGGCTTTGAAGATGTAATTCTATCACTTGAAAATGGAGACCTACTTGATGATATTTCTCATCCAAATAAAGAAAAGTATCCAAACCAAGTCATCTTTATAATTTTCATAAGAATTAAAGACTATGTATATTTAGTACCTTATGTTGAAACTGAAGATGAAATATTTTTAAAAACAATTATTCCATCAAGAAAAATGAACAAAAAATATTTAGTAGGAGTTAATAATGGCTAATTTAGATCAATTTGAACTTGATATATTAAAAAGTGTCGAGGGTGGAGAATGGGAAAGTAAAGGTGATATTATTGGGCGTACTGGGGAGTTACAATCAATTATTAAGCATCAAAAGAAAAAAGCAATTTCCATAAGAATCTCAGAAAATGATTTGTATGAACTTAAAAGAAAATCACTAGAAAGTTCTATCCCTTATCAAAATTTAATACAAATGCTTATCCACCAGTTTACAACTGATAAAATCAGATTAAGTGTTTAAGAGATAACAAAAACGAGGAAACTGAAGAAAAGGATTAAAGAATGTAATATTTTGTAGTGTTACTAACTCTTTGATTTTTAACTGTTGAGTAGCTTGTCCGAGAACTATATCTGTACTTAAAAAACTATTTTTCCATCTGCTTGAAGACCTTCAATGATGGTTTTTGCTTTCTCATGTCCTGCATAAGCTGCTTTACGACAGAGGTCAAGTGCTTTGTCGTTATCTGTCTCACAACCTTTACCTTGGTCATACATAAGTCCGAGATTGTAGTGTCCTTGTGCTAGTCCGCCCTCTGATGCACGAGTGAAACAGAGAAAACTTTTTGCATCATCTTGAACTACACCATGTCCTTCTTTATATAAAACGCCAAGGTTGTTGTAGGCTTGAATATGCCCGCGTTTAGCAGCCTCTTCGTACCAAAATGCAGCCTCGCTATAGTTTTGTACACAACCAAGTCCACGCTCTAGCATAAGTGCAACTTCATACATCGCTGGTGGTACTTCTCTCTCAGCCGCCGCTAGATGTAACTCATAGGCCTTAAACTGGTCATGTGAAACGCCACCTATACCATTTTCATAAAGTATAGCAAGGTTAAAAAGTGCATAAGGCTGTTTCGCCTCCGCTGCTAGTGTATAAAGCTCAAGGGCTGCTTTTTCATTTTTCTCACAACCTTGAGCATTCTGGTACATATAAGCGAGTGAAGTTTGTGCTGTTGCATCACCCTCTTTAGCTAGTTGAGAGTAGAGTTCATATGCTGTTTTATAATCTTTTGCATTGTAAGCTGCATTTGCCTTGTTTATCACGGTATATATCCTTAAATATCTTAAAATCTATAATTAATAAAATCAGATAATCTTAGTCTATATTATGCAAAGATCGCAACACTGAATAAAAACTAACGACAAAAGAATATCGCTTAAAGCAAGAGGTTCTGATTCGGAAATCACTCAAAGCACTGAAGCTCGCAATCGCCTTGCATTAGTACTCTTCTTAGCTTCAAGTTGGGGCTCTTTTGGCTAGGACTAATATAGGATAATAAATGAATTATGATGTGATAGTAGTTGGTGGTGGACATGCGGGAATAGAAGCCTCTTTAGCCTCTGCTCGTATGGGAAACAATACTCTTTTAATCTCTATGCTTGCTGAAAATGTTGGTGCAACCTCGTTGTAACCCAGCTGTTGGTGGTTTGGCAAAAGGGCATCTTGTGCGTGAACTTGATGCTTTAGGTGGAGAGATGGGTCTTATCACCGATGAAGCAGGCATACAGTTTCGCATCCTTAACCAGACTAAAGGTCCAGCAGTTCGTGGTAGCCGTGCTCAAATTGATATGGACAAGTACCGCATTATTGCTCGTAACATCGTCTTAAATACAAAAAATCTTTCACTCGCTCAAGAGACAGTAGAGTCTCTTATAATCGAAGACTCAGTAGTTAAAGGTGTCAAAACCGACCTTTTAAATGAGTACAAAGCTTCTAAGGTCATCATAACTTCTGGAACATTTCTTAACGGAATTATTCATGTTGGAGAGATTCAGAAAAAAGCGGGTCGTTATGGAGAGGAGAGAAGTGAGGGGCTGTCAGCTTCACTCAAAGAGGATGCAGGTTTAGAGATGGGAAGACTCAAAACTGGAACTTGTGCAAGAATAGATAGTTCAACTATTGACTTTTCTGTGATGGAAGAGCAGGGTGGAGATGAGCTTCCTAGCCCTTTTTCTTTTAGAACTAACCGTGAAGAGTTTCGTGCAAACAAAAGCAACTTCCATGTTTTATAGCTTACACAAACCCTCTAACACATGAGATAATCTCTTCAAACTTTTACAGAGCACCTCTTTTTACAGGACAGATAGAAGGAAATTCTCCAAGATATTGCCCGAGTATAGAAGATAAGGTGAGTAAGTTTGCCGATAAAGAGAGACACCATCTTTTCATAGAACCACAGTCAATGGACAATACTGAGTGTTATATAAATGGACTCTCAACTTCTCTTCCTCCAGAAGTACAACGCGAGATGATTCACTCCGTTGTTGGGATGGAAAACGCAAAGATAGTCCGTTTTGGTTATGCCATAGAGTATGACTTTGTAGATCCTCGTGAGCTTAGACACACACTCGAGACAAAAAAAATCTCAGGACTTTACTGTGCAGGTCAGATTAACGGTACAACTGGTTATGAAGAAGCAGCCGCTCAGGGAATAATGGCAGGAATAAACGCAGGACTCAGTCTCCAAGGCAAAGAGCCTCTTATCTTAGGGCGAGATGAAGCTTACATCGGTGTTCTCATAGATGACCTTGTCACAAAAGGGACAAATGAGCCTTATAGAATGTTTACCTCTCGTGCCGAGTATAGACTGCTTTTACGCGAAGAGAGTGCTGACACTAGACTAGGAAAATATGGACATGCCCTCGGACTCATAGATGATAAAGAGTATGAGAGGATAAAACTAAAAGATGAGCAGATTAAGTACGGTGCACAACTTTTAGAAGATACCAAATTTACTCCAAACAAAGAGTTTAATGCCCTTTTAGAGTCTATGGATGAGCAACCTTTAAAAGATGTCTCTACAGCACAACAGCTTATAGCTAGAAAAAGTTTTGATGTCCAAAAGATGCTCAAAATCGTTCCAGAGTTAGAAAAGTTTGATGAGTACATAAAAGAAGAAATCTTAGTTGAGGGAAAATATGCTCGTTACATAGATAAGCAGAGTGATGAAATACGAAGAATGAAAAAGTATTTAAAAATTAATATTCCTGAAGGTTTTGATTTTACAATAGTAAGTGGACTCAGTAAAGAAGTACAAGAAAAATTAAAAAGCTTTGCTCCACCAACACTTCAAGCTGCTATGAACATCAGCGGAATAACACCAGCGGCTATAGAGATACTGCATATATATATAAAAATTGCTAAGAGGGATGCGCAATAACTAACAAATATAACGAGTCCTATATCAAAATGAAACAAAAAGTGAATGAGTCAGTCACTTTTTAACTCAAATCCCTAACTTATACTTAACTTATAGAAAATTTTGCTACAATAGCTTCAGAATAATCTACTTATAAGTGAGTCAATATGAAAGATAATAGCCGTAGAGGTTTTATGGGTAAAGCATTTGGAGCGGTGGCAGCAGTTGGTGCTGTTGCTTCACTCTTTGCGATGAAGAAGTCTTGGGATCCACTCCCTAGTGTTAAAGCAGCCGGGTTTACTACACTTGACATGAGTAATTATGAAGAAGATGTTATGATTACTGAGAAGTGGCGAGGGAAGCCTATTTTTGTTCTTAAAAAGTCTCGAAAAGATAATGAAAAAGGAAGAGGGTAATCCTCAAGCAGAAGCAAGAAACATTAAAGTTGGCAACGACAACTACATGATAGCTATTGGTCTTTGTACTCACTTAGGATGCATCCCTGCCTTTAGAAAAGAGGAAGGTAACTTTTTATGTGCATGTCATGGTGGAATGTTTGATGCATCTGGTTTAGTACTCAAGTCACCACCACCACGTGGTTTTGACATACCTCCATTTAAGATTGATGGTAATAAGTTAGTTCTTGGAGAGGTTGGTCCAGAGTACCAAGCAATGAAAGACAATGGCGTTACGCTTTAACTAAGGGAAAATGAATGGCAAAATTTACAAAAGCAACAGGTATTAAAGATTGGCTAGACCAGCGTTTAGCAATTGACAAAGTAGAAAAAGTGATGATGTCGGAGTATTGGATTCCTAAAAACATCAACTTTTTATGGGCAATGGGAATGGTTCTTGTAATCACCTTTGCACTTTTAGTAGTTTCAGGTATATTTCTTTTAATGTACTATGTACCAACTGTAGAAGGTGCATTTGATAGTGTCAACTACACGATAATGAGAGAAGTTGACTTTGGTTGGTTATGGAGACATGTTCACGGTGTTGCAGCATCTGTTGTCTTCTTGATTATTTACATCCATATGTTTACAGGTATCTACTATGGCTCTTACAAAAAGGGTAGGGAGATGATTTGGATCTCTGGTATGCTTCTTTTTGTAGCATTCTCAGCAGAGGCATTTTCTGGTTATATGCTTCCATGGGGTCAGATGTCTTACTGGGCTGGTATGGTTATCACTAACCTTTTTGCTGGTGGGTCTTTACATGCAGATGGTTTGGTTGAGTGGATTCGTGGGGATTATGTTCCTGCACAAGCTTTTCTTGGTCGTTTCTTTATGTTACATGTTCTTCTTATTCCTTTGGCTATTATGGGTCTTATCGGGCTTCACTTCGGTGCACTTCGTATTCCTCATGTTAATAACCAAGATGGTGAAGAGATTGATTTTGACGCTGAAGCTAAAAAGTATTTAGATGGCGATAAAGCAGGAAGTAAAGTTATGCGTTTTGCAAATGACTTTATGTCTAAAGATATGATGGTTGTTGGCGTTTACTTAGTCTTCTTCTTTTATCTTGTTTTTTACAACTACGGTTTTGCTATGGATCCAGTAAACTTTGATCCTGCTGATGGTCTAAAAACACCAGCACATATCTATCCTGAGTGGTACTTCTTATGGTCTTATGAGATTTTACGTCCATTTGGTATTGATCTAGGTCTTATACTATTTGCTTTTGCACAGGTTATTTTTGTTCTTCTCCCTTTCTTAGATAGAAGTCCAAATGCAGTTCCTGCAAATCGCCGTGGTTTATTTGCCATTTGGTTTTGGGTAATGCTTGTAAATATGATTGTATTGACAGCTATGGGTAAACTACCTCCTGAAGATCCATTTAGTACTATTGGGTTTTTCTCAGCAATCTTGTTTGTTGCTCAGTGGTTATTACTTCCAGTAATCACTTCATATGAAAAAAAAGTATAAGGAGAAAGAAATGAAAAATAAAGAACCATTAATACTCGCAGTAGTTGTAGTCTTTTCCCTTGTAGTTTACTATCTAGTTGAGCCTTATGCTCATCATGTAATGCACAAACATGTAGAGAGTGAAAATTTTGTTTATGCTGATTTACCGGCTGTAACAAAAACAGGTAACATAGAAAATGGTAAAGAGTTAGTTATGGGTGCTGGTGCATGTGCTGGTTGTCATAGTATAGAAGTTGCAGGAGTTGCTGCTTCTATGGATGCGGTTACTTCAGCTGGAGCTTACGGTGTTAACCCACCTGATTTAAGTAATGCTGGTGTTGTGTTTGATGCAAAGTTTTTAAATGCTCTTATCAAAAACCCTGCAGAGGCACTCAATGTTGCACATAAGTTTGATGAAAGCAAAGGGCAAATGCACCCAATGATTCCTTTTTATGGAGCAGGTGGAGATATTGACCAAGAAGTAGCTGATATGGTTGCTTATCTGCAGTCTATCGCTGTAAGTCAAGAGGAGTTAACTCCAAAAATGGCTTATGAGAATGCTTGTGGTAGATGTCATAGTGTTTCATATGAAAATTGGACTCAGATTGGTGAGAAGCCTAAGTTTAAATATGAAAAAGATTCTTTAGCTTTTGATATAAAAGTTTTAGAGTATCAAGATTCATTAAAAGCATATATGGGTAAATTACCACCAGATTTAAGTATGTATTACCGTTCTCGTGGTGAAGAGTTTATCTCAACACTTATGGAAAATCCTCAAAACCATTTAGCAGGAACTGCTATGCCTCGTGTAGGTGTAAGTGCAGAATCGGCGCAGAAGGTTATGGAGCATCTTAAAGATGCAGCTGACCCTAAACGCCAAGAGAGAGCAGAAATTGGTATGAATGTAATGATTTATATCGTTATCTTTGCAATTTTTGCACTTCTTTGGAAAAAACAAGTTTGGCGTGATCTTCACTAGATAAGCTTTACTTAGATTAAAAAGGGAGTCCAAGAATTTTTCTTGACTCCCTTTTTTTATGCTCTCTTTTTACCTAGGCTTTGCTATACTTCTTTTATGAGATTTAGAAAACTAAAGCAAAAAACAAAACCTACAAAACAAGACAATAAACGTAACAAAACAGTTTATAAATATGCAAGTACTCCAGATAGGATTAAGGCTTTTATTACAGATATGTTTATGATATATATTCCCATACTTTACTTTATAACCTATGTAGTTATGGATGGAAAAGATGAGTTTGTGTCCTCTACATTAGCACCTCTTCTTGGTGTCGTTTTATATGGTCTAATTTACACTATTTTACTCTGTAAGTTTGGACAAACCCCAGGAAAAAAAGCATACCAGATTAAAGTTTTAGATGCTATAACTGGAAAAAATATTACCCTGTTTCAAGCACTGTTTCGCTTTATCTCTTTTTTATTTTCAGCAACATTTTTACTTGGACTTTTAGTTGGACTCTACAGAAAAGATAGGCGTTCTTTACATGACTTAATGGCTGGAACTGTTGTTGTAGCTCTTTAGTGATTCTCTCAAGAGATTTTCAACTGCTAAAGGTATAATAGCACTAATTAAATAGATTAGGGATATTATATGCTCATTGATAGCTATGACAGAGTAGTTGACTACTTACGAGTTTCAGTAACAGAACGCTGTAACTTTAGATGTACTTACTGTATGCCTGAAAAACCATTCTCTTGGGTTCCAAAAGAGAACCTTCTCTCATTTGAAGAACTTTTTGAGTTTATGAAAGTGGCTATTGATGAGGGTATTAAAAAGATTCGTATTACAGGTGGAGAACCTCTTCTTCGTGAAGACTTAGATAAATTCATTAAAATGATTTATGATTATGAGCCGAGTATTGACTTAGCGATGACTACTAATGCTTATCTTTTAAAAGGTACTGCACAGCGACTTAAAGATGCGGGTCTTAAACGCATAAACATAAGCATAGATACCCTAAAACCTGAAGTGGCTCAAGATATAGCTGGAAAAGATGTTTTAAAAAAGGTTTTAGAAGGTGTAGATGAGGCACTTAAAGTTGGACTCAAAGTAAAAGTAAATATGGTTCCTATGAACACTGTAAATGCAGATGAAATTTTAGATGTTTTAGAGTACTGCAAAGAGAGAGATATGAGTGTGCGTTTTATCGAGTATATGGAGAACAAGCATGCAAAAGAGGGTATTAGTGGGTTAAAGTCACCTGAACTTTTAGCGATACTTAGAGAAAAGTACGAGTTTAGTGATGATGGTTTTGATGGAACTTCTCCTTCTCACTACTACACTCTAAAAGATGGTTACAGATTTGGAATTATCGAGCCTTATGCAGATGATTTTTGTAAAAAGTGTAATCGTATAAGACTCACAGCAGAGGGCAATCTTATACCGTGTTTGTATTTTGATGAGGCTATGAGTATTTCAGAGTCTATTAAACGCGGAGATATTAAAGGTGCAGCAGCTGTTTTAAAAGAGGTAGTACGAACTAAACCTGAGAAAAATCGTTGGGGTGGAGAGGATGATGAAATCTCTACTCGTGCATTTTATGAGACTGGTGGCTAGAGCGTGATATATCTTGTTGAGCATTTTTACTCTATTCAAGGTGAGGGAAAGTATGTAGGAACTCCTAGTCTTTTTTTCCGTTTTGGTGGCTGCAATATGAAATGTGAAGGTTTTGGATGTAGTGAAGTTGCAAGTGATGGTACAAAGGTACTCGGTTGTGATACAGTCTATGCCGTAAACAAAGAACACTTTTCTACACACATGGACACCCGTAAGTAAAGCACAAGAGCTTTTAAGTCTCTTAGAGCTTTATGAACTCCCCTCTGCAGTAGATATAGTACTTACAGGAGGGGAGCCTCTTATCTATGCAAATGATATAGTTTTTATAGATTTTTTAGAAGCACTTATTGAAGGTGGACATCGTATTACTTTTGAGACTAATGGTTCACTTGATGTTGATTTTGTCAAATATCCAGTCTATAAGGAGTGCTTTTTTGCACTCTCTGTAAAGCTTAGTAACTCACATGAACCTTTAAGTAAACGTGTACGAGGGGATATTATTTATAATATCACGGCAAATGCAAAAGATGCTTTTTTTAAGTTTAGTATAGATGCAGAGTCAATCACTTTAGGCTTAGAAGAAGAGATAAATGAAGTACTTCTACACTCCCCAAAAACATCAGTTTACTGCATGCCTGTAGGTGGAAGTCGGGAAGAAGTTGAAAAAAACACCGAGCCACTTATAGAGTTTTGTAAGGCAAAAGGGTATAATTTTAGTGATAGACTTCATATAAGAATTTGGGATATTAATAAGGGTGTGTAGATGATAATCAGAAAACAGTTTAAATTTGAAAATGCTCATATTGTTCGTGGATGTTCTAGTGTGAAGTGTCGTAGTTCTGTGCATGGACACTCTTACATAGTCGAACTTCTTTTTGAGTCAAACTTTTTAGATAATGGACAGATGGTTTATGACTTTGGATTAATGAAGCAAAATATGAAAGATTTAGTAGAGTCCTTTGACCATGCTATCACTCTTTGGAGTGAAGATGAAGCCTCTTATATAGAAGATATGAAAAAGCACTCAGAGAGATGGGTAGAACTGCCAGTCTCCCCCTCTGCTGAACAGTTTTCTCGTGTTATATTTGTTATGATAGATAAGTTACTCGAACTCACATCCACAAAAAATGGTGAAAAAGAGGTAAAGCTAAACTCCATCATCGTTCATGAGACTGCAACGGGATATGCCCAATGTTTTAAAGAGGATGCTTACTCAAGAGCTATGGGTCTTGTGCATTTAAAAGATATAAAATTTTCAGATGAAGTTTTAAATGATTTTAATGATGCAAATCTTTTAGAAAAAATGATAGCAGGCGAGATATTTATTAACCCTGAGAGTGTTTAGTTTTGATGCTTCAGATTAGGAATTTACTTCTTAAATACCCTCAATCTTCACTTGTTTTTCTTATCACACTCTCGTATCTCTATTTTATGTTAGATATGTATCTACCAACTACGGGTGATCAAAAGACCTACATCGCACAAGCTTTAGAGATGCACCGTGATGGACACTGGTTTATGCAGACACTTTTTAACGAACCTGACTATTATAAAGGTCCTCTGCATTTTATTCTTTTGCGAATTGGCTTTATTCTCTTTGGTACTCATAGTATGTTTGCTCTAGTTTATATGAACTTTTTTGGTCTTATTTTACTGGCAATACTCCTTTTTAGATTTTTAAAAACTTCACTTGATGATACAGGCTGGGCATTTTTTTATGCTTTAAGTGTTGTTTTAAGTGTTGGCGTTTACTCTCACTCTTTTGCCTCGCAGATGGAGAGTGAACTTGTTATTTTATACGGTATTACCCTCTACCTTTTAGATAGAGCAGATAGAGATAAATCTTTTATATACTTAATGCTCCTATGGGGCACTATAGGTCTAAGTGGATGGCTAAAGTCTCCTGCATACAGTCTTTTTTTAGGACTAAGTGTGCTACTCTACTGGGTGCTAACATCACAGATAAAGCAAAGAGCAGTAGAGCTTAAAAACTATCTAGCAATAGCTTTTGGTATCTTTGTGAGTATCGCTGGGTATTTGCCAATATTTATTTATGATGGAGATGCCTTTATAGATACATATATCCTTAGAGAGTCTTTGAGTAAGGGAGCAAATGGAGTTCCTTGGACTACTGCCTTTTTCCCAATTTTTACCTATTTTTTAGCACCTTTTATGTTTGTTGCTATATTTTCTTATCTTGTTAGCTATCTATAAAACGCTAACAAAGAGAGAAGATATACTCAGTAGTGAAGAGCGAAGATTAATAAAGCTAGGTTTGGCTATATCAGCTCCGACACTCCTCTTTTTCACTCTGCATCCTTACCGTGGAGACATTTATGCACTGCCTATTGTAAGTGCTACTATGCTTATGGCATATATCTTTTTTCGTGCTTATCTCAAAGAGTACACAAAGATATATATCTTTTTAATGCGTCTAAGTTCCTATGTACTAAGTCTAGTTCCCTTGTTAGTTATAGCACTCTACCTGCGTTTATCTCCTATGCCTGAGTGGTGGTCACCAGTTCTTTTTCCTTTAGCACTCTTTAGCTTAGTGTTTATGCTTTGGTTTGTTCATAGTGAGAGTAAAAAAGTTTTAGCTGAGTCTCCTTTGATGCTTAGCCTTGCGTTTATACCTCTACTTTTGACATTGAGTTTAATGCTGCAAAGTTTTGGAAAAGCAGAAGTCAAAGGGCTACAAGAGTATGTAAAAATAAACAAGATACAAAAACCTTTAGGCGATTACAACCTCTATAAAAGCTACTGGAACCAGTATGGAGCACTTAACTTTTGGGCTGGGGTAGATGTTGTGGGTATTTTTTCTAAAGAAGAACTCGCAAAGTTCATTCAAGAGGGTGGCTCTGTTATAGTTGAGGGCGATAAGAGACTAAAAGAGTTTGAACAAAATCTTCCCCAAAACCTCACTATGAAAGATTTTGATATTTACCTTTGGAAACGATGGCTTACACACGGTAAAGGTCCAAATGGAGAGAGTAAATTTGTGCAGTATTTCAGGTCTAAAAATATAGCAGATATTCAAAAAGATTATTATATTTTGAAATTAAAAAGAGACTAGACTTTTATACTCACTTGAGCTAAAGTTAAACTGTGTACTTACGACTTTTACCTCACTGTTCGCATCTAAGAGTGTGCAACTCTCATCTATCATTATAAAACTATTTGCATATCCAAGAGGCGAAATCATTCCTGGAGAAAAATGCTCACAAGGTGTAAAAAACTCCCCATCAAAATTTCCAGGGATTAAAGAACGGCGACCTCCACGAAGAGAAAAATCTATTTTCATTTTAGCGATTATAGGGTTTGTAAACTTTGCTTTAGCTCCCCACAATGCACGAATGATACTTGTTCCAAAAAGCTCAAAGTTAAGTGCTGCTGCGAGAGGATTTCCAGGAAGATTTAAGATGAGTGTTTCGCCAATTTTTCCAAAAGTTGTTGGTTTGCCTGGTTTTATATCTATCTTGTCAAAAAGTATTTTATATCCAAAGGCACTAAAGGCCTCTTTTGTAAAGTCAGCATCCCCGACACTCACACCACCACTTGTGATAACAAGGTCACACTCTAGGGCAGATTTAATATGTGCTTTTAAATCTTCTAAAGTATCCTCTGATGTTCCTATAAACTCAACACTGCATCCAAGCTCTTTTGCACGAGAAAGTAGTGTTGGTGTATTTGTATTATAAAGCTGATAAGAAGCTAGTTGTTCAAAGTGCATCTTTAGCTCATTACCAGAAGCAAAAAGGGCTACACGAGGAGCTTTATGCACTTTGATATGACTTATTCCCTGTGAAGCGAGCAGAGTGATTTGGTATGCATTTATAGTCTCTCCAGCATATAAAAGAGGCATCTCTTTTTTGATGTCTTCACCTGCTAAGCGAATATGTTTTAGAGATGACTAAATTGTGAGGAAGTGTAACATAGCCATCTTGCGTTTTTTGTATCTCTTCAATAGGGACTATGCACTGTGTCCCTAGAGGAATTTTAGCCCCAGTCATTATTTTTATAGCATGCCCTGCGTTTAAGACTCCATCAAAGTTATCCCCAGCAAAAATAGTAGCCTCCACTTTGACAGATTTTCCAGAGTCTTCTATTTTTACAGCATACCCATCCATCGCCGAGTTATCAAAGGGTGGAAGATTATGCTTAGCGATAATATCTTGCGCTAGTACATAGCCTAAACACTCCTCTATGGGTAAAATCTGAAGTGATGTTTTTTTAACATTTGTATAGATAAGTTCAAGTGCTTTTTCAACAGTAATAGCCATGGTGCATCCTCATTGGTATTTTATAGGTTTATTATATTGTTTTTTTCTTAAAGATGCTTCTTATACATTCCTTAGTATTTCTTAGATATAATCATATTTATTGATATTAAATAGGAAATTATTATGGTTAGAGTTGAGTTTTTAGGACCTATACAAAAAGAAGCACTTGAGTTAGATATAAATAACTTAAATGAATTAGCAACAATTTTACAGCGTGATGCTGAGGTGAGTAACTGGTTAGAGTCTTGTGCAGTAGCCGTAAATGACACTTTAGTCACTTCACTCGAAGCTCCACTTAAAGATGGCGATAAAATATCTCTTCTTCCTCCTGTATGTGGTGGTTAGAGAGTGCTAAGTTTATATAATGGACCTTTAGATGTGCCACATATTTTAAAAGAGTGGTACGAGGAAGAGGCGAGGAGTAACTATGGTGCTTATATCCCTTTTGTTGGAACTGTAAGAAGTGAAGATGGCATAGATGGACTGAGCTTTGATGTGTATGAGCCGATTTTAGAATCATGGTTTAAATCATGGCAGAAAAAGCAGAACTTAAAGGTGCAAAGATAAAGATGGCACACTCTAAGGGTGATGTAATGCTTCATGAGTCATCTTATATAGCTGCCGTTTTTTCGCCTAAACGCAGGGTGGCATTGGAGTTTATAGACTTGTTTGTTGAGGACTTTAAAGCGAGTGCTCCTATCTGGAAGTATGATTTAAAGAGTGGCAAACGTATTTATGCAAAAGATCGTTCTACTGCAATTAGCGGCAGTGGATTATTAGCTTAAAGGATTTTATAGTGAATTTATTATCGTATGAGACAAGTCAAAATATGTTGGATTTATTACAGGTAAATTCTAGTAGATATGAGAGAGTTCCACTAAGTAGTTCTCTTGGTCGTATCTTGGCTGTGGATATTGTAGCAGAGTTTAATGACCCACAGTTTCCTACTGCCTCGATGGATGGTTATGCTCTAAAACATGAAGACCTAGAAAAAGGTGTTTTAAAAGTTGTAGGCGATAATCCTGCAGGACATGATGAGACTAGAGTACTAAAATCTGGCGAATGTATTAAAACTTTTACAGGTTCTATGATGCCTAGTGGTGCTGATACACTTATACAGATTGAAAATGTTACTTACGACAATGGAGTCATCACTATAAATGAAGCAGTTCCTTTGGCAAACGCAGTGCGTCCCATAGGTGAGGGCTATCGTTCAGGTGATATTTTGATAAGAAAGGGAACTAAAATTGCTTTTGCAGAGATAGGAGTTATGGCAGGTCTAAATCAAGTGATGGTAAAAGTCGCCATTCGCCCTCGCGTTGCAGTGATAGCAACTGGAAGTGAGATTCTTGATTTAGGTGAAAACTCTGATAATCCTGCTCAAATTAGAAGTTCAAATAACTACACACTAGCAGCACTTTTTGAGCAAGCTGGAGCTGAAGTTATACAGTTAGGAACTGCACCAGATGATAAAGATGCCATTATGCAGACATTTGAGAGAGCTTTAGAATCTGCTGATATTCTTGTGAGTACTGGTGGAGTAAGTGTTGGTGATTATGACTTTGTAAAAGATATAGTTCCGC
>JAUZRZ010000027.1 GCA_030949945.1 Sulfurimonas sp. | reverse complement strand
GATAAGAGAGTAGTTCTAGTGTTAGGCAGATTTTCGCAGGACTAGCTTTTGCTAATTCAAGAAAATCTAACGACACAATAGGACTACTCTCTTATCGCTCGTGGAAAGCTAAGAAGAGTATCTACTGACTCTCGCTGGAAATCACTCAAAGCTACTCGTAGCTCTTTCGTAATTTCGCCTTGCATTAGTACTCTTCTTAGCTTTCTTAAGTTGGGGTCTCTTTTGGCTAAGGACTTAATATAGGATAATAAATGAATTATGATGTGATAGTAGTTGGTGGTGGACATGCGGGAATAGAAGCCTCTTTAGCCTCTGCTCGTATGGGAAACAATACTCTTTTAATCTCTATGCTTGCTGAAAATGTTGGTGCAACCTCGTGTAACCCAGCTGTTGGTGGTTTAGCAAAAGGGCATCTTGTGCGTGAACTTGATGCTTTAGGTGGAGAGATGGGTCTTATCACCGATGAAGCAGGTATACAGTTTCGCATCCTTAACCAGACTAAAGGTCCAGCAGTTCGTGGTAGCCGTGCTCAAATTGATATGGACAAGTACCGCATCATAGCTCGTAACATTGTCTTAAATACGAAAAATCTTTCACTCGCTCAAGAGACAGTAGAGTCTCTTATAATCGAAGACTCAGTAGTTAAAGGTGTCAAAACCGACCTTTTAAATGAGTACAAAGCTTCTAAGGTCATCATAACTTCTGGAACATTTCTTAACGGAATTATTCATGTTGGAGAGATTCAAAAAAAAGCGGGTCGTTATGGAGAGGAGAGAAGTGAGGGACTGTCAGCTTCACTCAAAGAGGATGCAGGTTTAGAGATGGGAAGACTCAAAACTGGAACTTGTGCAAGAATAGATAGTTCAACTATTGACTTTTCTGTGATGGAAGAGCAGGGTGGAGATGAGCTTCCTAGCCCTTTTTCTTTTAGAACTAACCGTGAAGAGTTTCGTGCAAACAAAAAGCAACTCCCATGTTTTATAGCTTACACAAACCCTCTAACACATGAGATAATCTCTTCAAACTTTTACAGAGCACCTCTTTTTACAGGTCAGATAGAAGGAAATTCTCCAAGATATTGCCCGAGCATAGAAGATAAGGTGAGTAAGTTTGCCGATAAAGAGAGACACCATCTTTTCATAGAACCACAGTCAATGGACAATACTGAGTGTTATATAAATGGACTCTCAACTTCTCTTCCTCCAGAAGTACAACGCGAGATGATTCACTCCGTTGTTGGGATGGAAAACGCAAAGATAGTCCGTTTTGGTTATGCCATAGAGTATGACTTTTGTAGATCCCTCGTGAGCTTAGACACACACTCGAGACAAAAAAATCTCAGGACTTTACTGTGCAGGTCAGATTAACGGTACAACTGGTTATGAAGAAGCAGCCGCTCAAGGAATAATGGCAGGAATAAACGCAGGACTCAGTCTCCAAGATAAAGAGCCTCTTATCTTAGGACGTGATGAAGCTTACATCGGTGTTCTCATAGATGACCTTGTCACAAAGGGGACAAATGAGCCTTATAGAATGTTTACCTCTCGTGCCGAGTATAGACTGCTTTTACGCGAAGAGAGTGCTGACACTAGACTAGGAAAATATGGACATGCCCTCGGACTCATAGATGATAAAGAGTATGAGAGGATAAAACTAAAAGATGAGCAGATTAAGTACGGCGCACAACTTTTAGAAGATACCAAATTTACTCCAAACAAAGAGTTTAATGCTCTTTTAGAGTCTATGGATGAGCAACCTTTAAAAGATGTCTCTACAGCACAACAGCTTATAGCTAGAAAAAGTTTTGATGTCCAAAAGATGCTCAAAATAGTTCCAGAGTTAGAAAAGTTTGATGAGTACATAAAAGAAGAGATTTTAGTTGAGGGTAAATATGCTCGTTACATAGATAAGCAGAGTGATGAAATACGAAGAATGAAAAAGTATTTAAAAATTAATATTCCTGAAGGTTTTGATTTTACAATAGTAAGTGGACTCAGTAAAGAAGTACAAGAAAATTAAAAAGCTTTGCTCCACCGACACTTCAAGCTGCTATGAACATCAGCGGAATAACACCAGCGGCTATAGAGATACTGCATATTTATATAAAGATTGCTAAAAGGGATGCGAAGTAAGGTGTAAAATGAAGACGGTTTTGTTAAAAGGATGACTTAAAGTCAGAGCCTTGCACAGGAAACCGAAAACCTGTTTATTATAGGATCCCGTTTCTCACTCGGATAAACTATTAGTGTTATGATATAATTATTTCCATTAAAGGAAATTGAAATGGAAAAAGTAGTTTTAGGATTGGATTTAGGGATAACCTCTATTGGATGGGCTTTGGTTAATGTTGATGATAAGAATCTGCAAAATAACAAGATTATTGATAGTGGAGTTCGTATCTTTACTATTGCAGAACACCCTAAAGATGGGAAGTCTTTAGCACTTCCTCGCCGTGAAGCGAGAAGTGCTAGAAGAACTACTAAACGCAAGGCTCAGAAATTACGAGCGATAAAACAACTTCTAATCAAAAAACAAATTTTAACTCAAAATGAATTAGAGACTCTTTTTATTGGAAATAAAGGGCAAAAAGATGTTTGGATTTTAAGAAGAGAAGCACTTTATAGAGAACTCAACAACAAAGAACTCTCGAGAATAATGATACACCTTGCTAAACATAGGGGTTATAAATCAAATAGAAAAAGTGATGTAGTTACAGATAATGAGGGTAAAGCTGTTCTTTCAGGCATAGGTCAAAACAAAACTATTTTAGAGAGTGAAAAATACTTAACAGTCGGTGAATACCTCTCAACAAAAGATAAAAAACGAAATGGCAAAGATAGTGAGGGAAAACTAAACTATGAAAATTCTGTTGCAAGAAGTATGCTCGAAGATGAGATAGAGATAATATTTGCTAAACAAAAAGAGTTTGGAAGCACTCTAGTGAGCGATGAACTGCTACAAGCCTATAAAGAGTTAGCATTTAAACAGAGACCTTTAAAGTCAGTAGCTCACATGGTAGCTAACTGTCCTTTCGAGGTAGAAGAAAAAAGAGCATCAAAGAGTTCTTACAGTTTTGAGTATTTTCGAGCCTTACAAAAACTTAAAAATTTACGAGTTATAGATGAGAGTGGTTATGAAATGCCACTTATCTTTGAGCAAATAGCTCAAATAATTCATAAAGCAAAAACTACTAATAAATTTACTTACAAATCATTTAAAAAATTATTTCCTCAGTATAAAGAGATGAAAATCAAGGGTTTAACATATCATGACCATAAAACAGGGGAGATAAAAGACCCTGAAGGAGCGAAGTTCTTAGATTTTTCTGCTTATCAAAAGATTTGTAAGGCTATTTTAAAAGTAGATAATCTTTACTGGGATAGTGTTGAGAATGATTATGATGTTTTAGATGCTATTGCTCAAGTTTTAACAACTGAAAAAGATGACAAAGAGAGCTTAAAACAACTCTTAGAAATAGCCGAGAGCGAAAAAGTTTGTGAAGCTCTTTTAACTCTCTCTTTTTCAGGTTTTGGGCATTTGAGTAGTAAAGCTATACGAAATATTATTCCATATCTTGAAGAGGGAAAGGATTATGATAAGGCTTGTACGAGTGCAGGATATGACTTTAAAGCTATCTTTAAAGGTGAGAAAACTCTGCTCCTTCCTCCACTTAGTAAACAAGAAAACATAGAGATGACAAACCCTGTTGTTAAACGCGCGATAGCACAGATGAGGTTAGTTTATAATGCCATTGCCAGAAAACATGGAGAGATTGATAGTATTCATGTGGAATTTACTAGAGATATTAAAAAATCACATAAAGATAGAAATGACATAAAAAAAGCTCAAGGGGAGTTTAGAGATAAGAAAGAGGAGGCAAGAGTTCATGCGACAGAGATTTTAGGACATGAGCCAAATGCTAAAGAACTTTTGAAATTTAGACTCTGGAGGGAACAAAATGGAGATTGTATTTATAGTGGTAAAGAGATTAAACCAGAGCTTTTAAATGACCCTTGTGCGACAGAAGTTGACCATATCCTACCATACAGTCGTTCTCTTGATGACTCTTTAAATAACAAGGTCTTGTGTTTTACTAAGCACAATCAAGACAAAGGTTCTCAAACACCATTTGAGTATATGTCTCAAGAACAGTTTGATGAGTTTGTGCAGAGAGTTAAAGGGTATAAAAATATTCGACAAGCAAAGCAATCAAGACTTTTAAAAACAAATTTTGATGAAAACAGCGAGTTGGCTTTTAAAGATAGAAATAAAAATGATACATCTTATATATCTAAGTTTGTAAAAAACTATATGGAAGCACATATACAGTTTAGGGAGTCAAAAGACAAACGCCATATATTTACAATGAATGGAATGTTGACATCTCAACTACGTTACAAGTGGGGAGTAGGCGACAAAAATAGAGATAATCATCTTCATCATGCTGAAGATGCCATCATCTTAGCATTTTCAACACAGTCTATGGTTCAAAAACTCTCAACTGTTTCGGCTAAACGCGAGGGGTACATATATGAATCTAAAGAGAAAAAATCTAAGGCTTTAAGGTTTGAAACACCACTTGAGGAGTTTGGGAATAGAGTTCGAGAAAATATAAGTGAGATTTTTGTTTCGCATATGCCTAGGAGAAAAGTGGGTGGAGCAGCTCACAAAGAGACAATATATAGTGATAAGACCTTGAGTATGAAAAAAGAGAGTGGAAAGGTAGAGGTCTTAAAAGGTGGGAGTGTAAGAAATAATGTAAAACTTAAACATGGTATAGCACTTAATGATGGTATGCCAAGAGTTGATTTGTTTCCAAAATATAAAGACAAAAAGTACTATTTGGTGCCTATATATGTGAGTGATTTTGTAAAAGACAGCTTGCCAAATAGGGCAATAGTAGCTGGAAACAAACCATGGATAGAGATGGATGAGGAGTATGAGTTTAGGTTCTCTTTTTATAAGAGGGACTTGATAGAAGTTAAGACTAAGAAAACGGCTAAAAAAGAGTCTGTTCAGATTTTGGGTTATTATAATAGTACAGATAGTGCAAATGCAAAAATAATTTTTAATTTACATGATGGAAGTGGTGAATATGGCTTTGGTGTTCAAAGTTCTATATTTATAAAAAAATACCAAGTTGACCCTTTAGGAAACTATGTTGAGGTAAAGAGCGAAAAACGACAAGGTAGCATAAAAGAGAGTAGGTTACAAAGAAAAAAAAGATAATTTAGAGGAGAAAGAGATGAGTGCATGGAGAACAGTTCTTATAACGAAGCCTTGTCGGCTAAGTATGAAAAACTTACAGTTTGTGTATGAAGTAAAAGATGAACCAACTATAACTGTTCCATTAGAGGATATAACAGTTATAGTTTTGGAAAACAACCGCTCGATTATGACAACAGCACTACTGAGTTTTATAGCTGAGAATAACATAGCTCTTTTTTCTTGTGATAGTTACCATATGCCAAATGGACTTTTTACACCCTTTCACCAACACTCCCGCCTTTCACAAATCGCTCATATACAAGTAGAGATGAAACTTCCACTCAAAAAACAGATTTGGCAAAAAATAATCATGCAAAAGATTTCAAATCAAGCAGCACTTTTACGGTACTTTGATAAAGATGATTTTCAAGTGAGAGTTTTAGAGACAAAAGTAAAGTCGGGAGATAGTGAAAACCTAGAAGCTTTAGCGGCTAGAAGATACTGGAGTCTACTTTTTGATGATTTTACAAGAGACCAAAAAGGTTTAGACCCTAGAAATATAGCACTGAACTATGGGTATGCAATAGTGAGAGGTGCTGTTGCCCGTTCTTTAGTCTCTTATGGATTACTACCAACTTTTGGGGTTTTTCATTGTTCAGAGCTCAATGCTTATAATTTAGCTGATGACATAATCGAACCATTAAGACCTATGGTTGATATGGTAGTAAAAAAACTAGAGATAGAGGATGAACTTGATGTTCACTTAGGAGTAGATGTAAAGTCGGCTCTTTTAAATGTTTTAGTAATGGAGATGAAGTTAAAGGATGAAAATGTACTTTTACTCAATGTTTGTGATGCTATGGTTCAAAGCTTTGTAAGAGTTATGAAGTGCAATGATGTGACTAAATTACAGTTACCATGGATAGAGTGAGGTGTCTAAGTTTATGTGGATATTTGTATTTTTTGACTTACCAACAAAGACAAAACAGGAGCGAAAAAAATATACTGACTTTAGAAGGTTTTTACTAAAAGATGGTTTTATTATGATGCAGTTTTCAGTTTACAGTAGAGTTTGTAAAGGTGAGGATAGTGTTGAGACTCATAAAAAAAGAGTAAAAGAGCATCTTCCAAGTAAGGGGCACATACGGATGCTTTCCATAACAGACTTGCAATATTCTAAAATGGAGACATTAGTTGGTTTAAAGAAAGAGGAAGAGAAACTAGAAAAAAAGCAACTTTTGCTATTTTAAGAAATTTGTGTAAAAAGGGAACAAAATATTCTGTAAATTCAAAAGAATATTTTAAATAAGAAGTAATTGGTATGAAAAAAATACTCAAATCTTGAATAAATTAGAAGTATTTAGAGATATTTTTAAGAACTAAAAGTCTCTCAAATACACCAGTTAGGTGAGTCTGAAAGGGTAGTAGTATAGCACATCCGAGTGAGAAAGGGGCCATAACAAATGGCCATTATTATATTCCAATAGCTACACAGTATAGCACATCCGAGTGAGAAAGGGGGCTATAACTATGCTACTATGCAGTATAACAGTAAAAGTGCTAGTATAGCACATCCGAGTGAGAAAGGGGGCTATAACACGATCATGTAGGATCATCTATACTTCAGGACTTTAGTATAGCACATCCGAGTGAGAAAGGGGGCTATAACGACAATGTGTTACAAGCATCATTGCATAAGAAGTATAGCACATCCGAGTGAGAAAGGGGGCTATAACTAATATGCAGCACCCATAGTAATGACTAGTATAGCACATCCGAGTGAGAAAGGGGGCTATAACGTACTCAAGTAGGTTAGCGTCTATCATCAGTATAGCACATCCGAGTGAGAAAGGGGGCTATAACAGAATTGGTCACTATACTCCTAAGCGCATCAAGTATAGCACATCCGAGTGGAGAAAGGGGGCTATAACAAGTAAGCTTTAACACATCTCAATTTGGACTCAGTATAGCACATCCGAGTGAGAAAGGGGGCTATAACAACGTGTGAGCCTTGCTAGTACTTTAGTATATAGTATAGCACATCCGAGTGAGAAAGGGGCTATAGCAGCTCCAGCACGTTACTGAGATACCCTTACCCCAGCGAGTATAGCACATCCGAGTGAGAAAGGGGGCTATAACAGTTTTCGATGTTTCCGCTCCCTAGCGTTTGATAGTATAGCACATCCGAGTGAGAAAGGGCTATAACCCAACAGAATTCATAAAAGATAATAACAAGTATAGCACAATCCGAGTGAGAAAGGGGCTATAACGAAAAAGAGAGAAGCTAACTAAGCAAATGAGTAGTATAGCACATCCGAGTGCAGCGGGGCTATAACT